>NZ_VFTJ01000002.1:0-528982 GCF_006439595.1 Mesorhizobium sp. B3-1-9
CGCCAACTTCATGGGCTTCGTCAAACTCGCCGCTATCGCCATCTGGCTCAAATAGTTAAATCGTCACCACCGCCTAGGGCGGGCGCCGGCTTCGCCAGCCTTATCCATTCCTTAAACGCTGGATGCGAGTTTCAAGCCAATTGACGAGTCACCTGCCAGGCAGGCGTTTTTTACGACCGGGTACGCGTGCGTTGAGTTCGATTTCAGCCAGATACGTTCAATTGCCTGGCGCGGTTGCCGCCGGCTGCGAGCGCATGGTTCACCCGACCGTGACGGGTGAGGCGGAACGCCTGCGCCAGCGTCGCTTCATCGGCGTCATGCTCGCCGCGCCCTTCCTTGCCGCGGGTGCGGCGGTCACGCTCGTCACCGCGAGTCTCGGCGCGGCCGTCACGGTAGCGGCGATCTTTGCCGCTTTTGGCCTGTGCTGGTTCGCAGCGCTTCTGGTGGCCGCCACCGGCCACATGGCGCTTGCCGGCCGCATGGCGGTCGCGCTCGGCGGCCTTGCCCTTGCCGGCGCCGTCGCGGCGGCGGGCGGATTGGCCTCGCCGGCGGCACTCCTTGCCGTCGCATTGCCGGTCGAAACCTGGTGGGTCTCGGGGTCGCGGCGCGCTGCGCTGTGGGGCGCGCTGGCGGCGCTTGCCGCCATCGTGCTGCAGCCCTTTGCCGGGCAGGTCTTGCCGCTCGGCGAAATCGCCACCTGGCATTGGCTGCTGCCGCTCGCCTGGGCGCTGACGCTGGTGCCGCGGGCCGCCGCCATCGCCAACCCGGCCGGCTTGCGGATGGCGGAGGCTGCCGGCGATCGTCTTGAGGACGTCATCGACGCTGTCGTGCTGCGCGCCGGCCGCCAGGGCGACGTGCTTGACGCGTCCGCCCGGGCGCGTTCGACCCTCAAATTGGCGCCGGAGCTCCTGCTCGGCACCGGCCTTTTCGATCGCGTCCATCTTTCCGACCGCGTTGCCTATCTCACCGCTTTGGCCGACATGCGCGAGGGCGCGCCGAAGCGCCGGCTTGATCTGCGCGTCCGCTTGCCGCGCGAGGGTTCCGGCGCGACCGACAATTTCCGCCCGTTCAGCCTCGATCTGCTGCGCGGCGAAGTCGACCGCGACGTCTTCACCTTGGTCCTGCGCGAAAACGACGACGTGGCGGCACTTCGCGACGAGCTTGCGGAAGCCAGGGAGGCCGCTGCGGCCGCCGAAGTGGCCAAGGGCCGCTTCCTGGCGGTGGTCAGCCACGAGCTGCGCACGCCGCTCAACGCCATCATCGGCTTTTCCGACATGCTGCTGCATGAGATGTTCGGCGCCTTCAGGGATCCGCGCCAGAAGGAATATGTCGGCCTGGTCAGGGAATCCGGCCAGCATCTCTTGTCCGTCGTCACCTCGATCCTCGATGTGTCGCGCATCGAGGCGGGCGCCTACGCGACCGAGCTGGAGCCGTTCCGCTTTGTCGAGGCCGTCGACATGTGCCGCTCGATGATGCGGCCGCTGGCCGACGCCAAGAGCATAGTTCTTGCCACGCAGATCGCCCCGGATGCGGGCGAGATCAATGCCGACCGCCGGGCGATCCAGCAGATCCTGATCAATCTCGCTTCGAACGCCGTGAAGTTCACGCCCGATGGCGGCAGCGTGGTGATCGGCGCCAAGCGTGTCGGCTCGCACCTGCATTTCTGGGTGAGCGACACCGGCATCGGCATCGCCGAGGAGGACATGGCCAATCTCGGCAAGCCGTTCATGCAGATCCAGAACGACTACACGCGCCGTTTCGAGGGAACCGGGCTCGGCCTGTCGCTGGTCAAGGGCCTGGTGGCGCTGCACGAGGGCACGATGTCGATCGAGAGCGCGCCGGGTGAGGGCACCACGGTGACGATCGGCCTGCCGGTGAATGGGCCGAAGCGGCGTTCGGGTGCGCCATCCGGCGTGCTGGCCATGCCGGCGGCCAAGCCGAAGGGGGATGCAGATGGGGACAGCAATGGCTCGCTCCGCAAAACGGCCTAAGGTGGTCGAACCAGAGCGCGGCGCCCTTGCCGAGGGCGCGGTTGCCGTCGGTCAGCTGATCGCCAGCAATCCGGTCCTGGTCGGCGGCTCGACCGCTTTCCTGGTGACGCTGTTCTACGTCTCGGCCAACGCGCTCTGGTATCAGCCCTTTCCGCATACCGGCGCCTTCTTCGCCACCCGGACCATCGTGAATTTCCCGCACACCGTCTCCGACGAACCGGAAACCACCATCAACATCGTGCGCCAGGCGCCGGCGCAGCCGGTGGCCAAGCCGGATCCGGTCGTCCAGCAGGTGCAGGGCATTCTGAAGGACCTCAACTTCTACGACGGCACGGTCGATGGTCTCACCGGACCGGCCACGCGCAAGGCCATCCAGGCCTATCAGTTGAAAGTCGGGTTGCCCGGCTCGGGCGAGATCGACACGGCGCTGCTCGACCAGCTTGGCGCTCGCCAGACCACGGCGGCCATCCCGCACCCGGCGCCGCGGCCGGCCGACGCGGCAGCCGCGACGTCGTCGGCCAAGCCATCGGTAATTCCGGTCTCGGCCCCGGCCAGTGACCCTACATTATCTCCTGACGCCCGCATCGTCAGGATCCAGGCCGGCCTGAAGGCTTTCGGCAATAGCGACATGCAGCTCGACGGCAAGGTTGGCGCCCGCACCAAGTCCGCGATCAAGGAATTCCAGGCGCTCTTCGGGCTGCCCGAAACCGGCGAGCCGGACGAGGCGGTCTACGTCAAGATGCGCGAGATCGGCCTGACGAACTGAGCGGCGGCGTCCGAAAGCTGTCTATTCAAGCCAATGGTCGGGGTCTCTCATCCCGTGAACAATGGCCACAGCCAGGATGCCGTAGTCCATTGGCTCGTAGATAACGATATATCAACCCTCCACGAGAATACGTGCCGTGGCGCTCAACTCTGGCCGGGCAACCCCCATATTGGGATGACTGCAGGCGAGCTCCAGTCTGTCGAAAATGCGCTCTACGAGGCCATCCACCGCCCTTTCGCTGTCGGCCGCAATATGGCGCCAAATGTTCTTGAGGTCTTGTTCCGCGCGAGGTGTAAGTCGATAGCTAGCCACGTTCCGTGCGCTCGGCTTTCAGAGCGCGGAGAAAGGCCCGGCGATCGACGTCCTGACCTTCGCCACTCGCCATCCCTTCGTGGTAAGCCTGCTTCAACTGTGCGAGTTCGCGCACGCGAAGCTCCTCGCGGTGCTCCCACAGCCTGAGGGCCTCCCTGACGATTTCGCTGTTCGAGGCATAGTTGCCGCTCTCGACCGCATCCTGCAGACGAGCGGCCTGTTTCGGCGTAAGCGATATGGTGAGGGTGCGCATTGCTTGGCTTTTCATCGCTATTTATATAGCGGTCTTCACAAACTCTAACAAGATTTGTTAGATGCTTGAGTGGCATCCGGAAACCTCTCATGCGCGTGACCGCCGATCTCTGGGTCTCGGCCCTTGTGCGCCGCGTCTTCGGCGCCGGCGGCTTTGCCGCAATCGTCAAGCGCGGCGCGACCGAGGCCGGCGCTGTCTTCGTGCTTTCGCGAGATCGGATGGGAGAGGTGGCCCTTTATGGGCCGGCGCCGCAGACGAGCTACGATTCGGCCAAGCCCGATGAGCGCTTCTTCGCCATGCTCGGTGCGAGCGACGATGGCTCGGCTTTCGATGCGCGGCTGGAGCGGGAGAAGAAATTCGATCCCGACATCTGGGTGGTCGAGATCGAGGGCGGGACCATTCCCGTCGAAGAGCTTCTTTCCGTGAAGGCGGATTAACCGCGTCAGGACGCCTTGAGGCCGGCGCTCGCCTCGTCGCTGTTCGAGGCTTCGCGGCTTTCGGTGTCTACCGCAGCGGCAGCATTGCCGCGGATCGCCCGTGAAAGAGTCTCGGCCTTCCAGGCGCGTACCTTGTCCAGCGCCGCCTCGCGATGCAGCAGCCGGTAGCGGTCGAGGAACAGGCGGATCGCCTGCGGATGCGGGAACTCGCCGGGATAGACCGCGACCGCGATCAGGAATGCCATGTCTTCGCTGAGATCGAGGGCCCGCAGCGCCGCAAGCAGCGCAGCATAGCTCGACTGCCCGGTCACCGAACGGGCCGTCGCGAAGTCGATATCCAGCGCGTCGGCAAGCGCGGTCTGGAAGAAGGCCGCGTTCCCCGTCAGCGCCGTCTCGCGCAGTTTCACATAGGCCGGCTGGCCGAGGAAGGTATTGACGTCGGCAGCGTCACCGGTCGGGCGCATCATCGACCGCAGGCGGCGCCGCGCGTTCTCTGCTGCTTCGCCATGCGCGGGGCGGTCGTCCGCCTTGGTCACGGGCTCCGGCTTCGGCGTGAGCTTCGTGACCGTTTCCGGCGGCCGCGTCTTGACCAGCGCCGGTCTTTCCAGCGCGCGGATCAGGTCGGCGATCGTCGGGTTGAGCTCCTTGCGGCGCGCGATGGCGCGCGCGTGCGGCAGCCCGTGCCGGCCGATCAGCGCGATGAGGTCGATGTCGCTCAGCGCGTTGGAGCGGGTGAGCAGGGAGGCTGCGATCTCGACCGGCTCTTCGGCCAGCCGCCGCACCAGCGCGGCCGGCGCATATTCACATTCGGAAAGAGCCGCGGCGACATAGCGGCGCGACTCGACAGAAACCGCGTCGAACAGCGGCAGCGTCAGGTCTTCGAGCTGGGCGATCTCGCGGCGCGACGGGCGCGTCAGCGAGCAGAACGCCGACACCGCGGCACGGAACAGCCTTTCGGCCTTTCCAGCTTCGGTCCGGATAGCGATTTGCCTGAAATCCGAAGATGACACGGAGGATACGCCCGACGCTCGACACACTCCCGAACCGCACGATCCGGCCGGGCCGGTTTCGCACCTTCAGGAAAACAAACATCAAATTAGCCGCGATCCGTTAGCGCTCCGTTAACCCTCTACGCCCCTTAATCAACTTTGGAGGCGTTGCGTTGTGCTCCGGGGAAACCGAGAGGGAATGCGCGAACCATGGGCATGGTCCTGTCTTTTGTGCCGCGAGCGGCACCTGTAAATCGAGCCAGTCACGACACGACGACGGCGGCGGCGGTCATCATATTCCCCGGCGTCCGTTATGAGTTGCATCCGCAGGTCGGTGAGGCACGGCCCGGCGAGAGCGGCCCCGACAGGCCGCGCTCCCCGCCACCTGCCAAGCCGCATCACTGATCGGGCGCCTTTCTCAGTAATCCTGCAATTCGCAGGCGCTCTGCTCGAGGAAGCGCGACACGATCGGCTTCCAGCTCTCATCCGGCACGAAGGCGCGGACGACGAAGATGCCTTCATCGATCGGCGCCTCGACGAAGATCGCGCCCTGCAGATCCTCCGGAAGGTCGCGCCGCACGTCGATCATCTGCGCCGGCGTCAGCACGATGGCATCGAGTTTTTCGCCATTGGCGTTGTGATCGTTGAAGGAATAGATGTTGTGGCCGCTGCGGTCATAGACCGAGGCCGACCAGAACGGCACGTCGCCGGGCGCCTTGATCCTGACCAGCCCGTCCGTGAGATCGAATCGGCAGGCGGCGGCATAAAACAGCGGATCGACCAATTTCACCACCGGCGCGCCGCCGGCCTCGGCGTCGAGCCGCGTCATCTTGTAGAGGTCCGAAGCCATCGCCAGCCGCGACCAGGCATCGCGTTCGGAAAATTCCGGCACCAGGAACAGCACCACGATGTGCACGATGCCGGCGCCGAGCAGGCCGAGGATGAGGGCGTGCAGCAGGCTACGCATTGCAGCCCGCCTTCAGGATGCGCGGCAGTGTGACGTCCGAGAGGCCGGTGCTCGAGGCGATCGGCGTGTCGTAGAAGGTCAGCACGAAATACATCTTGCCGGAGCCGCCGGTCAGCAGCCAGTTGCCGGGAGCCGGGCGATTGCCGACGGAAATGACGACGGAATTGTCGGGCTGGCGCAGCACTTCGTAGGATTGCAGCGCCGACTGCCTCGGCTTGCCTGTGTCGATCACGCCAAGCGACTGGTCGGCGGCATAGAGCGTCCAGAAGCGGGCAGTGGGATAACCGCCTTCGATCGTGTAGGCGCATTCGCGTTTCAGCGGCTCGCCCGCATCGTCGCGCTCTGCCACGAAGGCAAGCCCCTCGGCCTGGCCGAGCGCCAGCACGCCCTCGCGTGCCACGCGCGCCTTGGAATAGGGGTCGGCCGCCAGCGTCCCGACTTCGGGGAAGGCGGTCCATTGGCCGATGCGGATCGCGCCGACGCCGTCCTGGGCGTTGAGCGCATACCAGACGCTGTAGCCGCCAAGCCCGATGGCCATGGCAAGCGAAAGCAGCGTCAGGATGGCGTTCTTGAGCATGAGAGCCGCAAACAGAGGAGGTTGCCCGGGATATCGCGGCGCGGGGTACCGTGGCAAGCCGGCTTCACGCCAACGCGGTCCTAAAGCGCCGAAAGCGTCTCCGGCAGGGTGGGGGCGCCCAGCACGGGCGCGGCCTGGAACGCCTTGCTCATTTCCCTCAGCGTCTGAGTGGTGCGGCCGGAAAGCACCGGCGGGCGTTCGGCCTCGGCCTGCGCCGCCGCCGCGTCGGCTTCCTTCTTCGCCGCTTCCTCGGCCTTGGCCGCGACCTCCGGGTCGACCCACGGATGATCGATGCCCGGGATCGGCTTCAGGTCGATGTTCTGATGCGCGTAGACCATAAGCCGCTGCCAGACCATCGCCGGCAGCGAACCGCCGGTCATTTTATTGGTCGGCGTGAAGTCGTCATTGCCGAGCCAGACGGCGGCGGTGTAGTTGCCGGTGAA
The DNA here is from genome assembly GCF_006439595.1 of Mesorhizobium sp. B3-1-9. NCBI lineage: Bacteria > Pseudomonadati > Pseudomonadota > Alphaproteobacteria > Hyphomicrobiales > Phyllobacteriaceae > Mesorhizobium > Mesorhizobium sp. B3-1-9. Next base: position 6,736 of record NZ_VFTJ01000002.1, read on the forward strand.
GCCGACGAACCAGGCATCGCGGTAGGATTGTGTCGTCCCGGTCTTGCCGGCAACGACAATGTTCGGAAGCTGGGCGCGTCTCGCGGTGCCTATAACCGGCACCGCCGCCAGCATGGTGTTCATGTTTTTCAGCGCCTTTTCCGACAGCACCCGATGTGGTGGCGGCGCGTCCTTGGCCCAGTCATAGACCACGTCGCCGGTGCGGGTAACGAGCTGGGTGATGCCGTGGCGCGAGCCGACGAAACCGTTCTGGGCAAAGACGCTGTAGCCGGTCGCCTGGTCCATCACCGTCATGCCCGATGTGCCGAGCACCATGGTCTTGTGCGATTCCAGCGGCGATTCGACACCCATCGATTCGGCCATCGCCTTGATCGGACCGATGCCGAGGTAGTCCTTGGCGAGCCGCACCGGCACGGTGTTGATCGACTTGGCGATCGCCGTAAGCAGCGTGACGTTGCCAGCCGAGCCGCCATTGTAATTGTGCGGCGACCAACTGCCCCAGCTGATAGGGCCACCGGAAACCACCGAGTCCGGCGTGAAGCCATGTTCCATGGCGGTGGCATAGACATAGGGCTTGAAGGATGAACCGGTCTGGCGCAGCGCCTTGGTGGCGCGGTTGAACTGGCTGGTGCCATAGTCGCGGCCACCGACGATGGCACGCACCGCGCCGTTGGTCTCGATCACCACCACCGCGCCTTCGGTGACGTTGTATTCCTTGCCGAACTGGCGAAGATGGAACTCGACCGACTCCTCGGCCGCCTTCTGGATGTTGGCGTCGAAAGTGGTGTGGGCGACCAGCGAGTGCTGGCCGGGCTTGGCGATCTTCTTCACCTCGTCGAAGGCCCAGTCGAGGAAATAATCCGGGCTCTTCTGTTCGCCGCGGTCGACGACGTCGGCCGGATGCAGCCGAGCCTGCAGCACTTGGCCTTCAGTCATGAAGCCGGCATCGACAAGGTTGGACAGCACCACATTGGCGCGCGCGCGGGCCGCCGGCAGGTTGATGTGCGGGGCGTATTTGGTCGGGGCCTTGAACAGCCCGGCCAGCATCGCTGCCTCGGCCAGGCTCAGGTCCTTGACGCTCTTGCCGAAATAGAAATCCGCCGCCGCCTCGATGCCGAACGTGCCGCCGCCCATATAGGCGCGGTCGAGATAGAGTTGCAGGATCTCTTTCTTGGAAAGGTTCGCTTCCAGCCATAGCGACAGGAAGGCTTCCTTGATCTTGCGCTCGAGGGTGCGCTCGTTGGACAGGAACAGGTTCTTGGCGAGCTGCTGGGTGATGCTGGAGCCGCCCTGGACCACCGAATTGGCGCGCACATTCTCGAAGACCGCGCGCGACAGGCCCAGCACGTCGATGCCGTAATGGTCGAAGAAACGCCGGTCCTCGGTCGCCAGCACCGCCTTGATGACGATGTCCGGCATCTCGTCGACTGGCACGGAATCGCGCTGGATGATGCCGCGCTGGCCGATCTCGTTGCCGTAGCGGTCGAGGAAGGTGACGGCGAAGTCGCCCTGGTTGCGCCAGTCGCCGGTGGTGATGTCGAAGGCAGGCATGGCAAGCGCGAGCAGCACCACGAAGCCGCCGGCGCCCATGGTGAAACCTTCGCTCAGCACCTCGATGATGGCGCGGCGCCAGCCATGCACCCGGAACCGCCGGGAAAAGATGGTCGCCGCTTCCCAGAATTCGCGGGCCTTGAAACCGATCTCGTAGAGCGAGGAATCGAGCCAGGCGTCCACAGCGAGCAGAGCCGAAGCGATACGACCTCTTCTCTTGCTTGGTTTCGAAGGACTTGCCATTCCAGACTTCCGCCCCAACGCACTTTCGCCCGGAAACTGCATGGCAATTTCGGGCGCCTCCCCCGCAAGACTAATCGACCATTTTAGCATCGCTCACAAGGGCAGCGAAGCAACAGCGCAAGCTTTGTTGATTGGTGGCGCCCTGGCCGTGGACGGCAGACTATATCACCGCGCCGCGATGAAGCGCATGAAATGCGCCACATCCGCCTCGGTCGGCTCCTGGCCGGTGAAGGAACGCAGATAGGCGGCGAGATGGCTGACGCGCGCCTCGACCGGTTCCTTGAGGTCGAGCACATAATAGCCGATCTGCATGTAATAGAGGACGCGGGCGCGGATGAAGGCGTCCTCGCCGTCATAGCCGTGCCGGCGGTACATGTCGCGGATGGCGCTGAGGCGCTCGTCGTCGGCCTGGTCGATCATGCGCCGCACGTCGGCCGCGCGCCTGGCCCATTCGCGAACGGCGAAATCGAGCCTGGGGTCGAACAGGCGCTCGTCGGCCCAGCATTCGAAGACGTTCATCACGCCCATGATGATGGTCTCCGCCGGCCGGCGGGCACGCTCGACGATCGCCGTGGTGTTGGTGTCGTGCCAATGCGCAAGCAACTGGTCGAGCAGGTCCTGCCGGCTGTTGAAATACCAGTAGAAGCTCGAGCGCGACACGCCGAGCTTCTGGCCGAGCGTCAGCACGCGCACGCTCTCGATACCGTCTGAAATCAGCATATCGAGCGCCAGTTTAATCCAGTCGGAGCGCGTCACCTTGACGTTGCCGGGCGGCGGTTCGGCCTGCGGAGCGGTCATGATCATGGCCGCACAATAGGCATGGCGAGAAACGCAACGCAAGCTCTGGACAGAAGTGTCTAGACACATATGTCCAGAAGGTGTATTGGTGGGGCCTCCAACGAGAGGGAGAGGCTCGTGAAATCGCATTACCGGGCAGTGGTCATCGGGGGAGGCGTGGTCGGCGCCTCGGTGCTCTACCATCTCACGCGGTTTGGCTGGAGCGACGTCGCGCTGATCGAGCGCGCCGAGCTGACGGCTGGCTCGACCTGGCATGCGGCCGCCGGCTTTCACGCGCTCAACGCCGATCCCAATGTCGCGGCGCTGCAGGACTACACGATCAAACTCTACCGCGAGATCGAGGCCGAGTCGGGCCAGAATGCCGGCCTGCACATGACCGGCGGCGTCAACATGGCGAGCGACCCGCAGCGCTGGGAATGGCTGAAATCGGCCTGGGCGGTGTTTCAGTCCGTCGGCATCGAGACGGCCCGACTGGTGACGCCCGAGGAGATCAAGGAGATCTGCCCGATCGTCGATGTCAGCGACGTGCTCGGCGGCCTCTATGATTCCAACGAGGGCCATCTCGATCCCTATGGCACCACGCACGCCTATGCCGGCGCCGCCAGAAAGCGCGGCGCCGATGTGATCCTGCGCAACCGCGTCATCGAGCTGGAACCGCGCGCCGATGGCGGCTGGGACGTGGTCACGGAAAAGGGCACGATCGTCACCGAGCATGTCGTCAATGCCGGCGGCCTGTGGGCCAAGCAGATCGGGCTGATGGCTGGCGTCGACCTTCCGGTGACGCCGATGGAACACCATTATTTCGTCACCGAGGACATTCCCGAAGTCGCAGCCCTCGACAAGGAGCTCGGCCTGGCCGTCGATCTCGACGGCTTCTCCTACCTGCGTCAGGAGCGCAAGGGCGTGCTGCTCGGCGTCTACGAGCAGAACCCGAAACACTGGAACATGGACGGCGCGCCCTGGGATTACGGCATCGAGCTGATCCCCGAGGACATCGACCGCATCAGCCCGGAGCTCTCCAAGGCCTATCAACGCTTCCCATGCCTGGCGAAGGCCGGCATCCGCAAATGGGTGAACGGCGCCTTCACCTTCACGCCGGACGGCAATCCGCTGGTCGGCCCGGTCAGGGGGCTGAAGAACTACTGGGTCGCCTGCGGCGTCATGGCTGGCTTCAGCCAGGGCGGCGGCGTCGGCAAGTCGCTGGCCGAGTGGATGATCTGCGGCGAGCCGCAAGCCGACATCTTCGGCATGGACATCGCCCGCTATGGCGCCTTCGCCGCCAACCGCGAGTATCTGCGGCAAACCACGGGCCAGTTCTATGCCCGCCGCTTCGTCATGACCTTCCCCAACGAGCGCCTGCCTGCCGGCCGACCGCTGAAGCGTCCGGGCGCCTATGACGGCATGAGCGCCGCCGGCGCCGAATGGACGGCATCCTGGGGCCTGGAGATCCCGGCCTATTTCGCGCCGATGGGATTCCGCGAGGAGACGACGCTGAAGCGCTCCAACGCTTTCGAGATCGTCGGCGACGAGGTGCTGCAGGTCCGCCGCGCCGCCGGCCTCGTCGATACGACGGCCTTCTCGCGCTATGCCGTGTCAGGCCCCGGCGCCGAGGCCTGGCTGGACCGGCTGCTCGCCTGCCGGCTGCCGAAGCCCGGCCGCGCGAAGCTGGCGCCGATGCTTGGGTCCGACGGCCGGCTGAAGGGGGATCTCACCGTGCTCAACTGGGGCGGCGGCGAATACTGGATCATGGGCTCCTACTATTTGCGCGAATTCCACATGCGCTGGTTCGAGGCGCACATCGCCGAAGGCGTCTCCATCACCGACATCTCGGACGCCATGTCCGGCTTCCTCGTCACCGGTCCGAACGCACGCCGGATTGTCGAACGCATCGCGCATCAGGACGTCTCGGCGGCAGCCTTGCCGTTCATGGCTTGCGGCGTGTTCGACATCGGCACGGCGCGGGCCCGGGTGGCGCGGCTGTCCATTGCCGGCGAGCTCGGCTTCGAGATCAACTGTCCGGCCACTATGCATTCGAGCCTGCGTGAGACACTGCTTGCCGCCGGCGAGGACCTCGGCTTGGCCGAGATCGGCTATTACGCGCTGAATTCGCTCAGGCTGGAAAAGAGTTTCGGCATCTGGTCGCGCGAATTCACCCAAGGCTACACGCCCGGCCAGACCGGGCTCGACCGCTTCATCGCCTTCGACAAGGGCGATTTCATCGGCCGCCAGGCCGCGCTCAAGGAACGCGAGGTGGGCGTCTCGCGACGGATCGTGACGCTTGAGGTCGACGCTGTCGACGCCGATGCCAGCGGCTTCGAGCCGGTCTGGTCCAAGGGCCGGCGCGTCGGCTTCGTCACCTCCGGCGGCTACGGCTACACCGTCGGCAAGAGCGTCGCCCTGGCGTTGCTCGATGACGATTTCGCCGGGGAGGGCACCGAGCTTTCCGTACACATTGTCGGGGTCGAACGGCCGGCGCGCGTCATCGCGGCCTCGCCCTACGACGCTGAAGGCAAGGCGATGCGGCAATGAGGAGGAGCTGCCATGATTGACGAGGCCGCACGTGATCTCAGGCGCGAGCGCCGGCGGGGACGCACCGGCGAGGCGGGCAGCGAATCCAGTCGCCATCCGAATTATCGGTCGCTGAAGAACCCCTTCCTGCCGCAGCCGATCTTTTCCGACGACCAGGTCGCCGCGATCCACGCTACCGCGCTGCGCGTGCTGGAGGAGCTCGGCATCAAGGTGCTGCTGCCCGAGGCCCGCGCCATCTACGCCAGGGCCGGCGCATTGGTCGACGAAGACAGCCAGATGGTCAGGATCGGCCGCGACATGGTCGAGGCAGCACTTGCCGCGGCGCCGCGCGCGATTCCCGCCCTTGGCGGCGACCGCTCGCGGGATCTGATGCTCGAGCTCGGCTCGATGACCTTCCTGGCCGGCTCCGGCGCCCCGAACGTCACCGATCTTGAGCGCGGCCGCCGGCCGGGCACGCTCCAGGCCTTCGAGGAATTCATCAAGTTGATCCAGCATTTCGACGTGCTGCATATGCTCGGCCCCTGCGTCGAGCCGCAGGACGTCGACACGCGCTTTCGCCACTATGCCACCGGCCGGGCGCAACTGACGCTGTCCGACAAGGTGCCCTTCGTCTTTGCCCGCGGCACGCCGCAGGTCGAGGACAGTTTCGCGATGATCCGGCTGGCGCGCGGCCTGTCCGAAGACGAGTTTGCCGGCAGCGCCCATAGCTACACGGTCATCAACACCAACTCGCCGCGACAACTCGACATCCCGATGGCGCAGGGCATCATCGACTTCGCCCGCGCCGGCCAGATATCGATCATCACGCCCTTCTGCCTGGCAGGCGCGATGGCGCCGATCACGGTTGCCGGCGCGCTGGCGCTGCAGCATGCCGAGGCGCTGGCGGGCCTGACGCTCGCCCAGATCGCGCGCCCAGGCACGCCTGTGGTCTATGGTTCCTTCTCCTCCAATGTCGACATGAAGTCAGGCGCGCCGGCCTTCGGCACGCCGGAGCATGTCAAGGCCACGCTCGGCGCGGGCCAGCTTGCGCGTTTCACCGGCCTGCCATGGCGATCCGGCGGCGGCAGCGCCGCCAATATCTCCGACGCGCAGGCAGCGCACGAGACGCAGTTCGCGCTGTGGGGCTCGGTGCTGGCCGGCGCGACCGTCTGCATCCATGCCGCCGGCTGGCTGGAAGGCGGTTTGAGCGTTTCCCTCGAGAAGCTGATCACCGACATCGAAGCCTTGCAGACGGTCGCAGAGCTTTGCGCGAAGACCCCGGGCGACGAGGATGCGATGGGCTTCGAGGCCATCGCCGAAGTGCAGCCCGGCGGCCATTTCTTCTCGGCGGCGCATACCATGACGCGCTACCGCACCGCCTTCTATGAGCCGCTGGTGGCCGACTGGTCGAATTTCGGCAATTGGACGCAAGCCGGCGGCAAGACCGCCACGGAGCGCGCGACCGGCATCTGGAAGCGGATTCTTTCCGATTTCCAGCCGCCGGCCTCCGCTGCCGCCACCGCGGGCGTGCTCGACGAGTTCATTGCCAAGCGCACCGAGGAAGGCGGCGCGGCTCCGGTCTCATGATTTGACGAAAACGTAATAAATTCGAGACCTTCGCCCTTCACGCTATAGTCAAACCGATTCGCGATCTGGCATCGGATCGCGAGCGCGGCTACGTTGCCGGAATTGGCTGCGGCGCGGAGACATGTGTTGGCGATGGACGGTAGATGACGGCGCCTGGCGATCTGATGCAGGCCTTGTTCCTGAGGCTGAAGACCGATGCGTCGCTATCGGCGCTTCTCGGCGGCGCTGGCCTGCTCGAACAGGCAAACGACAATGCCGCCTTTCCACACGTGACCTACGGCCGTACCAGTGCCTTCGACCTGGACACCGGCGCCGACAACGATGGCGACCAACTCATCACCTTGCACGTCTGGTCGAAAGCTCAAGGCGAGGCCGAGACACGCCTCATCATGAACAGCATCAAGGCGCGCCTCGATGGCGCAGCACTTTCCATCGGCTCGCGCGGTCAGACGCGCCTGTCGCTGGAATTCGCCGAGGCGCGCTATGACGAGGACCTTGCGGTCCATCATGGATTGCTGCGCTTCCACGCCTTGACGCAGGAAGACGCGTGAGAGGCTGGCGGACCTCAGAGCTGCGCCTGGATGGCGGCCTTGTCGATGACCGACCAGACCTCGCGAATCCGTCGGTCGTGGAATTCGTAGAAGACGTTCTCGGCGAAGGAAACCCGCCTGCCGTGCACCGGCAGGCCGAACAGCACTCCCTTGGGCCGGCAGTCGAAATGCAGTCGCGCCGCCACGCGCGGCGGCTCCGAAATCAGGAACTCGATGTTGAAGCGCAGGTCGGGAATGGCCTCGAAATCGCCTTCCAGCATGCGGCGATAACCCGAAAGCCCGATCGTCTCGCCATTGTACTGCACCTCATCGCCGACGAAGCGGCCGAGATTGTCCCACTCCTGGTCGTTCAGGCAGGCGATGTAGCCCCGATAGAGATCGGCAATATCATCGCGCGTCATCGCGTGCTCCCATGGTCGTGCGGCGTTCCTACACCGGAGCAATTCCAAGAAAAGTGTGATCGGTTTTCCGTCCGGAATTGCGTTAAATTAGAGAGATAGGGCGGTTCGCCGTTTCCATGAAACGGTGAAACGCACTAGCTAGGGCTGGATGGAGAATCCGCACCCGAAAAGCGTAGCGGGCCGACTGATTTTCCGGCTATGAATTTGCACCCGGGGCCTGAGGAAGCCCCTGGCGACTGCACTGGCGTCACAGGGTGCATTCATTTGTCTCGCGCAGGGGGAATGGCGGGCATGGATTTTCGATTGTTCACCGTTCATTTCACGTTCAGCCCATATGCGTTAGAACCGTGATCATGACCAATCTTGGCTCCCATCTCCGCAAAGCAGTGCTGGCGCTTGCCGCAGCCGGCCTCTTTGCGTCGCAGACGACGGCAATGCCGGTCATCGACCCGTCGGTCGACCAGCCGGTCGTGCTTGCCGCTGGCGATTGCTACGCCATCGGCCAGCAGGTCGCCGCGCAGAATGGCGGCACGCTGGCCAAGGCCTCGCAGGCGACGCGGGGCGGCCAGCAGGTCTGCGTCATCGTCGTGCTGGTCCCCGGCAAGGACGGACAGCGTCCGCGCCGCTCGGAAATCGTCGTCCCGATGGGCTGACCCTCTCGTTTCCCAGGCCGGGGAATCGGCCTATACGTCTACCCAGCAACAGGCTTCAACCCATGCGCGTGCTCGTCGTCGAGGATGACAAGGATCTCAACCGGCAGCTGGCCGACGCGCTGGTCGACGCCGGCTATGTGGTCGACCGCGCCTATGACGGCGAGGAGGGGCACTTCCTTGGCGACACCGAGCCTTACGATGCCGTGGTCCTCGATATCGGCCTGCCGCAGATGGACGGCATCAGCGTCGTCGAGCGCTGGCGCCGCGGTGACCGCAAGATGCCGGTGCTGATCCTGACCGCGCGCGACCGCTGGAGCGACAAGGTGGCCGGCATCGACGCCGGCGCCGACGACTATGTGACCAAACCCTTCCACATCGAGGAGGTGCTGGCGCGGGTGCGGGCGCTGATCCGCCGCGCGGCCGGCCATGCATCGTCGGAGCTCACTTGCGGGCCGCTGCGCCTCGACACCAAGGCGTCCAAGGCCGACGTCAACGGCGTGCCGCTCAAACTCACCTCGCACGAGTTCCGGCTGCTCGCCTACTTGATGCATCATATGGGCGAGGTGGTGTCGCGCACCGAGCTGGTCGAGCATCTCTACGACCAGGATTTCGACCGCGATTCCAACACTATCGAGGTGTTTGTCGGCCGGCTTCGCAAGAAGATGGGCATCGACATGATCGAAACCGTGCGGGGCATGGGCTATCGCATGCGTGAGCCGGAGGCGTGACGCGGAACCGCTGAAGCCAACCATAGGCGCGCGGCTGTCGAAGCTGCGGCTCTGGCCGCGCTCGCTGACCTTCCGCGTCATCGCCTTTTCCACCATCTGGGCGATCCTGACGCTGGTCGTCATCTTCACCCTCATCACCACGCTTTACCGCCAGGCCAGCGAACGCGGCTTCGACAGCCTGCTTTCGGCGCATCTGTTCAACCTGATCGGTTCCGTCGGCATTTCCGACAACGGCGCGCTGACCGGCTCGCCCGACCTCGGCGACCTGCGCTTTTCCGAGCCGAATTCCGGCTGGTATTGGTCGGTCGAGCCTGCTTCCGAAGGCGTGCATGGCGAAATCCATTCCTCCTCGATGACGACTTCACTCTTGTCGCCGAGCGTCGCGGAAGTGCCCTTCAACTCGAACTTCCAGCGCAGCTATTCGATGGAGGGCATAAAGGGCGAGCAGCTCGAAGTTTTCGAGAGCGAGTTCGTGCTGGACGCGAAGAACCGCGCCGCCCGTTTCCGCGTCATGGGCAATCACAGCGAACTCGAGCAGGAGATCGCCAGCTTCCAGCGCCGCCTGCTCACCTATCTGTCGCTGTTCGGCGTCGGCATGATCGCCATCAACGCCATCGCCATCCTCTTGGGTCTCCAGCCTTTGCGCCGGGTCCGCAATGCGCTGGCCATGGTGCGCGAAGGCACCGCCCAGCGGCTCGACGGCAGCTTCCCGGCCGAGATCGAACCGCTCGCCAACGAGACCAATGCGTTGATCGAGAACAACCGGCGCATCGTCGAGCGCTCGCGCACCCAGGTCGGCAACCTTGCCCATTCGCTGAAGACGCCGCTCGCCGTGCTGATCAATGAGGGCCGGGCGCTTGGCGGCGCCAAGGGTCAGTTGATCGCCGAGCAGGCCGCCTCCATGCAGAAACAGGTCGACCACTATCTGCAGCGCGCCCGCGTCGCCGCGCAGCGCGACAGCGTCGTCTTCCGCACGCCGGTTTTGCCGCTGGTCGAGCGCATGGTGCGCGTGCTGCGGAAACTCAACCCGCAGTCCAGGCTGACGCTGTCGCTGCCGCCGGCGGAGATCGTCTTTGCCGGCGAGCGCGAAGATCTGGAGGAACTGCTCGGCAATCTGCTCGACAATGCGATGAAATGGGCTAAAGGCGCCGTCGCCGTGACGATCGCCACTATTTCGGGAAGCGGCAACCTGTTTGAAATCGTTATAGAGGATGACGGCCCGGGCATTCCCGAGGACAGTGCGCGGGAGGTGTTGAAGCGTGGCAAGAGACTCGATGAGACGAAGCCGGGAACAGGGCTCGGGCTCGCCATTGTCGCCGACCTCGTCAACGAGTATGGAGGCTCGCTGGCGCTGGAACGGTCCGGCATGGGCGGCTTGAGGGCGGTGGTGAGATTGCGGAGCCTTCAATGATGTTTTTATCGATTTGCGAGCAAGGGCTGGCGGCCAAATTTCCGACAAATGTCAACACTATGGGCTCGATATCCTCCCCGATGACGCAGCCCCCAGCTCATCCTGCTCAAGAGAACCGGTTGTTGGCATGAAGATCCGCGTCGCGCTCGTTTCCGCCCTGCTCGCCGTTTCCGGCTGCACGACGCTCGGCAGGGGCGGTCCAACCTCTCCGGTCACGCCTGTTTCCACGCCGCCCGCCGGCGGCAAGGTCTCGACCAGCATCGTTTCGGCCATGAATGGCGGGCTTATCGGCGGATCGGTCGGCTCGGGCCTCAGCGATGCCGAAAAGCGCAAGGGCCTGGAAGCGGAATACAAGGCGCTGGAATACAACACCAGTGGCCAGAAAGTGACGTGGAAGAGCGACAACTCCTCGCATTATGGCGAGGTCGTCGCCGCCCAGCCCTACCGGGTCGGCTCGCAGGATTGTCGCCAGTACACCCACACCGTCTATACCAGCGGCGCGGGCGTCACCGCGCGCGGCACCGCCTGCCGCAACGCCGATGGCAGCTGGACGCCGCTGACCTGACGGCTTTGGAACGGAATTAGGCCTGCGGCCGACGGCGTCTGCCGTCAAAGCGTCGCACGATGGTCGTGTTGGCAGGGCAGGGCTCTGCCGCTATTGGAATAGGCATGCTGTTCTGGGTCATAGCCGCAATCCTCACGCTGGGCGCCAGCCTGGCGGTGCTGTTGCCGCTCACCGGCGGCATGAAGGGCGCGTCGCCGGCCGGCGATCACGATCTCGAAGTCTATCGCGACCAGCTTTCCGAGCTCGACCGCGACATGGCGCGCGGCCTGATCCAGCCGGGCGAGGCCGAGGAGGCGCGTGCCGAGATCGGCCGGCGCATCCTGCGTCTGGGCGCGGCTTTGCAGCCGGGCGCGGCGACGCCCAGGCCCGCGCGCAGCGCCAGATGGGTCGCCAGCGTGGCCGTGCTTGCGGTTCCCCTGTTGAGTTGGGGGCTCTACGGCATGCTCGGCTCTCCCGATCTGCCCTCGCAGCCGCTGGCCGAACGTCTGGCCAAGAACCCGGCCGATTCCTCGGTCGACGAACTGGTCGCCCGCGCCGAAGCCCATCTCGCCGCCAATCCGTCGGACGGCAAGGGCTGGGATGTGCTGGCGCCGATCTATCTTCGGCTGCAGCGCTTTCCTGACGCCGTGACCGCTTATCGCAACGCCATCCGCCTCGACGGCGACAGCGCCGTGCGCCAGTCGGGTCTCGGCGAGGCGATCGCCAATGCTGCCGGCGGCATCGTTTCGGCCGATGCCCAAAGCGCCTTCGAGGCTGCCCTGAAGTTCGATCCGGCCAACGCCAAGGCGAATTTTTACCTGGCGGTGGGCCTCGCCCAGGAAGGCAAGAAGGCCGAGGCCGTCACCGCCTGGCAAAAGATGCTCGGCCAGCTGGCGCCGGATTCGCCCTGGCGCAACGCCGTTCAGCAGGCGCTTGCCGAGGCGGGCGAGCCGGCTGTCGCCAAGGCCGCGCCGGCCAACGGCCCGGATGCGCAGCAGGTGGAAGCCGCGCAACAGATGTCGCCGCAGGACCGGCAGGCGATGATCGAGACCATGGTCGCCGGGTTGGACGACAAATTGAAGCAGAATCCGCGTGACGAGGAAGGATGGATGCGGCTCATCCGTTCCTATGTCGTGCTTGGCAAGGCCGACCAGGCGCGGGCCGCGCTCGGCCGCGCTGTCGCCGCCTTCGGGGCGGACAGTGAACAGGCCAGGAAATTCACCGCCTTCGCCGCCTCGCTCGGCGTAACGGCGACGGAGTAAGGCAATGACGCGCAAGCAGAAGCGATTGTCGGTGATCGTGGCGGGGCTGGCTTTCCTCGGCGCCGCTGCCGGCCTCACCTTCTATGCGCTTGGACAGAAGGCCTCCTATTTCTACATGCCGGCCGATCTCGCCACGGCGAGTTTGCCGCCCGGACAACGCATCCGGCTCGGCGGTCTCGTCGAGAAGGGCACCATCGTGCGCGGCCAGGGCGCCACCGTCGCCTTCTCGGTCACCGACAGGCAGAAATCGGTCAAGGTCACCTATACCGGCATCCTGCCCGACCTGTTCCGCGAGGATCAGGGCGTCATCACCGAGGGCGCTTTCGGCCCCGACGGCGTGTTCGTCGCCGACAGCGTTTTGGCCAAGCATGACGAGCGTTACATGCCCAAGGAAGTCGCCGACGGTCTGAAGGCCAAGGGCGTCTGGCAGGAAAGCACAAATTGATGGTTGAGACCGGACATTTCGCGCTCGTGCTGGCCTTCGCTCTGTCGCTGGTGCAGATGCTGGTGCCGCTCGTCGGCGCCCGCACCGGCAATCAGCGCCTGATGGCGGTCGGCGGTCCGGTGACGGTCACCGGCTTCGCGTTGACCGCGCTGTCCTTCGCCGCCCTTGCCAGCGCCTATGCCGGCTCCGACTTCTCGGTGGCGAGCGTGTGGGAGAACTCCCATTCGCTGCAGCCGATGATCTACAAGATCACCGGCACCTGGGGGAACCACGAAGGCTCGATGCTGCTGTGGGTGCTGATCCTGACCTTCTTCGGCGCGCTGGTCGCGGTCTTCGGCAACAACCTGCCGTCAACGCTCAAGGCCAATGTGCTGGCCGTGCAGGGCATGATCGGCGCTGCCTTCTTCCTGTTCATCCTGGCGACGTCCAACCCCTTCATCCGCCTCAACCCGGCGCCGATCGAGGGCCGCGACCTCAACCCGATCCTGCAGGATCTCGGCCTCGCCATCCATCCGCCGATGCTCTATCTCGGCTATGTCGGCTTCTCGATCTGCTTCTCCTTTTCGGTTGCCGCACTGATCGAGGGGCGCATCGACGCCTCCTGGGCGCGCTGGGTGCGACCCTGGACGCTGGTCGCCTGGATGTTCCTCACCGGCGGCATCGCCATGGGTTCCTACTGGGCCTATTACGAGCTCGGCTGGGGCGGCTTCTGGTTCTGGGATCCGGTCGAGAACGCCTCCTTCATGCCCTGGCTCGCCGGCACCGCGCTGCTTCATTCGGCGATCGTCATGGAGAAGCGTTCGGCGCTGAAGATCTGGACGCTGCTGCTCGCCATCCTGACCTTCTCGCTGTCGCTGCTCGGCACTTTCCTGGTGCGTTCCGGCGTGCTGACCTCGGTGCACGCCTTCGCCACCGATCCGGCGCGCGGCGTCTTCATCCTTTGCATCCTGACGCTGTTCATCGGCGGGTCGCTGGCGCTGTTTGCGCTGCGCGCCTCGCGGCTGACGGCGGGCGGCCTGTTCCATCCGATCTCGCGCGAGGGCGCGCTGGTGCTGAACAACCTCTTTCTCACCACCGCCACGGCGACGGTGCTGGTCGGCACGCTCTACCCGTTGGCGCTGGAGGCGCTCACCGGCGGCAAGATCTCGGTCGGCGCGCCGTTCTTCGACCTGACCTTCGGCCCGCTGATGCTGCCGCTGCTCGCGATCGTGCCGTTCGGCCCCTTGCTCGCCTGGAAGCGCGGCGACGTCATTGCCGCCTCGCAGCGGCTGATGGCCGCCTTCGCCCTGGCGATCGCCGCAATGCTGGTCACTGGCCTGTTCATCGACGGTGCCTCGGTCTTCGCGGCACTCGGCGTCGGCCTCGCCGTCTGGCTGGTCGCCGGCGCACTGACCGATCTTGCGGTCAAATCCGGTTTCGGTGGGGTGGCGCCGGGCATCATGCTGCGCCGCTTCGCCGGCCTGCCGCGCTCCGTCTTCGGCACGGCGCTGGCCCATCTTGGCCTCGGGCTGACCTTGCTCGGCATTGTCGGCACGCTCTGCTTCGGCACGGAGAAAATCCTCTCGATGCATCCCGGCGAGACGGTGGAGCTCTCCGGCCACACGCTGCGCTTCGAAGGGCTCTCCCCGCAGAAAGGCCCGAATTTCACCGAGGATCGCGGCCGCTTCCTGCTGGTAGGCGCCGACGGCAACGCCGATGGCGCAATCACCTCCGCGAAACGCTTCTATCCGGTGCGCCAGACGGTGACGACGGAGTCCGGCATCAGGACGATTGGGTTGAGCCAGCTTTATCTGTCGCTCGGCGACGAGAACAACGACGGCTCCGTCGTCGTGCGGCTTTGGTGGAAGCCGCTGGTGACGCTGATCTGGGGCGGCGGCCTGGTGATGATGACGGGCGCCGCCATGTCGCTGCTCGACCGTCGCCTGCGCGTCGGCGCGCCGGCCAAGCGCCGCAAGCCGGCCGCGGCCCTGGCGAGTTCGACATGAAGGCGAAGTTTTCGCTCGTTCCGCTGGTCCTGTTGCTGGCGCTGTTTTTCGCCGGCCCAGCCCAGGCGGTGAAGCCTGATGAAGTGCTGCAGGACCCCGCATTGGAGGCGAGGGCGCGCGCGCTGTCGGAAGGCCTGCGCTGCATGGTCTGCCAGAACCAGTCGATCGACGAATCCGACGCCGATCTTGCCCGGGACCTGCGCGTCCTGGTGCGCCAGCGCCTCGTTGCCGGCGACACCGACCAGCAGGTGATGGACTATATCGTTTCGCGCTATGGCGAGTTCGTGCTGCTCAAGCCGCGCTTCAGCCTGCGCACCGCGCTTTTGTGGGGTACGCCGGTGCTTCTGCTTCTGGCCGGCGGCCTGTTCATTGTGCTCAACGCCCGCTCGCGCCGCCCGGCATCGGGTAGCACTCTGAGTGCCGAGGAACAGGCGGCGCTGGACAAGATGCTAAGCGATTAGCGCCATCGCTGACGTCGATAAGTGGCCACGGCCGCTCGCGGGTCGTCATTGTATGGCGAGCAAGGAGCGAAGCGACGCGCGCAGACCATAGAATCCGTTCCGTGACTTCCACGCGCCGCGAACAGTGCAGAATTCTGCTCCGCTGCAATCTTCGGCGAAGGTAACGGCCTGGATTCCAGCGTCTCCGCGACGGAGCTTCGCCCTGCAATGACGAACTCGGCCAACATTACAAAACTTTCATGTACCGGAAATGGCGCCGTAATGTGCGGCTCTCTAATCCTCTTGCCCGAGGATGCTTCGCCTGAGCGCATCCACGTCGATAGAGGATAAGAACCCCCATGAATAACGCCCCCAATTCATATTCCCGCACCCGAAAGCGCCTGATGGCCGCCGTCGCATCCCTGGCCGTCATCGGTGCGGTCGGCGCAGGCGCGCTTGCCACCGGCACCGCCCCCGTGCTGGCCGATGCGGTGCGCGTCGAAGCGCCGCAAATGCCGAGCTTCGCCGATGTCGTCGAGCACGTCTCGCCGGCGGTCGTCAGCGTCAAGGTCAAGGCCAAGATCCAACCGACGGCCGACAATGGCTCGGACGATCAGGACGGTTTCGATAACCTGCCTGACAATCCGCAGCTGCGCCGGTTCTTCAAGGAATTCCGCGGCTTCGGCGACCAGGGTCAGGGCGGCCAGTTCGGCATGCGCCGCTTCAACCATCGCGACCATGGCAATGGCGAGCCGCGTCCGGTCGCTCAGGGCTCGGGCTTCTTCATCTCGGAAGACGGTTATCTCGTCACCAACAACCATGTGGTTTCGGAAGGCTCGGATTTCAGCGTCGTCACCAATGACGGCAAGGAACTCGACGCCAAGCTGATCGGCACCGATCCGCGCACCGATCTTGCCGTGCTCAAGGTCGATGGCGGCGGCAACAAGTTCACCTATGTCGACTTTGCCGACGACTCCAAGGTCCGCATCGGTGACTGGGTGGTTGCGGTCGGCAATCCCTTCGGTCTCGGCGGCACCGTCACCGCGGGTATCGTCTCGGCTCGCGGCCGCGACATCGGCGCCGGCCCCTATGACGACTTCATCCAGATCGATGCTTCGGTCAACCGCGGCAATTCGGGCGGTCCGACCTTCAACCTCAACGGCCAGGTGATCGGCATCAACACCGCCATCTTCTCGCCGTCGGGCGGCAGCGTCGGCATTGCCTTCGACATCCCGGCCTCGACCGCCAAGCAGGTCGTCCAGGACCTGATGAAGAGCGGCTCCGTCCAGCGCGGCTGGCTCGGCGTCGAGATCCAGCCGGTCACCTCCGACATCGCGGAGTCACTCGGCCTGAAGTCGGACAAGGGCGCGCTGGTCTCGAGCGCCCAGGATTCCGGTCCGGGCAAGAAGGCGGGCATCGCCGCCGGCGACGTCATCACCCAGGTCGACGGCAAGGATGTCGCCTCGCCGAAGGAGCTCGCCCGCATGATCGGCGCATTCGCGCCGGGCAAATCGGTCGATGTCACCGTCTGGCGCAGCGGCAAGGACGAGACGGTCAAGGTCGATCTCGGCACGTTGCCGGCAAGCGACAAGCAGGCCTCGAACGACGACAACAACAAGCAGTCGGCGCCCGCCGCCAAGGCCGACACGCTGGCCGATCTCGGCCTGACCGTCACCAAGGCGGAAAACGGCAAGGGCCTCGTGGTCACCGACGTCGATCCCGACAGCGACGCGGCCGACCGTGGCATCCAGCCCGGCGACGTCATCACCTCGATCAATTCGAACGACGTGAACACCACCGACGACGTCTCCAAGGCCATGGCCGATGCAGCCAAGGCCGGCCGCAAGGCGGTGCTGATGCAGATCACCCGCGACGACTCGAACCGTTTTGTGGCGCTGCCGGTCGGCAAGGGCTGAGATTTCAGCGTTCAGATTTTCCCTGCGGCGGTATCAACACCCCCGAGCCGCCGCCGGGAAAACATGGGGCCGAGCACGTAAGTCAGTCACCGTGTTTCGCTCCTGGCGGCAGCGGGTTTCCCATCACCCGCTGCCGCTTATCGCATGTCGCCCAGAAGTGGGCACCGGTTTTGGGATCACGACATGCGGAACGAAATGCATGTCGCCCAAAAGTGGGCACCGGTTTTGGGATCACGACATGCGGAACGAAATGCATGTCGCCCAAAAGTGGTTGCCGGTTTTGGGAAGAAGACATGCGACCAATGAGAGCAAGGCCTGAAGAATGACTGCCTCTCAAACTTCCGATGAAATCGCGTATAACGGTCCCATGAAGATTCTCGTCATGGAAGACGATCGCGAGGCGGCGGATTATTTGCAGAAAGCCTTCGCCGAGGCGGGCCACACCGCCCATGTCGCCGGCGACGGCGAGACCGGCTTCGCGCTCGCCGATGCCGGCGACTATGACGTGATGGTGGTCGACCGCCTGATGCCGCGCCGTGACGGCCTGTCGGTGATCGCCGCGCTTCGCTCGCGCGGCAACACCACGCCGGTGCTGATCCTTTCGGCGCTGGGCGAGGTCGACGACCGCGTCACGGGCTTGCGCGCCGGCGGCGACGACTACCTCACCAAACCCTATGCCTTTTCCGAATTGCTTGCCCGTGTCGAGGTGCTGAACCGCCGCGCCAGCGCGCGCGAATCCGAGACCGTCTACCGTGTCGGCGATCTCGAGCTCGACCGGCTGTCGCATTCGGTCAAGCGCGCCGGCCGCGAGATCACGCTGCAGCCGCGCGAGTTCCGCCTGCTCGAATATCTGATGCGCCATGCCGGGCAGGTGGTGACGCGCACCATGCTTCTGGAAAATGTCTGGGACTATCATTTCGATCCGCAGACCAACGTCATCGACGTCCACGTCTCGCGCCTGCGCGGCAAGATCGAAAAAGGCTTCGACAAGCCGATCCTGCACACGATCCGCGGCGCCGGCTACATGCTGAAGGGCGGGTGAAGCCACAGATGGCTCTCTCTCTGCCGGCCATCATGAAGACGACGGCGGCCCGGCTTTCGGCGCTTTATCTTCTGCTTTTCGCGCTCTGCGCCGTGCTGCTCGTCTTCTACATGACGTCGCTGTCGGCGCGCATGCTGACCGCGCAGACGCAGGAGACCATCAACGACGAGGTGCTGGGGCTGGCCCGCGCCTATCAGCGCGGCGGCCTGCCGGTGCTGGTGCGCGTCGTCGAGGCCCGCTCGCGCCAGCCCGGCGCCAATCTTTACCTGATCGCCGACGCCAATGGCCAGATCCTGACCGGCAATGTGCAGAGCCTGGAGCCAGGGGTCATAGAGACCGAGGGCTGGACGACGGAACCGTTTTCCTACCAGCGCTTCGGCGAGGGCGAGCTCGATCGGCTGCGCAGCGGCGGTTCGGACCAGTCCACGCCTCCGCCCAACGACAGCAGCAACAGCCCCCAGTCCACGGGGGAAAAGGGCCACAACGCCATCGCGCTGGTGTTGAGACTGCCCAACCAGATGATCATGCTGGTCGGCCGCGACCTCGGCGAGCCCGAGCGCTTCCGCGCCGTCATCAGCCGCGCGCTGACCCTGGCGCTCGGTATGATGGGGCTTGGCGGCATCCTGATCTGGTTCTTTGTCGGGCGCGCGGCGCTGAAGCGCATCGACAGCGTCTCGGACGCCAGCCGCCGCATCATGGGCGGCGATTTGTCCGGACGGCTGCCGGTCACCGGCGCCGGCGACGAATTCGACCGCCTGTCGGCGAACCTCAATTCGATGCTGGCCAGGATCGCCATGCTGAACGAGGGGCTGAAGCAGGTCTCTGACAACATCGCCCATGATCTGAAGACGCCGCTGACCAGGCTGCGCAACCGCGCCGAGGCGACGCTCGCCGGCAGGCACAAGACGCAGGATTACCGCCAGGCGCTGGAAGGCACGATCGCGGAGTCCGACCAGCTCATCAAGACATTCAACGCCATCCTGATGATCTCGCGCCTGGAGGCTGGCTATTCCTCGGAACAGACCGGTCCCGTCGATCTCGCCGCGACGGTGAGCGACGTCGTCGAACTCTACGAGCCGGTGGCGGAAGAGGCGGGCGTCGCGCTGGAAGCGACCGTGCCCGAGGCCTTTACGATCAACGGCAACCGCGAACTGATCGGTCAGGCGCTTTCCAACATCGTCGACAACGCCATCAAATATTCGACCGACGCCGCCGAGACGCCGAAAGTGCGTGTGGCGCTGGAGCGCCTCGGCAACGAGATCAAGCTTGCCGTCAGCGACAACGGCCACGGCATTCCGGACGACGCCGATCGTGCCCGAGCCACCGAGCGTTTCGTGCGCCTGGAAAAGAGCCGCTCGCAGCCGGGCTCGGGCCTGGGCCTCAGCCTGGCCAAGGCAATCATGACTTTCCACAACGGAAGGCTTGATCTTTTGCCCGCCAATCCCGGATTGTCCGTGGTCATGAGTTTCCCATTGCGGGAGACGCATTGACGGCGCGGATAAATGGCGAAGAAGAAAATCGAATCCGAATTCCGGCTTAGCCCGACACTGGCGCTCCGCCCCCTGGACGCGAAACATGCCCGGCGCGAATTGTCGGAAATCGCCGACGCCGCCGAGGAGGAGGGGCGTTCCCGACTCGCTGCGTTCCTGGCGGGCGAGGGGCCGCTGCAGGATCTGCTGGCGGCCGTCTTCGACCTCTCGCCCTTCCTGCGCGACGTGGCGCGCCGGCGGCCGGCGATCCTCGAAACGCTGTTCGACCTGATGATCGAAGCGCGGCTCGATGCCATCGGCGAAGCGATCGGCGGCGCGGCCAAGGCGGAAGACGCTTCGGAAGCGAGCCTGATGATGGCGCTCAGGCAATGGAAGACCGAAGCGCATTTCCTGATCGCGCTGGCCGATCTTTCAGGCGAGGCGGAGACCTCCGTGACGGTGCGCCGGCTCAGCGATCTTGCCGACGCCTGCACATGCGCCGCCGTCGATTTCCTGCTGCTCGACGCGCATCGGCAAGGCAAGCTCAAGCTACCGCATCCGGCCGAGCCTGCCAGGGATTCAGGCTGGATCCTGCTCGGCATGGGCAAGCTCGGCGCGCATGAGCTGAACTTTTCCTCCGACATCGATCTCGTCGTCTTCTTCGAGCCGGAGGCGCCGGCCGTCATCGATCCGCTCGACGCGACCGAGCTGTTCTCCAGGCTTACCCGTCGTCTCGTGCGCATCCTGCAGGATCGCACCGAGCATGGCTATGTCTTCCGCACCGATCTGAGGCTGCGCCCCGATCCCGGCTCGACGCCGCTGGCGATCCCGGTCGAGGCAGCGCTTCGCTATTACGAGGCGCGCGGCCAGAACTGGGAGCGCGCCGCCATGATCAAGGCGCGGCCGGTTGCCGGCGATCTTGCTGCCGGCGCCGCCTTCCTCAAGGAATTGCAACCCTATGTCTGGCGCAAATACATGGACTATGCGGCGATCGCCGACGTCCATTCGATCAAGCGCCAGATCCATGCCCACAAGGGCCATGGCGAGATCGCGGTGAAGGGCCATAACGTCAAGCTTGGCCGCGGCGGCATCCGCGAGATCGAGTTCTTCGTCCAGACCCAGCAGCTCATCGCCGGCGGCCGCTTCCCGGAGCTGCGCGGCCGCGAGACCGTGCCGATGCTCGCAGCGCTTGCCGCGCGCGGCTGGATCACCGCCGACGCGCGCGATGCGCTCACCCGCCAATACTGGTTCCTGCGCCGTGTCGAGCACGCCATCCAGATGGTCGCGGACGAGCAGACGCACGTCCTGCCGGAAGAAGACGAGGAGCTCAAACGCATCGCGCTGATGCTGGGGTTTGCCGGCGAGGCGGAATTCACGCAGGCCTTCCGCGCCTCGCTGCAGCAGGTCGAGCGCCACTACGCGGCGCTGTTCGAGACGGCACCCGAGCTCTCGGCCGGCGTCGGCAATCTGGTCTTCACCGGCGATGTCGACGATCCCGATACGCTGCAGACGCTGCATGGCCTCGGCTTCCAGCGGCCGAGCGACATCTGCCGCGTCATCCGCGGCTGGCATTTCGGGCGCTACCGCGTCACCCAGTCGGCGGAGGCGCGCGAGAGGCTGACCGAACTGACCCCGGCCTTGCTCAAAGCCTTCGGCCAGACGCGTCGCGCCGATGAGGCGCTGATGCGCTTCGACGAGTTCCTCGCCGGCCTGCCGGCGGGCATCCAGCTTTTCTCGCTGCTGCAATCGAACCCGGCGCTCTTGAAGCTGATGGCGACCATCATGGGCGCGGCGCCGAGGCTGGCTGCCATCATCACCCGCCGCCCGCATGTCTTCGACGGCCTGCTCGACCCGGCCCTGCTTACCGAACTGCCGGACCGCGCCTATCTCTCGGCGCGGCTTGCCGCCTTCATCGAGGGCGACCGCGCCTACGAGGATGTGCTTGACCGCCTGCGCATCTTCGCCTCCGAGCAGAAATTCCTGATCGGCGTGCGCCTGCTTGCCGGCTCGATCGATCCCGCGCGCGCCGGCCGCGCCTTCTCCGATCTCGCCGATCTCACCATCGAGGCGGCGCTGAACGCGGTGATCGCCGAATTCGCGCTGCGCCACGGCAGGATCGCCGGCGGCAGGGTGGCCCTGCTCGGCATGGGCAAGCTCGGCAGCCGCGAACTCACGGCCGGTTCGGATGTCGATCTCATCCTGCTCTACGACCACGACGCGGATGCCGAGGACTCCGACGGCGAAAAGCCGCTGGCGCCTTCGCATTACTATACCCGCATGACGCAGCGCCTGATCGCCGCCGTCTCGGCGCCGACGGCCGAAGGCGTGCTCTATGAGTTGGACCTGCGCCTGCGCCCCTCGGGCAACAAGGGGCCGGTCGCCACCCATATCGATGCGTTCAAGAAATATCAGCGCCGGGATGCCTGGACCTGGGAGCACATGGCGCTGGCACGGGCCCGCGCCGTCGGCGGCGATGCCGAACTCTGCGCCGAGCTCGACGATGAGGTGGCGGCGGTGCTGGCGCAGCCGCGCAATGCCGCCAAGGTGAAAGCCGAGGCCTCGGATATGCGGGCGCTGATCGAGAAGGAGAAGCCGCCGCGCGACCTCTGGGACATCAAGCTGACCCCGGGCGGGCTCATTGATCTTGAATTCATCGCCCAGGTCGCGGTCATCGCCGGCGCTATCGAGCCTGGCCGCCGGGTCACGGCGACCGCCGACATTTTGGCCCGGCTTTCTCCGGATTTCGCCTCAGCCGATGTGCGTGAAGAGCTTGGCGAGGCCTATCGGCTCTATCTGGCGCTGACCCAGATGATCAGGCTTTGCCTCATCGGCGAGTTCCAGCGCGACGATGTCCCACCTGGACTCTCGGATCTGCTTCTGGCGGTCACTGACCTGCCGGATTTCGGCGTCCTGGAAGCACATCTCAAAGAGACGTCGCGAAAGGTCAGGCAGGACTTCGACCATTTGCTGCGCGCGGGCGCGCCGCAACGAGGGATGAATTAGGCCGCTGCCTTCACCGTCGGCGGAGCCTTCTTCAGCGGAATGCGCACCGACACGATGGTGCCTGCACCCTCGGTCGAGCGGATCTTCAGCGCGCCGCCCTGCAATTCGGCCAGCGAGCGCGAGATGGCGAGCCCGAGCCCCGAGCCGGTGTGGTTCTTGGAGAACTGGTTCTGCACCTGCTCGAACGGCCGGCCGAGCTTGCTCAGCGCCTGCTTGGGGATGCCGCAGCCATTGTCCTCGATGGTGAGCAGCAGCGCCCCGGACGTGTTGCGCGCCCTGACCGTGATCTTTCCGCCCTGTCCGGTGAATTTCACCGCGTTGGAGAGCAGGTTGATGGCGATCTGCTTGATCGCGCGGCGGTCGGCATAGAGCCGCATCGCATCGGCGATGCGCGTCTCGACATTGATCGACTTTTCCGCCGCCTGCAGCGAGATCACCCGCACCGTCTCCTTGATCAGCGGGCAGAGATCGATCTCCTCGCGGTCGAGCGAGAACTGGCCGGCTTCGATCTTCGACATGTCGAGGATGTCGTTGATGACGCCGAGCAGGTATTTGCCGCTGCCGTTGATGTCGGTCGCGTATTCCTCGTAGCGCTCGGAGCCGAGCGGCCCGAACAGGCCCTGCTGCATCAACTCGGAGAAGCCGATGATGGCGTTGAGCGGCGTGCGCAATTCATGCGACATGTTGGCGAGGAATTCCGACTTGGCGCGATTGGCCGCCTCGGCGCGCTCGGTTTCCTTCATGTATTTGCGGTTGAGCTCGACCAGTTCGCTGGCGCGTTCTTCCTCGGCGCGGCGGGCCAGGCTGAGATCGTGGATCGTCGCCATCAGCCGGCGCTCGCTGTCGACCAGCTTTTCCTGGTGCAGCTTGATCTGCGTGATGTCGGAGCCCACGGAAACGACGCCGCCGTCGCGGGTCCTGAGCTCGTTGACCTGCAGCCAGCGGCCGTCGGCAAGCTGGCGCTCCAAGCTGACGCCGCCCTGCGGCCCGTTGGCATTGGCGAGCCTGCGCTCCGACGCGAAGGCCAGCATGCGCTCCTCCAGCATATCGCGGGTCGCGCCCGGTACGACGTCGCGGTCCGACAGCCCGTTGTCCTTCTGGAACTTCGAATTGCACATGATCAGCCGTTCGGCGGCATCCCACAGCACGAAGGATTCGTTGATGTTCTCGATCGCTGTCCTGAGCCGCATGTCGGCCGCTTCCGAGCGCAGCGCCAAGTGCCGCTGCTCGGTGACGTCGACGGCGATGCCGATCAGCTGGATCTCCGGCGCCTCCGGGTCGATCACCTGGGCGCGGGCTCGCATCCACACCCACTGCCCGTCGGCATGGCGCATGCGGAAAACCTGGTCGATATGGTCGATCTCGCGTTCGATGATGCGGTTGGCGAGCTCGAACAGGTCGCCGTCCTCCGGGTGGATGATCTCGTCGACCTCGCCGAAGGAGAGCATCGTATCGCAGGGCTCATAGCCCAGCATGTCGTACATCGAGCGCGACCAGTACATCTTGCCGCGCACCATGTCCCAGTCCCACAACCCGCAGCGGCCTCGCACCAGCGCCATGTCGATGCGCTGATGCGCCTCAAGATAGATGCGGTCCGCCGCCTGGGCGCGCGCCGCCTGGCCGAAATAGGCGTAGAGGATGACGATCAGCACGCCCGCCGTCAGCACGAACAGCGTGACGTTGAGCGACATCGACTTGCGCCAGCTGTCGAACACCGCTTCCTGCGGCACCAGCACGGCCGCCGCGTGTTTGCGGTCGCCGCTGAGGCTGACGGCGGCGAACCAGTCCTGTCCCGAGATGCTGACATCCATCACGCCGGCGCGGTCGCCGAACATGAACAGCGGCTGGCCGCCCAGCACGAGGCTGTCGAGCGTGCGGCCTTGCCAGCCCGTCGACAGCGGCGAAACGGCGATGACCTTGAAGTTGGCGTCGGTGATGGCGAGCACATGGGCGCGGCTCATGGCGCCTTGGCGGCCGGTGTTCTCCAGAAGGCTTATGGCATTGGCCCCGGCCGCGCTGGGGTCCGCGGTGACGGCCTGCGCCATCTGTCCGGCGGCCAGCGCCAGCACCGCCTTGGCGTCGCGCTCGATCTCGTCATGCTCGTTCATGAGCGACAGGAAGCGCAGCGCGGCAATGACGATGAGAAAAACGACGATCAGCGCCGGGATCGACCGACGCAGCAGCGGCTCGGCGGCCAGGAGCCGCTGATAAGTGGGTTCGGCGATCAGGCGCGTATTGCCGGCAAGTCCATCGCTCCTTGCCTTGCGACGCGCAAAAGCCTTCCCTCCGGGCGCGCCCCACGCGTCCGCCTTGGCCATAAATGGCACTCCCCGATCTGCCGTATGGATGATCCGGCTACGCCGCACGCCCGAATCGTCAGTAAAGAATCAAAGCTGATTCGCCTTGTCCAGTGGCGCGGGCGAAAAAGATTAAAAGTTGATTGAAATTTGTCGAAACTGCCGATCTTCCCCCCTCGTGGGGGAGATGGCCAGAGGGGGCGCTGTCGCGCCAACCTCTCAACTGCTCAATTGCCCGACACTCGTCAGATCTGGCTTTCGGGCGAGAAGCAAACGTCGCGATCCTTCATGCCCCACTCTGCCCTGCCGGCATCTCCCCCACGAGGGGGAAGATCGCTAATTACGCCAGTGTCCGCTCGACGATATCGCGCAGATCCGCCGACAGGTTCTCAACCTTCGCCATGTCGAGCAGCGCCTGCCTGGCCTTGGCTTGACGTCCAGGCTCCAGCGAGCGCCAGGAGCGTAGCGACGTGGCCAGTCGCGCGGCTACCTGCGGATTGCGCTTCTCCACCTCCAGTACCGTCTCGGCAAACAGGCGGTAACCTTCGCCGTCGGGGCGGTGGAAGCCGGTCTGGTTGGCGCTGGAGAAGGTGCCGATCAGCGAACGCACCCGGTTCGGGTTGGCGATCGAGAAGGCTGGGTGCCGCATGAGCTCACGAACTTTCTCGACGGTCTTTGCGCCCGGCACACCGGCCTGGATCTGGAACCATTTGTCGAGTACCAGCGCGTCGCCGCGATAGCGGGCCTCGAAGGCGGCCAGCGCCTCTTCGGCCTCGGCCGTGCCTGGATGGCGATGCGCCAGCACGGCGAGCGCTGCCGCACGGTCGGTCATGTTGGTGGCGGCGGTGAAGTGCCCTGCGGCGAGGCCCGCGCCGCCCGGCAGCAGCGAAAGATAGTCGAGCAGGATGTTGCGCAGCGCCCTGCGCCCGGCGCTCGCCGCGTCCGGGCTGAACGGACCCTTGTCGGCAAGGCTCTCATAGAGCGCCGGGAAGGCCTCGCGGTTTGCCTCGGCGATCATCCGCGCCATCGCCTCGCGCGCGGCAAAGATGGCGTCTGGGTCGATGCCCTTGCCGATGTCGCGGGCAATATCGGCTTCGCCGGGAAGCGACAGCGCGAGCGCCCGGTAGGCCGGCTCCAGCGCCTCGTCGCCGGCGATCCTGCCGGCAAGCTCGGCAAGCCGCGCTGCAAACACCGGCTCCTTGCCGCCGAGGGTCTGGCGGAAGGCGGCGATCAGCGCATCGGTCAAGAGCGTGTTGAACGCCTGCCAGCGCGCGAAGGCGTCGCTGTCATGCGCCGCGAGGAAGAACTGGTCGTCGGCCTTCTGCTGCACCGAAAGCGTGATCGGCGCCGAGAAGCCGCGGTTGAGCGACACCGAAGGCCGTTGCGAAATACCCGAGAAGCGCACCGTGTGCCGACGTTTGCGGATATGGATGACACCGTCATCCACCATTGCGCCCTCGACGGCAGTCCAGGCGACGGGCTTGCCGTTGGCGCCGACCAGGCCGAAGGCCAGCGGGATATGCATCAGCCGCTTGCGGCTTTCCGATGGCGTCGGCGGCACCGACTGCTCGATCTCCAGGGTGAACTCCTTTGCCGCCGCATTGTG
The DNA here is from genome assembly GCF_006439595.1 of Mesorhizobium sp. B3-1-9. NCBI lineage: Bacteria > Pseudomonadati > Pseudomonadota > Alphaproteobacteria > Hyphomicrobiales > Phyllobacteriaceae > Mesorhizobium > Mesorhizobium sp. B3-1-9. Next base: position 33,176 of record NZ_VFTJ01000002.1, read on the forward strand.
CGCGGAACTTACCGTCAGGTTCGGTGTGCCGGCCTGGTGATACCAAAGCGCGAATTGCGCGAGGTCTCTGCCGGAGACGTCCTCGAAGACTTTGAGGAAATCCTCGATGGTCGCCGCCTCGCCGTCATGCCGCTCGAAATAAAGGTCCATGCCGGCACGGAAGGTTTCCGGCCCAAGGATGGTGCGGATCATGCGCACCACTTCCGAACCCTTCTCGTAGACGGTCGCGGTGTAGAAGTTGTTGATCTCGCGGTAGCGCCGCGGCCTGACCGGATGGGCCAGCGGCCCCTGGTCTTCCGGGAACTGATGCGCGCGCAGCGTGCGCACCTCGGCGATGCGCTTCACCGCCCGCGAGCGCTGGTCGGCGGAGAACTCGTGGTCGCGGTAAACGGTCAGCCCTTCCTTCAGGCAGAGCTGGAACCAGTCGCGGCAAGTGATTCTGTTGCCGGTCCAATTGTGGAAATACTCATGCGCGATGATCGCCTCGATATTGGCGAAGTCGGCATCCGTCGCGGTCTCCTCGTCGGCCAGCACATATTTGTCGTTGAAGACGTTGAGGCCCTTGTTCTCCATCGCGCCCATGTTGAAGTCGGACACGGCGACGATGTTGAAGACGTCGAGGTCGTATTCGCGGCCGAAGGCGTCCTCGTCCCATTTCATCGAGCGCTTCAGCGCGTCCATCGCATAGCCGGCAAGCCGCTCCTTGCCGGGCTCCACATAGATGCCGAGCTCGACCTTACGGCCGGACATTGTGGTGAAGCTGTCCGCCACCTTGCCGAGCGCGCCCGCCACCAGGGCGAAGAGGTAGGAGGGTTTGGGGAAGGGGTCGTGCCAGACGGCATAGTGCCTGCCGTTAGCGAGCGCGCCGCGTTCGACGGGATTGCCGTTGGAGAGCAGCAGCGGCGCCTCGTTGTGCGGGGCTTCGATGCGCACCGTGTAGACCGACAGGATGTCGGGGCGGTCGAGGAAATAGGTGATGCGGCGAAAGCCCTCGGCCTCGCATTGCGTGCAATAGACGTTGTTGGAGCGATAGAGGCCCATCAGCGCCTCGTTGCGCGAAGGCGCGATCTCGGTCTCCAAGCGAAGCTCGAAGCGCCGTGTCGCCGGCGGCTTCAGGATTGTCAGCCGGTCCGGCGTCGCCTCGCAATCGCTGGCCGACAGCGCCTGCCCGTCTATCGCCACGCCAAGCAGCGTCAGCCCGTCGCCGTCGAGCACCAGCGGCGCCGACGCGGCGACGCCCTCGCGTCGTTCGATGGTGAGCAGCGCGGTCACATGGGTCACGTCCGGCGACAGGCGAAAGTCGAGGCTGGTCCTCGGGATGAGATAGTCGCAGGGGCGATAATCTTCGAGCTTGAAGACATGGCCGGTATCTGTGCGCATTCCTTAGGCTTTTCCTGTTGATTTCGGGCGGCCAGCCAGCTTGGCTGGTCCAAGAATTTTGAGGTGCGCGCTCTTTACACGAAACGGCCACTCGACAAAACTGCGGGATAGGTTGTGTCTCGCAATTCCGGACGGAAAACCGTTACACACTTTCCTGGAATTGCTCTTGGCCTATTTCGCGGCTTCGTTTCCCGACTACCCTTACGAGGCAAGATGACCGTCGATCATGCCGTCGGCCACAACACGCTGCGCGGCATTACGCTGAAGATCGTCTCGGTGACGGTCTTCGTCGGCATGCAGACCTGCATCAAGGCGGCCGGCGACGTGCCCGCAGGGCAGATCGTCTTCTTCCGCTCCTTCTTCGCCATCTTCCCGATCATCGCCTTCCTGGCCTTCAAGGGTGAATTGGCCACGGCATTCACGACGAGACGGCCGTTCAACCACGTCGCGCGCGGTGTGGTCGGCGTCGGCGCCATGGGGCTCGGCTTCTTCGCGCTGACCAGGCTGCCGCTGCCGGAAGCGATCACGCTGAACTACGCCCAGCCGCTGCTGGTCGTCGTGTTCTCCTCGATCTTCCTCGGCGAGACGATCCGCGTCTACCGCTGGAGCGCGGTCGCGGTCGGTCTTGCCGGCGTATTGGTCATCTCCTGGCCCGAACTGACGCTGCTCAATTCCGATGAAGGCCTCGACGACCACGAGGTGCTGGGCGTCATGGCCGCGCTGATCGCCGCAGCGATCTCGGCGGTCGCCATGCTTCTGGTGCGCAATCTCGTCCAGACCGAAAAGACGGCAACCATCGTGCTGTGGTTCTCCTCGACCGCTTCGGTGCTGTCGCTCTTCACGCTGCCCTTCGGCTGGCAGGCGCTGACACCGATGCAGGCCGCGCTCCTCGTTGTCGCGGGCTTCTGCGGCGGGCTCGGCCAGATCCTGATGACGGCGGCCTACCGCCATGCCGAGGCCTCGGTCGTGGCGCCCTTCGAATACACCTCGATGATCCTCGGCGTTGTGGTCGGCTATTTCGTCTTCGGCGACGTGACCTCGCTGAACACCCTTGCGGGCGGCGTGATCGTGGTCGCCGCCGGTATCTTCATCATCTGGCGCGAGCGGCAACTGGGCCTCGAGCGCACGCGCACCAGGACGGCCACGCCGCCGCAGGGGTGAAGGCCTACGAAGCGGTCGCCCGCTCTTTCGCCAATCGCACCAGCACCGTCCTTGTCTGCTCATCCGCGGGGAAAAAGGATTCGATCGCCAGTTCCGACAGCGTGACGTCGAGCGGCGTACCAAAGACCGTGATCGTGCTGATGAACGACAGCACCTGATCGCCATGCGCGAGCCGCAGCGGATGCACGATGCCGCTCGGTTCGACCGGCGCCGGCCGGCTGCTCCTCAGGCCGGATGGATAGGTGCGCAATTCGCGCTCAAGCTCGATCAGCACCGGGTCGCCGGTGGCGTCGTTCTGGCGCTTCAGCCGCTCGATGAGATGCGCGCGCCACTCCGCCAGATTGATGATGCGCGGCGCCACGCCGCCCGGATGCAGGCTGAGCCTCAGCACATTGACCGGCGGCGCGAGAAGCGATGCTTCGGAGATGTCGGCGAGGAACGGAGCAATCGCGGTGTTTGCCGAAACGAGGTTCCAGTGCCGGTCCACCGCCAGCGCCGGGAAGGGTTCGTGGCCCTTGAGCACAGTCTCGACGGCGGCAAGCGCCGGCGCCAGCGTCGCATCGGTCAGCGGCTTTTCGCTGAAGCTCGGCGCGAAGCCGGCGGCAAGCAACAGTTGATTGCGTTGGCGCAGTGGAATCGACAGCTGCTCGGCCAGATGCAGCAGCATGTCGCGCGACGGCTGCGCGCGGCCGCTTTCGACGAAGGAAAGATGCCGCTGCGAGATGTCGGCCTCCATCGCGAGGTCGAGCTGGCTCATGCGCCGCCGCGTGCGCCACTCGCGGATGAGGCTTCCGGCGGAAGGGTCGGATGTGGTCATAGGGTAGGACTAGGCTGTAGAGGGAGGGATTTCAATTACCTGGGAGGTTATTGGCTTCCGTTCTCTCACAAGGGGAGAAGGGGAAGACGTTCACGCCAACCCCTTCAACTTCGCCTTGACCTCGAGAAAATCCCGCCAGGCCAGCTTCTTGTGCGCCGGTGTCCTCAACAGATAGGCCGGATGCAGCGTCGGCATCGCCGGAATGGCTATGCCCGACGCCGTCGTGTGCACCCGCCAGTTGCCGCGCAGGCGCAGGATGCCCTCGGTCGTATTGAGCAGCGTCTTGGCCGACGGACCGCCGAGATTGACCAGCACCTTGGGATTGACCAGTTCTATCTGCCTTTCGATGAACGGCCGGCAGATTTCGGTCTCGTGCGGTGTCGGCGTGCGGTTGCCCGGCGGCCGCCACGGAATGACGTTGGCGATATAGGCCGAGTTGCGGTCGAGGCCGATAGCGGCGAGCATACGATCGAGCAGCCGGCCGGAGCGGCCGACAAAGGGCAGACCTTCGAGGTCCTCGTCGCGACCGGGCGCCTCGCCGACCAGCATCAGCTCGGCTTTCGGATTGCCGTCGGCGAAGACGAGGTTCTTGGCGGTGAATTTGAGATTACAGCCGTCGAAGCCGGCCATGTGCTGGCGCAGTTCCTCGAGCGTCGAGGCGCTTGCGGCCAGTTGCCGGGCAAGCAGCGCCTGCGCCTCGTCGGGAACGGTGGCGGCCGGCATGCGCGCCGGAGCGTCCGGAATATTGCGCGCGTCGAGGCCGGATGATGGCGTTGGTGGCTCGGGCGCCTGGGGCCGCTCCGGACCCTTCCCGGATGCCGTTCGGGTCTCGGGCGCGGCCTCGCGACGCGGCGCGGCTGGCGTCCGCTCGGCGGGCCTGCGTTCGACCGACTTCGCCGCCGCTTCGGCAAACCGATTGACCGGCGCGTCTTCAAGCGCCTCGTCAACGCCGGCGCTGGCATAAAAGGCGAGCAGTTCGGCGATCTCGGCTGGTGTGCTGGGGGAGGCGGCAGTCATGGCGCCACCATCGTCCGCGCGGCGCCGATTTGCAAGGTTAAGCCACGCTCGCCTGTATTGGAGCATGTCGAGATTCAGGTCAGGCCGAGTCGAAAATGGTGGTTTCCGAGAACCGGAGCGGAGCGTACTTTTCATACGTGAGCACCGGAAGCGCAGGAAACTGCCATTTGCAGGCCGGCATCACCTGAATATCGATATGCTTTCACCCAGTGGGTATGCGCGGATCCTGCACGATGTAAAATGTCCAGCGCGGCGTGTAGTCGGTGATCAGGAAGTCGAAGGTCGCCGTCTTGAGCGGGTCGACCTTGCCGTTCTTGAACAGCAGCTGGTCATAGGGTTCGAACCGGCGGTCGAAATCGGCGAAATTGCTCGACCAGATGTTGTCGGGCGTCTTGTTGCGCTGGTCGAAGGAAAGGCCGTCGCCGAACACGCTTGGCTGGTCGAGGATTTCCTGCAGCTCGAACTGGAATTCCACCCAGGGCAGGGCGCTGTTGTTGAGCACGTCGATGCGCATATACATCACGCCGTTGGCGACCTGGCCTGCCTTGCCGAATGGCTCGATCGGCTTGGTCGCGCGGATCGTCAGCGTCACCGGCGTCGCCGTGTTCAGTTCCTCCCTGATGATCAGCGGGTCTTCCTTGGTGCCGATGCCGGAAGCACCCGTGATGCGGAAGCCGCCCAGTTCGTCGGAGAAGGAATAGGCGCCGGTGGCCCAGACCTTCACCGGATCGGCCTCCGCCGGCACGGACAAAAAGAGGAGTGGAAGAACCGCGCGCCAGGCCATGCCTGGCGTGAAGAGTAAGCGCTTCGATGGAAAGCCGGCTGGCTCTGGACTGCGCATGGTGCGAAGTATTGCCGATAACCAAGCCGTCGAACAATTAAAAACATGCGGACGCGGCCTGGCCTTCCATCCGATTGGCGCTGGCCTATGCTTGGCCATGGCCTGCGCGGCGACCATTTCGTAGGGAAAACCGCGACTTTTTGTCGAAATCGGCGTTGTCACGTCAGCGCCGGTTTCGCGTCGCGAATTGATGCGCTATGCAGCGCGTGAGCCAGCACAATGCGAAAACATGGCGAGCCAATGAGGGGCCGATGAGCGAAATCGAACGCGAGAGCATGGAATTCGACGTGGTGATCGTCGGTGCGGGTCCCGCCGGCCTTGCCGCCGCGATCCGTCTGAAGCAGCTCAAGCCGGACCTTTCCGTCGTCGTCCTGGAGAAGGGAGGCGAGGTCGGCGCCCATATCCTGTCGGGTGCGGTCGTCGATCCGATCGGCATCGACCGCCTGCTGCCCGGCTGGCGCGAGGAGGGCGATCATCCGTTCAAGACGCCTGTGACGGCGGACCATTTCCTGGTGCTTGGCCCTGCCGGCTCGTTCCGCCTGCCCAACTTCCTGATGCCGCCGCTGATGAACAACCACGGCAATTACATCGTCTCGCTGGGCAATGTCTGTCGCTGGCTGGCGACCAAGGCCGAGGCGCTGGGCGTCGAGATCTATCCGGGCTTCGCCGCGGCAAGCCTCGTCTACAACGACGCGGGCGCCGTCACCGGCGTCATCACCGGCGACATGGGCGTCGAGAAGGACGGCACGCACGGCCCGGCTTACGCGCCGGGCATGGCGCTGATGGGCAAATATGTGCTGATCGGCGAAGGCGCGCGCGGCTCGCTCGCCAAGCAGCTCATCGCCAAATACCAGCTTGCCGACGGCCGCGAGCCGGGCAAGTTCGGCATCGGCCTCAAGGAGCTCTGGCAGGTCAAGCCCGAGAACCACAAGCCGGGTCTGGTGCAGCATTCCTTCGGCTGGCCGCTCGACATGAAGACCGGCGGTGGCTCTTTCCTCTACCATCTGGAGGACAACCAGGTGGCGGTCGGCTTCGTGGTCCACCTGAACTACAAGAACCCCTATCTCTCGCCCTTCGAGGAGTTCCAGCGCTTCAAGACGCATCCGGCGATCGCCGGCACCTTCCAGGGCGCCAAGCGCATCGGCTATGGCGCGCGCGCCATCACCGAGGGTGGCTGGCAGTCCGTGCCGAAGCTGTCCTTCCCGGGCGGCGTGCTGATGGGCTGTGCTGCCGGCTTCGTCAACGTGCCGCGCATCAAGGGTTCGCACAACGCGGTGCTCTCGGGCATGCTGGCGGCCGAGCATGTGGCCGAGGCGATTGCCGGTGGCCGTGCCAATGACGAGCTCGCTTCCTATGAGGAAGCCTGGCGCGGCACCGATATCGGCAAGGACCTGAAGAAGGTCCGCAACGTCAAGCCGCTCTGGTCCCGCTTCGGCACCATTGTCGGCGTCGGCATCGGCGGCCTCGACATGTGGCTGAACACGCTGTTCGGCTTCTCGCCCTTCGGAACCATGAAGCATGGCAAGGCCGACTACGCGACGCTCGAGCCGGCCTCCAAGCATCAGAAGATCGCCTATCCGAAGCCGGATGGCGTGCTGACCTTCGACCGGCTCTCCTCGGTGTTCCTTTCCAACACCAACCACGAGGAGAACGAGCCGACCCATCTGATCGTCGGCGACATGGCGTTGCAGCAGCGTTCCGAGCACGATGTCTTCGCCGGTCCCTCGACCCGCTACTGCCCGGCCGGCGTCTATGAATGGGTGGACAAGGACGGCAACGCCGCCGCCGATCCGGCGGCAAAGGACGTGCGCTTCGTCATCAACGCGCAGAACTGCGTGCACTGCAAGACCTGCGACATCAAGGATCCGAACCAGAACATCAACTGGGTGCCGCCACAAGGCGGTGAAGGCCCCGTCTACCAGGGCATGTGAGCCGGGCCTATCGGCAGAGACCGTTGAAGCCGCGCGCCTAGTATGGTCTGCTTAGCCCCTGAACAAGGAGGCGGACATGCGGCGCATCAGCCTGGCGATTTTAGCGGCTGCCGGCGTGCTCTTTAGCGGGGCCGCCTCCGCCGGCACCGGGCTGACCGTGCATGTGCGCACCTACGACGTCGCCGGCAAGACCGGCGCGGAACTGATCGAGGCGATGGATGGCCTCGGGCCGAGGCACGGCCATGCCACGCGCGCCATCGCCGAGACCGGCTACGCTGTGCATTGGAAGCTCGATGTGACGCGCGACAACGGCATCTGCCGGCTGCGGCAGGCCACCGGCATGATCGACATCACCTACACGTTTCCGCGCCGCACGTCCCCGTCCGGTCCGGTCCTGCGCAAGCGCTGGGAGCGCTTCATGGCCGGCGTGCGCCAGCATGAACATACCCATGGCCGCATCGCGAAGCAGATGATGCGGGCGACCGAGACGGCGCTCGCCGGGCTCGAGCGGCAGGACAACTGGTTCTGCACCGGTCTTCGTTGGGACGCCAGGCGCCGCATCGACACGATCTATGCCGACTACGAGGCCAGGCAGAATGCCTTCGACGCGCGCGAGCACCGCGACGGCGGCCATGTCGAGAAATTGGTCAATGCATTGATGGGGAAGAACTGAAGCTCGAGCCGTTCACCTACCAAGCGGACGTCAGCTGCGCGGCTTGTCCGGCGCGTCGTTCGCCGCCAGCGCCGACTTGTGCTCGTCCTCGGGCGCGTTGCTGTCGGACCGCAGCGTGAATTCGACCAGCACAGGCAGATGGTCGGAGCCGGTATCCTCCAGCCGGGCCGACGACAGGATCGTCACCCCGCCCTTGCTGAACACCTGGTCGATCGGCAGGCCCGCATAGCGGCGCAGGACGTCGGGCAGCGTGCGGTGGATCCAGGTCGGGCCGGCCGACGGCATCAGCGTCATGCCGCTGAGCCGCGCCACCCGCCGCACCGCCGCGCTCCACGGCACGGCGTTGCAGTCGCCGGCCATGATGGCGGTCTCGCCGAGCCTGGCCAGCGGTTCCGACAGTTCGCCGATCTGCCAGTATTGCTCCTTCGGCCACGGCCAGCTGAGATGGATCGCGGCGACGTTGACCGGAATGCCGCCGAAATCGATCGTGGCGGTCGCCATCGCGCCGCGCGGCTCGCAACGCGGCGCGGTGCCGGCGGCGAAGGGACGGCGCGAAAGCAGCGCGACGCCGAATATGCCGTTGGGATAGTCGCAAAGGATCCGATAGGGATAGGCGCTGGCAATATAGCCGAGCTCCGTGGCCCACATCCCTGACACTTCGTCGAGCGTGATGACGTCCGGATTGGTCCGGCCGATCAGCGACAGCACCTTCTTCGGCGTCGGATTGTTGAAGCGCAGGTTCATCTGCAGCAGGCTGTAGACGATCCTGTCGGCCGGCTTTGCGACCGCCTGCTGCGTCGACAATCTCGGCAGCGCGCTCGTCGTCGTGGCGAAGCAGGCGATGGCGAAGACCAGCGCGGCGACCGCCTGCAGCCGGTAGGGGCCGGCAAGCAGCGCCAGCGCGAGCAAGGCCGTCAGCACGCTCAGATGCATGCGGAAATGCGAGAAGGAATCGAAGGCCGGATGCAGCGTGCCGAAGAATCCAGCCAGCAACGCGGCCGAGCATGCCATCATCGCCAGGAATGTCAGCTGAGCCATCATGCTCAAGCGCGCGCCGCCCGTTGTCATTTGCTCCAACCGCTCCGGCTGTCCGTTCGGACCGCTTATCGGCCAAATTGCGGCCGGCCAAGACGACGAATTGCCTCGCCGGTGGCTGGCCGGCACGCGTCTACTGGAACGCCGTCTCGGAAAAGCTTCTCAGCTTGCGCGAATGCAACCGCTCCATCGGCATCTCGGCCAGTTTCTCCATCGCCTTGATGCCGATGGTGAGATGCTGCGCCACCTGCCGCTTGTAGAACTCGGTCGCCATGCCGGGCAGCTTCAGCTCGCCATGCAGCGGCTTGTCGGAGACGCACAGCAGCGTCCCGTAAGGCACGCGGAAGCGGAAGCCGTTGGCGGCGATGGTGGCCGATTCCATGTCGAGCGCGATGGCGCGCGACTGCGACAGCCGCTGCACCGGCCCGCGCTGGTCGCGCAGTTCCCAGTTGCGGTTGTCGATGGTGGCGACGGTGCCGGTGCGCATGATGCGCTTGAGGTCGTAGCCCGACAAACCGGTCACCTCGGCGACGGCTTCCTGCAGCGCCACCTGGATTTCGGCCAGGGGCGGGATCGGCACCCAGACCGGCAGGTCGTCGTCCAGCACATGGTCCTCGCGCACATAGGCATGCGCCAGCACATAGTCGCCCAGCGCCTGCGTGTTGCGCAGGCCGGCGCAATGGCCGAGCATGACCCACGCATGCGGCCTCAGCACCGCGATATGGTCGGTTATCGTTTTGGCGTTGGACGGGCCGACGCCGATATTGACCATGGTGATGCCGCCATGGCCGGGCTTCTTCAGATGGTAGGCCGGCATCTGCGGCAGGCGCTGCGGCGGCGTGCCTTCAGAAACCGTCGCCCCGTTCCTGGTCACGACATTGCCGGGCTCGACGAACTCGACATAGCCGCTGTCGCCACTGGCCATCAGCTCGCGGGCCCGCGCCACGAATTCGTCGATGTAGAACTGGTAATTGGTGAACAGCACGAAATTCTGGAAATGCTGCGGGCTGGTCGCCGTGTAATGCGTCATGCGGTGCAGCGAATAATCGATGCGCTGCGCGGTGAACGGCGCCAGCGGCCTTGGCTCGCCGAACGCCACCTCGAACGTGCCGTTGGCGATCTGGTCATCGGTGCCGTCGAGGTCCGGCACGTCGAACAGGTCGCGGATCGGCCGCTTGATGCGCTCGGCGGCCGCGCCGTCGACATAGGTGCCTTCCAGGAAGGCGAAATGCAACGGGATTGGCGTTGTCGATTCCGACACCGTGACCGTCACGCCGTGATTGCGCATGATGAGCCTCAATTGCTCGATGAGATAGTTCTCGAACAGTTGCGGCTGCGTGATCGTGGTGGCGAAATGGCCGGGCGTCGGCATATGGCCATAGGCCTGGCGCGAGTCGACCTGGCTGAACGAGGTCGTGGTGACGCCGATCTGCGGATAGAAGGCCCGGTAGCGCCTGCTCTCGTCACCGCCGGCCGCTAGTGCGGCGAAGGAATCGCGCAGGAATTTTGTGTTGCGGTCGTAGAGCGCCTGCAGCGCCGCGACGGCCTTTTTGGCGTCGTGGAAGCTCTGCTTGCCGAAGGGCTCCGGCATGACGACCGATTCGATGGCTTGGGGGTAGATTCGCTTTTCCATGGCTCAATATAGAGATTTGGAAGAGCGGTTGGGAGGGGTGAGCGGACAGGAACCGCAACCCAGCTGGAGATTTTTTGTTATCGCACCTTATCCGCGCTGCAGGCTGATCAGCAGCACGAAGCCGAGGCTGGTGTTCTTGTGCGGCGGCGCCTCGATCCTGTTGCCCGTGTCGGCGCGCATCATCGGCACCGCCAGCACCGGGGCGGCAAGCAGCATCAGGATGAGCGTCGCCCGCGGCAGCAGCCTGAGGATCTTCATTGCGGTGGCAGTGATGCGGTCCATTTTGGTGGTGTCCCGAATTTCAGCTTTACTGCTTTTCAGCTTTGTCGTTTGAGCGTTTGACTTGGTTCACCGAGCCGGGAATGAAGCGGTCGGCCGCTCCCACGAGCGGCTCGAGTGACCGGCCTCCGCCACCAGGATGGCGAAGAACATGCCGAACAGGCTCATCAGCAGGCAGACAATGGTGAAGCGACGGGCAAGCATTTCTCTCTCCTTCAATGCGGGAGAGAATGCCGGAATGCCTCTGAACCGGTTCTGAGACCGGTATTCATCTGCGGTTCAAATTGATTGGCACGTGACGCAGTGCGCACAGTGGCGCATATGCAGGCTTCTTGCCGGTGGAATTGTTTTCTAGAACGGGATTAGATTGAGCTAAAGACGGCGCAAGATCGTCGCGCCATGTCCATATCGTCTGGTAGCATTGAAATTTTCGCGACATTCCCTTTGGAGAGCCCTTGATATGACAACTGTCTGTCGGTTCTCACGCTCAGTTGACAGCGCGAGGTATTCCCAAGCGATTGCCATCCGATTGATGATTGCTCTCCAGTTCGTTTGTCTTCCCACGCCGCCTGCTCTCGCGGCCCAAGCAACGGAACCAAGACATGGTGTCGTTGTGATTTATGATGACGCTAAATGGTCGATAAAGCGGAAGAATCCCCATCTAATCGTATTGAATTGTAAGGATGAGTCCTGCGGTGGTGCTAGTTCCGAGTGCATGACTTTGCAGTTCGACAATCGAGCCGACTCTTACGCACCTGGCCTGTTGACCCAGATGAACAAAGTAAACCGGAAATTCATTGGCATATGGGAGCGAAATGGCCAGCGTCTGGAGTTAGTAGACAAACCAGAATGGCAGACTCTCAACCACCGGAGCATCGCGTTATCCTCGCTTCGGTATCGGCTGGGCAATCGCGTGAAGCGTATCTGGTCCTCCCAGATACTCGCTCAATTCGGGACGACGGGTCTAGTCTGCGAAAGTGATGAGGATAAATATCCTGTCGCAAATGCAAGTTGGATGTTGCTCCTTCAGAGCATACTCATTCCTGGAGAATAGCGACTGCAGAGCCACGTTGTCGGGCCAGGAAAGCTACGGCGTCTCCGTTTGGATTGAGACGCCGATTAGCAGACCTCTAGAGTTAGAGCTTGTGCCAGGTCTGGCTTTTGCAGATCAGGCCGCCCAGCACGCAGCCGCTCATCTTGAGCGCGGTGCCCGAGAGCGTCGCCTTGCCGGAATAGGTCTTGTCGTTTGCCGGGTCGGTGATGCTGCCGGCATATTTGTTGTCGCCGGCAGCCTTCAGCGAGCCGATCGTCTTGCCGGCGTATTTGCCCGTCTTGAGCGTGATCGAGAAAGAATCGCTCCCGCCGATCGCCGCGGTGTCGCCGGCCTGCGTCTTCCAGTTGCCTTCGATCGGGTCGGCCCATGCGGCGCCCGCCATGATCAAGGTGGCCGCCAGGGCCAGAGTCAGCTTTCGAAACATCGTGTCCACCTCCCTATGGGGTTGCGGCGGGCTCCAGTCCGCCTTCCTGCCCCTTACGCAAAGGTAAAGCTAATCCAGCCGCCGCCAAAACGAAAGCGGTGCCGCGACGGAAGGTTGCAAGGATTTTCGTCGCGCGGCCGACTGAAAATAAACGCGACCGACAAACGCTTCGGTTTCCGTGGTTAGCGAAGTCTTGATTCCGCCGCCGGCAATTTTCATCGAATTTGACGCAAAATGGCTGAAACGCTGGATTCCCATGCTTAACAGTTTTCCGCGTTTACCTCTTGTTTTAGCTTTGTTTTCCTCAAATTAAGCAAGCCATTTAACGACGGATTCAAGGCCAGCCGTCATCCTCGAAAGCATCGAAAGAGCGGCTCGCCCCGAGGGATTACCAAGGGAAAAGGAGGCAGCTCTCGGGAGCCAGACAGGGGATTGAAATGGCACGCTTTGAAATGCTTGAAGACGGCTTCGGCGCCATGGGGGCAACTGCCCAGGCCGACATTCTTTTCGAACTGGGCATGATGTATGCGACGGGCCGCGATTGCGAGACCGATGTCGTTGCCGCCCACAAATGGTTCAACATCGCCGCGATCAAGGGCTCGGCCCGCGCCGCCGAGCTGCGCTCGGAACTGTCGGCCACCATGTCGAAAGTCGAGATCGCCACGGCGCTGCGCGAAGCGCGCGAATGGATGACGATGCACTGATCCTCAGCGCGCGCAGCGCTCGGAAATTCATTGGGGCAAGGCCGCGAAAAGACGGCCGGTCAGGAAGAACAAGAACGCGGCAGGTTGAGACAACCGAAGCCACGCAAGAACAGGGAAGCGAGCGGGTTCAGGCGCGGGGGCGCCGGGGAAGCTCGATTGCAAAAAAAAGCCGCGACCGGCCGGGACAAGGCCGGCGCGGCTTTTTGCATTACGCTTGGTAATCAGGCGTGTGGCCCAAGAAATCCTCGCCTAAATGAACCAAAACCTTCCGCATTGTGCTCTCGACAGTTTCGGCGAAGGGTGAAATTGTCCCGGCTCTGTGGAAGAAGCGCGGCCGGAGCGGCGCGCGCAAGTGGAGGAGTTCTTATAGTCATGAAAAAATTGGGTATTTTGAGCGCGGCCGCATTTGGCCTGATGATGAGCGCCTCGGTTGCCTTCGCCGACGACATCACCATTTCGGTGGTCGGCCCGATGACCGGCCAACTCGCCACCATCGGTGACCAGTTCAAGCAGGGCGCGCAGGCTGCCGCTGACGCGATCAATGCCGCTGGCGGCGTCAACGGCTCCCAGATCAAGCTCGACATCGAGGACGACCAGTGCGATCCGAAGCAGGCGGTCTCAGTCGCCAACCGCATCGTCGCCAACGGCGTCAAGTTCGTCGACGGTCATGCTTGCTCGGGCTCGAGCATTCCGGCCTCGGCCGTCTATGCCGAAGCCGGCACGCTGATGATGAGCCCCGCCTCGTCCAACCCGGTGCTGACCGATGCCGCGGCCAAGGCCGGCTGGCCGACCATCATGCGCCTCTACACGCGTGACGACGCGCAGGGCGCCTTCATCGGCCCTTGGATCGCTAAGAAATACGCCGGCAAGAACGTTGTCGTCCTGCACGACAAGAGCGCCTACGGCCAGGGTGTTGCCGATGCCGTGAAGGCAACGATGAATGCCGGCGGCCTCAAGGAAGTCGACTATGAAGGCATCAATGCCGGCGAGAAGGACTATTCGGCTCTCGTCACCAAGCTGAAGGAACTCAAGGCCGACGTTGTCTACTTCGGCGGCTATCACCCGGAGGCGGGCTTGATCCTGCGTCAGGCGGCCGAGCAGAACGTCAAGTTCCAGCTGATCATGCCGGACTCGATCGCTTCGCCGGAATTCTGGCAGGTCGCCGGCCCGGCCGGTGAAGGCACCATGTTCGTCTTCCCGTCGGACCCGCAGTCGAAGCCCGAAGCCAAGGACGCCGTCGCCAAGATCAAGGCCGGCGGCTTCACGCCGGAAGGCTTCACGCTGTTCTCCTATGCGGTGATCCAGGCCGTGGCTGAAGGCGTCAAGCGCGCCGGCACCGACGATCCGGCCAAGGTCGCCGAGGCGCTCAAGGACGGCAAGCCGATCAGCACCGTCGTCGGCGACGTCGTCTTCGACGAGAAGGGCGACCTGAAGAACGCGAGCTACGACATCAACCAGTGGCACGACGGCAAATACGCGCCGATCCAGCCGTAATTCGGTTCCGCAATCGAGGAAATGGCCGGGCTCGACCCGGCCATTTTTCGTTTGTGCCCTGGCATTGACGTACAGGCGAGGCCGGGGCAGTCCCGCCGACATAGCTATTTACCATTCAGCACTTCAGCACTTCAGCCCTGGCCGTCCTCCGCGAACCGGACCAGCACCGTGCCGTCGCTGACCTGTGCGCCCTCGGCCGCGATCTCGGCGATCACGCCGTCATGCGGGGCGGCGATCATATGCTCCATCTTCATGGCTTCGAGGATCAAGAGCGGCTGGCCCTTGATCACGGCATCGCCCGCCGCGGCGCGCACCAGCTTGACCAAGCCCGGCATCGGCGCGCGCAGGTTGGCTGTGGCGGCACCCGCCTCGTCGGCCTTGGCAAGCGGATCGGGAACCGTGAACGTATAGCCGACCGCGCCCTCGAAGACGGTGACGTGGCCGGGCCAGCGGGCGGCATGCGGCATGGTCCGCAAGTCGTGCGTGTTCACCGCATCATGCGGTGCCTCCAGCGCCACCTGGAAGCGGCCGTCCGGCCGTGCCGAAACCCTGGCCAGGATGTTCTCCTCGCCATGGCGCAGGCGGATGCGGCGCGACAGCGTGTGGAAATGCGCATAGCCGGAAAGCGTGGACCAGGGATCGGCGGCGGGACCCGGCGTGCCGGCATCCATCGCGGCCAGCGCCGCCGCGGCGATCGTCTCGTCGCCTGGCCCGGGAATGGTGGTGAGCGCCTCCTGACGCCGGCCGATCAGCCCGGTATCGACGTCGCCGGCCGCGAAATCGGCGTCGGCCGCGAGCGCCGCCAGGAAGGCGGTGTTGACGGTCGAGCCGGCGACTTCGGTCCGGGCGAGGGCATCGCGCAGCGCGCCGAGCGCCGTGGCCCGGTCCTCGCCGTGCACGACCAGCTTGGCGATCATCGGATCATAGAAGGGCGAGATCGCATCGCCGGCGCGCACGCCAGTCTCGATGCGCATCGCGGCGCCGTCCGGGGCAGCGTCGGGGAACTTGAGATGATGCAGCGTGCCGGTCGCCGGCAAAAACCCTTTCGCGGCGTCCTCGGCATAGAGGCGCGCCTCGAAAGCGTGGCCGGCGAGCGCGATTTCGCCCTGCGTTTTCGGCAGTTTTTCGCCGGACGCGACGCGAAGCTGCCATTCGACGAGATCGATGCCGGTGACCATCTCGGTGACGGGGTGTTCGACTTGCAGCCGCGTGTTCATCTCCATGAACCAGAAGCGGTCGGCCTTGAGCCCCTGAGAGGCGTCGACGATGAACTCGATCGTGCCGGCGCCCGAATAGTTGATCGCCTTGGCGGCCTTCACGGCCGCCTCCGTCATCGCCTTGCGCAGCGCCGGCGTCATGCCGGGGGCGGGCGCCTCCTCGATCACCTTCTGGTGGCGGCGCTGCGCCGAGCAGTCGCGTTCATAGAGATGCACGGCATTGCCGAAATTGTCGCCGAACACCTGCACTTCGATGTGACGCGGCTTGTCGACATATTTTTCCACCAGCACGCGATCGTCGCCGAACGCCGCTTTCGCTTCGCGCCGCGCGCCGGAAAGCGCCTCCGAGAAATCGTCGGGGTGGTCGACGCGCCGCATGCCCTTGCCGCCGCCGCCGGCCCGCGCCTTGATCAGAACGGGATAGCCGATCTCGCGCGCTTTGGAGGCAAGCAGCACGATTTCCTGCGCCTCGCCGTGATAGCCGGGCACCACCGGCACGCCGGCCGTCTCCATCAGCCGCTTGGCGGCGTCCTTCAATCCCATGGCGCGGATCGAGGCGGCGGAGGGGCCGATGAAGACGAGGCCTGCCGCCGCCACCCGGTCGACGAAGTCGGGGTTTTCCGACAGGAAGCCGTAGCCGGGGTGGATGGCCTCGGCGCCGGTGGCGAGTGCCGCCGCCACGATCCTGTCGCCGCGCAGATAGCTCTCGCCGACGGGCGAGGGGCCGATATGCACCGCCTCGTCGGCCATCTCGACATGCAGGGCCTTGGCGTCCGCATCGGAATAGACGGCAACGGTGCGCACGCCGAGCTTGCGGGCGGTGCGGATGACGCGGCAGGCGATCTCGCCGCGATTGGCGATCAGGATCTTGCCGAACATGGAGCCTCCGCAGCCAGGGTGTGTCTCGGGCGACGACGGCATACCTTCGCGCCCCCCTCTGTCTTGCCGGACATCTCCCCCACTAGGGGGGAGATTGGCAGCTTTGGCGCAGCCGCTCTCTTTTCAACGATAGCGATTGGCGAAAGCCGTCGTGACGTCCGATCTCCCCCCAAGAGGGGGAGATGTCCGGCAGGACAGAGGGGGGCGCTGTCCCGCCAGCCTCTCCAGCTGATCATCTGAATTTGCCTGTACTGAGCCTTTTGCTCCAAGATCAGCTCTCCCCAATGGCCGCAACGGCCTGCCGATATAACTCCGCCGTCTGCTCGTCGAAGCAGCAGAAAGTAACCGTATCCGGCAGCGCATTTTGCCCCAGGAAGGCGCTTACGGCACCAACAGCGATCCCGGTCGCTTGGTCTTTCGGAAAGCGGTAAATGCCGGTCGAGATCGCCGGGAAGGCGATGGTGTGACAGTCATGGCCACGCGCGATTTCAAGCGAGCGCCGGTAGCAGGAGGCGAGCAGCTCCGCCTCGCCCTTGCCGCCGCCTTGCCAGACCGGCCCCACCGTGTGGATGACATAGCGCGCCGGCAGCCGGTAGCCCTTGGTCAGCTTGGCGTCACCGGTCTTGCAGCCATGCAGCATGCGGCATTCGGCGACCAACTCCGGCCCTGCCGCGCGATGGATGGCGCCGTCGACGCCGCCGCCACCCAGCAGCGATGAATTGGCGGCGTTGACGATGGCATCGACCGCGAGCCTGGTGATGTCGCCGGTGTGGATGCGGATCCTGTCGCCGAGAGCGCCCATCGTCACATCCTGAACACGCCGAATTTCGTCTCCTCGATGCCGGCATTGAGCGCCGCCGAAAGGCTGAGCGCCAGCACCTCGCGCGTCCTGGCCGGATCGATGATGCCGTCGTCCCAGAGCCGCGCCGAGGAGTAGAGCGGGTGGCCCTCATGCTCGTATTTCATCAGGATCGGCTTCCTGAACTTCGCTTCCTCGTCGGCGCTCCATTCACCGCCCTTGCGTTCGATGCCCTCACGCTTGACCATGGCGAGCACCGTCGCCGCCTGCTCACCGCCCATCACCGAGATGCGCGCGTTGGGCCACATCCACAGGAAGCGGGGCGAATAGGCGCGGCCGCACATGCCGTAATTGCCGGCGCCGAAGGAACCGCCGATGATCACGGTGAGCTTCGGCACCTTCGCGGTGGCGACCGCCATCACCAGCTTGGCGCCGTCCTTGGCGATGCCGTCGGCCTCGTATTTTCGCCCGACCATGAAGCCGGTGATGTTCTGCAGGAAGACCAGCGGAATGCCGCGCTGGCAGCAGAGCTCGATGAAATGAGCGCCCTTCAGCGCGCTTTCGGAAAACAGCACGCCGTTGTTGCCGATGATGCCGATCGGCATGCCGTGCAGATGGGCGAAGCCGGTGACCAAAGTCGTGCCGTAGTTTTGCTTGAACTCATCGAACTCCGAACCGTCGACGAGACGCGCGATCACCTCGCGCACGTCATAGGGCTGACGCAGATCCGTCGGCACGACGCCGTAGAGTTCCCGCGGATCGTAAAGCGGTTGAATCGGCTTCTGCAAATTCAGGCTTACGGCCTTGTTGCGATTCAGGTTCCGGACGATGCGCCGGCAAATGGCCAAGGCGTGTTCATCGTCCATGGCGTAGTGGTCGGCGACGCCGGAAAGCCTGGTGTGGACATCGGCGCCGCCGAGCTCCTCGGCGCTGACATCCTCGCCGGTCGCGGCCTTCACCAGCGGCGGGCCGCCGAGAAAAATGGTCGCCTGGTTGCGCACCATGATCGTCTCGTCCGACATCGCCGGCACATAGGCGCCACCCGCCGTGCACGAGCCCATGACGCAGGCGATCTGCGGGATGCCGGCCGCCGACATGTTGGCCTGGTTATAGAAGATGCGGCCGAAATGCTCGCGGTCGGGAAACACCTCGTCCTGGTTGGGCAGGTTGGCGCCGCCGCTGTCGACCAGATAGACGCAAGGCAAATTGTTCTGCAGCGCGATCTCCTGCGCGCGCAGGTGCTTCTTCACCGTCAGCGGATAATAGGTGCCCCCCTTCACCGTGGCGTCGTTGACGACGACCATCACTTCCCGGCCTTCGACGCGGCCGACGCCGGTGATGATGCCCGCCGACGGAATGTCCTCGCCATACATCGACCATGCCGCGAACTGGCCGACCTCGAGGAAAGGCGAGCCGGCGTCGAGCAGTTGCGCCAGCCGCTCGCGCGGCAAGAGTTTGCCGCGACCCTGGTGGCGCTCACGCGCCTCGTCGGAGCCGCCGCGCTCGACGCCTGCCGCCTTCTCGGCGATGTCGGCGACCAGCGCGCGCATACGCTCGGCGTTGGCGCGGAATGTGTCGGAGGCGGGGGAGATCTGGGTTTGAAGCGTCGTCACTTCACACCCCCTCCGCCATGATCTCGCGCCCGATCAGCCAGCGGCGGATCTCGCTGGTGCCGGCGCCGATCTCGTAGAGCTTGGCGTCGCGCAGCAGCCGCCCCGTCGGATAGTCGTTGATGTAGCCATTGCCGCCGAGCAACTGGATGGCGTCGAGCGCCATCTGCGTGGCCTTTTCGGCGGCGAAGAGCACGCAGCCTGCGGCGTCCTTGCGCGAGGTCTCGCCGCGGTCGCAGGCGGCGGCCACCGCATAGACGTAGGCCCGCGCGGCATTCATCGTCGAGTACATGTCGGCGAGCTTGCCCTGCACCAGCTGGAACGTACCGATCGGCTGGCCGAACTGTTTGCGCTCATGCACGTAAGGCACAGCGACGTCGAGGCAGGCCGCCATCAGCCCGATCGGCCCACCGGAGAGCACTGCGCGCTCATAGTCGAGCCCCGACATCAGCACCTCGACACCGCGCCCTTCCTCATGCAGCACATTCTCGAACGGCACCTCTACATTCTCGAACACCAGCTCGCCGGTGTTGGAGCCGCGCATGCCGAGCTTGTCCAGCTTCTGCGCGACTGAAAAGCCGGCCATCGTCTTTTCGACGATGAAGGCCGTGATGCCGCGCGAATGGCGGTCCGGATCGGTCTTGGCATAGACCACCATCGTTCCGGCGTCGGGGCCGTTGGTGATCCACATTTTCGAGCCGTTGAGCACATAGCGGTCGTTGCGCTTTTCGGCACGCAGCCTGAGCGACACCACGTCCGATCCGGCGCCTGGTTCCGACATCGCCAGCGCGCCGACCGTCTCGCCCGAGCAAAGGGTAGGCAGGTACTTCTCCTTCTGCGCCGGGGTGGCCCAGCGGTTGATCTGGTTGACGCAGAGGTTCGAATGCGCGCCGTAGGAGAGGCCGACCGAGGCCGATGCGCGCGAAATCTCCTCCATCGCCACGACATGCGCGAGATAATTCATGCCGGTTCCGCCGAAATCAGGATCGGCGGTGATGCCGAGCAGACCGAGCGCGCCGAGTTCGGCCCACAGATGCGCCGGGAACTCGTTGGAGCGGTCGATCTCGGCCGCGATCGGCGCGATCCTGTCCTGGGCGAAGCGCCGCACGGTATCGCGCAGCGCCTCGATGTCGGGATCAAGTCCGAAGTTCAGCGTATTCGTGTACATGCCGTTCCTCCCTGCGCATGCCCGGTATTCGCGGAGATCATGCCTGTATCAGAGTGCCACGGCGTCCCTTGCGCGCCCCGGAAGGACGCGCGGTGCCATGGCTGATTGTCGCGCCGACCAGGCGCATTGTCATCGAAAGATATGATGCCGTGACTTCAGTGATCGACAGCCGCTCGCCCGGCCGGAACCAGACGATGACGCCGGTCATCATCTGGATCAGCGCCATGGCGGTGAGCCCGGTATCGTCGACCTGAAAGACACCGGCCTCGGCGCCTTCGCGCAGGATCGTGCGCAGCTCCTTCTCATAGGTCGTGCGCATCTTGAGGATCTGCGTCAGCCTTTCATGCGAGAGGCTGCGCAATTCCATATTGGAGACATGGGTGGCGTGACGCCGCTCTATGTGGAAGGCGATGTGGTTCTCGACATAGGCGGCAAGGCGGGTGACCGGATCAGCGCTCGCCGGCCGCGCCGCTTCCCAAGCCTTGAGCAGGCCTTCCATATGCTCACGCATCAACGTGAACAGAAGGTCCTCCTTGGTCGGGAAATACCGATAGAGCGCGGCCGCCTGCACGCCGACCTCGGCCGCCAACTGCCGCATCGACATCGCCTCGTAGCCGAGGCGCGCGATCAGGCTGACCGCCGCCTCACGGACGGCCGCTTCGGTTTTTTCCCCGTCGGAACCTGTGGTGCGCGCCATGTTCGCCTCCAGCAGCATTTAATAAAACGAACGTTCAATTAATTCAAGATACCTCATACGCTCGTCGCCCGCCCTGGTTCGGGGAGGCGAAATGAGACTAGACGATGATTCTGAAATCCACGGGCGCGGCGTCGGACGCTTCCTCGATCCCGACCTTCGAGACGAGCGCGCCCCGCGGCCCTTGCCACAGGCGTTCGATCATCGCCGTGACATCCGCATCGGCGCCTGCAATCAGCGCGGCGACCGAGCCGTCGCGCTCGTTGCGCACCCAACCCGTCAGTCCGAGGCGCATGGCTTCGCCGCGCGTCCAGACACGATAGCTCACACCTTGAACCTTACCGGAAATGCGCACCCGAACGGCCCGCTGCTCGCCCAGCATCGCTTACGCTCCATGCATCTTGCCGGAATCTGGCACAGGGCCAGCCAAAGGCAACAGGCTGGACGCTGTCAGATGCGATGGAATTTAATTACCTCGCGCCGCCGCCAGGGCGCCCGGCAGTTCCTCGGCGAAGATGTCGAGCTCGTGGTCGAGCCCGACGCTGACCCTTATGCAGCGGTCGAGCACCGGCACCATCGGCTTGCGGATGAACACGTCGCGCGACAAAAGGTTCTGCATTACCTTCAGCGCGAAGGCGCCGTCGCGGCCGCAGTCGATGGTGACGAAATTGGTCGCCGACGGCAGCGGCTTGAGGTCGTTCTGCCTGGCGATGGTTGAAATGCGCTCGCGCCCTGCCGCAACGCGCGCCACCACCGAGCGCAAATAGTCCTGGTCGGCAAGCGCCTCGAGACCGGCGATCTGCGCCATGCGGCTGACCCCGTAGTGGTTGCGGATCTTTTCGAAGTCGCGGATCACCTCCGCCTCCGCGACGGCGTAGCCGCAGCGTATGCCGGCCAGGCCGTAAGCCTTGGAGAAGGTGCGCATGCGGATGACGTTCGGCCGCGCAACGTCGATCGCAGGCAGCGCCGAGGCGGGTCCCAGCTCGCCATAGGCCTCGTCGAGCACCAGCATGGTGGTTTCCGGCAGCGCTGCGATGAAGCGGACGACATCCGGCGCCTCCCACCAGCTTCCCATCGGATTGTCGGGATTGGAGAGATAGACCAGCGGAGCCCTTTCGCTGGCGACCTTGGCGAGGAGCCCGTCCAGGTCTTCCTTGTCGTTGGCATAGGGCACCGTCACCAGGCGGCCGCCGACGCCGGCGATGTGGAAATTGAAGGTGGGATAGGCGCCGAGCGAGGTGACCACGGCGTCGCCAGGGCCGACATACATGCGCGCCACCAGGCCGAGCAGGCCGTCGATGCCTTCGCCCACGACCACGTTTTCGACGGCCACCTTGTGATGCGCGGCGGCCGCCACCTTCAGCTCGTAATTGTCTGGATCGCAATACATCCACTGGTCGCGGGCGACGCTTTCCATGCGGGCGATGACGCGCGGCGAAGGCCCGAAACTGCTTTCATTAGCGCCGATGCGGGCGCGGAAAGGCCGGCCGCGCTCGCGCTCCTGCGCCTCCGGGCCGACGAACGGAACCGTGGTGGGAAGCGCGCCGATGACAGGCGTGAGGGACGGGCGCTGGCGCATGGCAAAAGCTCGCGTGGAAGGGGCGTTCTTGCTAGCGTGATCCCCCGGCCGGTGCAAGCAGGGCAGGGGACCCGTCGGCGGGGCATGGTCTCGCGCGGGCTGGATTCCGGCGGCTTCTTTTGCTAGCGAAGCGCTATGAACAACCGTCTGCCGCCCGCCTGGGCCAAGCATATCAAGTCCGGTCCGGTACCCAAGCCATCCGCTCCGGCGCTCAGGCCCGGATCGCCGCAGGCGAATCCATCGAAACCGGACGCGCGCGCGCAGTCCGACGACCTGCTCCTGAAGCAGGCCTATGACCATCAGCAGGCCAAGCGCCCGAAGCAGGCTCAGGATCTGTGTCTGCAAGTTCTGGCGCGCACGCCGAAACACCCGCGCGCCCTCTACATCATGGGAACCGTATGCCTCGGCTATGACGACGAGATGGCGTTGCAATATTTCGCCCTCGCCATCGCGGAGGAACCGCGCAACCCCTACTATCACCTGAGACTGGGCGAGGCCTACGCAAAGGTCGGCGAACATTCGCCGGCAATCGAGCATATGCAGCGCGCCCTGGAACTGCAGCCCGATCTTGTCGTGGCTCTCTGCGCCTTGGGACACACCTACGTTGAATCCGATAAGCCCGATCTGGCTTTGCCGCTTTACGAGAAAGCGCTGAAAATCAACCCCGATCATCCCGAGATTAGAGTGGGGTTGGCCAATGCCCTCAGCAGCGTGGGCCGCATGGATGATGCCGCCGCCTGTCTGAACCAGGCAATAGAGCGGCGCATCGACCTGCCGGGCGCCTATTACAATCTTGTCCAAACACAGAAATTCACTGACGAGCCTCCAGAACTCCGCTCCATTCTCCGCGAACTTGGCAATTCGAAACTCGGGTCAGGCGAGGCTCTGCTGCTCCACCATGCCGCCGGCAAGGTGCTGAATGACCTCAAACGCTATGATGAAGCGTTCGATCATTTCCGGAAGGGGAAACAGGCCTCTCAGCCATTCGATATCGATCAGTACCGTCGGTGGGTTGACGCGCTGATCGAGGTCTTCACGCCGGGGTTGTTTGCCGCCGCCGAGCACGGCTTCGGCAATCCCTCCGAAGTGCCGGTTTTCGTGGTTGGCATGCCGCGCTCAGGGACGACGCTGACGGAACAGATCCTGGCCAGTCATCCCGATGTCTATGGCGCGGGGGAGCTTGCCAAATTGGGGCGGGTTGCGAATGCCATCGGCCTCAAGCCCTCATTTGCTGGAAAGTTGAATGGGATTGTCGATTCGATCACGCTAGAACTGTCGAAAACGCTGGCCAGGGAGCATCTGTCCTATCTCGCGGAACGGTCAGGCACGGCGCTGCGTATCGTCGACAAGATGCCGCACAATTTTGAGCTGATCGGCCTTATCAGCCTGCTCTTTCCCAAGGCGCGTATCATTCACTGCCGCCGCGATGCCATTGACAATTGTGTCTCCTGCTTCGTTCTGCCCTTCAACGGTCATCACAGCTACAGCGACGACTTGAGAAGCCTCGGCCTCTACTATCGCGAATACGACCGCTTGATGCGCCATTGGAACGAGGTTCTTCCGGGCCGCATCTTCGAAAATCGCTACGAAACGCTCGTTGAGGACCAGGAGGCACAATCGCGTCGTCTCATCGGCTGTATCGGGTTGCCCTGGGACGATGCGTGTCTGCGCTTTTTCGACAGGGAAGCGGCAGTCTCCACGCCGAGCCGCTGGCAGGTCCGGCAGCCGATCTACAAGTCTTCCGTCAAGCGCTGGAAGAATTATGAAAATGAAATTCGGCCGCTGATAGAGGCGCTTGGCGACCTCGCGGACATTTGAACGAGAGGCTCGCTGCTCACTGAGCTTTGACTGGATTCCACCGGTACTTATTGCTAGCAGATGCGATGAACAATCGTCTGCCGCCCGCTTGGTCCAAACACCTCAAATCCGGCGCCACGCCGAAGGCCAGATGGCCCCAGGCAAGTCCGCCGCGGCCGGCTCCACCGAAGACAAATTCGTTCGCACGTGCACAGGCCGATGACGCGCTGCTGAAGAAAGCCTATGAGCATCAACAAGCCAAACGGCTTGGTGAAGCACAGGACTTATGCCTTGAAGTGCTGGCGCGGACGCCAAACCATCCGTTGGCCCTGTACATCATGGGCACGCTTTGTCTGGGCTATGACGATGAGGCGGCTCTGCGCTATTTCGCGCGTGCGGTCGCAGAGGAGCCTGGAAACCCATACTACCATCTTAGCTTCGGCGAGACCTATGCGAAGCTGAGTGAATTCTCGGCCGCGATCAAATACATCCAGCATGCCTTGGAAATAAAGCCCGATCTTGTGGAGGCCCTGTGCGCCTTGGGGCGTGTTTATACCCAGTTCGACAAACCTGACCTGGCATTGGCGCTTTGTGAGAAGGCGCTGAAGATCAACCGCGATCACCCCAAGGCACGGACCGGAATGGCTGCTGCGCTCACTGGTCTTGGGCGTATGGACGAGGCCGGCGCCTATCTCAAAGAGGCGATCGAACGCCGCGTCGACGCAGCGGCTGCTTACTACGAGCTCGTGCAGAGCCGGAAGTTTACCGAAGAGCCTCCGGAACTTCGATCGATCGTTCGCGAACTCGACAGTCCGGGGCTTAACGCGGAGGCGGCGCAGAGCCTTCATTACGCCGCCGGCAAAGTGCAGAACGACCTCAAGCGCTATGCGGAAGCATTCGACCATTTCAACAAGGCCAAGCAGGTCGCCGGCTACAGGTTCGACATCGATCAGTATCGTCGTTTCGTGGACTCGATGATTGAAATCTTCACGCCTGGCCTGTTTGCCGCCGCGTCCGGCCTTGGCGATCCTTCCGATCTCCCTGTGTTCGTGGTTGGCATGCCCCGTTCCGGAACGACACTGACGGAACAGATCCTGGCCAGTCATCCCGGAGTTCATGGCGCGGGAGAACTTGAAAAACTAAGACGGGTAGCAAACGCAATCGATCTCAAATCGTCGGCAGAAGATCTGAGCAAGCCCGTCAATTCCCTTACGCCGGAACTGACCAGGACGCTGGCCGAAGAGCATCTGTCCTACCTCAGAGAACGGGCGCCTGCTGCGCTCCGAGTCGTCGACAAGGAGCCGCACAATTTTGAGCTGATCGGTCTTATCGCCCTTCTGTTTCCCAATGCGGGCATCATTCACTGCCGCCGCGACGCCATCGACAATTGCGTGTCATGCTATGTCCTCCCCTTCAACTCGGCACATAGCTACAATGCAGACCTGCGGGCACTCGGCCTGTACTATCGGGAATATGACCGCTTGATGCGTCACTGGAACGAGGTTTTCCCAGGCCGTATCTTTGAAAACCGCTATGAGACGCTCGTAGAGGATCAAGAGGCACAGTCGCGCCGGCTCATCGATCATCTCGGCCTGCCTTGGGATGACGCGTGCCTGCGCTTCTTCGACAGGGAAGGGGCGGTCACCACGCCCAGCCGCTGGCAGGTTCGTCAGCCGATCTACAAATCGTCGGTGAAGCGCTGGAAGAATTATGAAAGTCAGATCCAGCCTTTGATCGAAGCGTTGGGCGACCTCGCCGACGTTTGACTTCGATCACGGGGTGCGGCTGCCCCGCCGTCTCCCCGGAATTTTTAAAGCTTTCCACCGCGCTGCGGCGCAATCAGGTCGAACGCCAAACGGCGCCTCGGATACACGGCTGGTGCAACATCCGAACTGCGCAGCGGTTCTTGGATCTCGATACCCATCAAACAAAAAAGAAAACCCGGCGGTTGCCCGCCGGGTTCTCCTGTCTCCCCGAAATATCTGGTCTTAGAAATCGCGCTGGAAGCGGATGATCGCGCCGACGGCGTTCTTCTTCGTGGCGCCAGCCCAAACGTTGCCGTGGTCGAAAGCATCCGAACCAACGTGCTGGTAGTCAACTTCGGGCGTGACCGTCAGGCCAGGGACGACGGTGTAGGCAATATTGGCCGCGATCGCGTAATCCTTCCACTGATCACCAGACACCTGAAGGTTGAACGAGGCCTTGTCGCTGAACTTGTAGGTGCCGCCAGCCCAGAAGGCCCAGTTGCCGCCCCAAGGCTTGTAGAAGCCGCGACCGTTCGCGAAGTCCAATGCGGTCGTGTCGTTAAGCTTGCCCTCGCTGGCGTAGCCGAACATGCCGAACAGCGACAGTTCGTTGGTCACGTTCACGTCCAGGCGAACCTTGCCGGACACATATTCGTAGTTGCTGTCATAGGCGACGACGCCGACGACGTCACCCCAGCCCTGCGTGTACTTCAAGCCACCGACGATGTGCGGAACGTAGCTGTCGATCGTGCCGACGCCATAGCCATAACCTCCCGTAACATTGGGGGTCTGTGCACCGCCGCCCGAACCTTCTTCGAGAGAGGCCATCGCCGAGAAACCGTTGCCAGCGTCGAAGTAGTACTGAACGACACCGGTCTTGAACCCGCCATAGGGAACGATGGTGTCGTTGACGACGTTACCGGCGTAGCCGACGAACGTATCGAATGCCGATTCGTCCAAGCCTACACGCAAGCCGCCAAGCTGAATCCAGGCGAAGTGCATGTCAAAGCTGTTTTCAGCAGCATTATCCCCGTAGTTGTTGAACGGGTGATTTTGGAAATTCATCCGCGTTTCGGTGTAGGTCTTCAACGTGCCGAGTTCCGTTTCCTGGCCGGTCCAGGTCTTCAGCGTGAAGCGGGCGTCTTTGTACCAGGTGCCCTGGTTCTTGCCGGTGACGACATCGTCGGCGCGTGCGCCGGTGAACGTGCCAACGTCGCCGAAGCCGGCGTCATAACGGACATAGCCGCCGATGCGCAGGCAGGTCTCGGTGCCCGGGATGTAGAAGTAGCCGGAGCCGTACACGTCGCAGATCTTGACGTATTCGGCCGGTTCCGGCTCGGCGACGGTCACCGCGTCGGCGGCGCGAGCACCGGAAACTGCGACCAGAGCCGCAGCTGAGCCGAGAAGAAGGCTCTTGATGTTCATTTTCTGACCTCCAGTCAGAATCGGACGGAAGCGATAGGCGCCCTCGGCTGAAATCACCGTCAAGATTTTGTTATTGCTATATTTTTCACCTTAAACAGAGAAGCCAGAGCTATTTGCCCGAGCGATTGCGGGTCCGGTTGCCGGACATGCGACGGAATTGGAATGAAGTCGTCGGGCCCGCTCGAAAGGCTACGCAAGTCCCGATCCGCCGCTCATGATTCGATGTCATGCCGGGACGGCGCCCTCCGTCCGCAGCTGCCGGCCAAAGAATTTTTCGGCGAATATGGCGCCGGCTTGTTGATTGTGCCCGCGCTTTTCTTTATCCAGCGGCGCGACGGAGAGGTGGCCGAGTGGTCGAAGGCGCTCCCCTGCTAAGGGAGTAGAGGTCAAAAGCTTCTCGTGGGTTCGAATCCCATCCTCTCCGCCATCTTCCCTCGCGCAGCGCGCGACAAACCTTCCCTCGCAAGGCGATTCTGCGGCAACAACCCGGCATGGCGACTCGCCAGGCCGCCGTAATGCAGCCAGCTGATCGCCGGAATCGGCGGGATTCGAAGGCCGCGCGGACCGCGATGGTTAACGAGAGCTTTCGGAGTGAGGCCAAATCGTGTCATTTGTGCAACAACCCCGGGGGATAGCGCCCGGACAGCGCTTGCGGCGGTACGATCCTGGTTGAACGGCGCCGGCTCATGGGTAATGTCAGCTTCGAAGGAGCGGCGCGGTGCGCATCTTTTTCGGTAGTGGGGATGGGGCAGGGAACGCTGTCCTTCAGCAAAAAATACCCAGACCCGTTTTTTAACTTTTGACTGGAGGTCAGAAAATGAACATCAAGAGCCTTCTTCTCGGCTCAGCTGCGGCTCTGGTCGCAGTTTCCGGTGCTCGCGCCGCGGACGCAGTGACCGTCGCCGAGCCGGAACCGGCCGAATACGTCAAGATCTGCGACGTGTACGGCGCCGGCTACTTCTACATCCCGGGCACCGAAACCTGCCTGCGCGTTGGCGGTTATATCCGTTATGACGCCTCGGCTGGTGAAGAGGGCTCGTTCACGGGCCGCGGCACCACCGACGTCTTGAATGGCGACGATCAGCGTTCTTGGCACAAGAACGCCCGCTTCGCGCTGAAGACGTGGACCGGCCAGGAAACCGAACTCGGCACCTTGAAGACCTATACCGAGACCCGTTTCGACTTCTCGGATGGTGCGACGTCTGTCAATTCTCACTTTGCTTGGGTTCAGCTCGGCGGCCTGCGCATCGGCGCTGATGAATCGGCCTTCGACACCTTCCAGGGCTATGCCGGATCGGTCATCAACGATACGATCGTTCCCTACGGCGGCTTCGACACCAACCTGATCAGCTACACCTTCGATGCTGGCAACGGCTTCTCGGCCATTGTCTCGTTTGAAGAGGGCAATTCCTACGGTGGCTATCACTACGCCGATCGCACCCTTCGCACCATTGATGGCGGCCGTCCTGATGCGGGCAGCGAGCTCATCGACAGCTACGTGCCGCATATCGTCGGCGGCGTGAAGTGGACGCAGGGCTGGGGCGGCATCAGCGGCGTCGTCGCTTACAACAGCAACTGGGAAGAGTGGGCCGGCAAGGTTCGCTTGGATGTGAACGTCAACGACGCCTTCTCGCTGTTCGTCATCGGCGGCTACGGCACGGATAAGAACTCCGACCGCAACTTCTACAAGCCGTGGGGCGGCAATTGGGCAGTGTGGGGCGGTGGCACCTACAAGTTCAACGAGAAGACCTCGTTCAACCTCCAGGTTTCGTATGACGAAGCCAAGGAATTCGGTCTTGCGGCGAACGTCGCCTACACGATCGTTCCCGGCTTCTCGGTCATCACCGAACTTGACTGGGCCCACAACGACCACGACAACAACGGCTTCAACTGGACCGAAATTCCTGACGGCAAGAAGAACGCCCTCGGTGGTTTCGTCCGCTTCCAGCGCGACTTCTAAGGGCTGGAACTCTACAGGTGAAATCCGGCCCGGGCGCTTCCACGCCCGGGCCGTCTTTGTTTCCGCGACTGCGGCAATTCAAACGAAAGGATGGGGGTGAAACGGTAAGCTGATCGGGTCTGTCTGGCGATCTTGTGGGTTCCGCGCTGGCGGATGAGATCGTCGATAAGATTCGAAAACTCTTGAAAGGACACTCTCAAGCGGTTAGGGCTGGTCCCTTAACCACAGGGGGTGTGGCTAAAATGTCGAACGAAGCGGTTCAAGAGGGTGAGCCCTCTGGTCATTTTGCGGTATTTTCTTCTCAGAATTCGAACTTTCGATACACCTACAACAAGATCCGAGAAGTAAAGTCGTATAGGATCGGAGAGCTTTTCGCAGCTTATCGAGATATACTCTGGGATGATGGGCGGCATAAATACAATGTCAGCTCGTTCATCGGTGAAATAGACGAGATCCTTCTGGGAGAGCGTTTCAGCACCTTCGACCAGAACACCCTGGACAATCTTATCGGTACATTGCGCCAGCGCGGCAACAGCAACGCAACCATCAATCGCAAGATGGCTGCCCTCAGCAAATTGCTGCGTAAGGCGCATAAGATGGGAGATATCCACAGCCTGCCCGAGTTCCGCCGCCAGAAGGAGCGGGCGGGACGGATTCGTTTCCTCGAAAGGGACGAAGAAGCGAGGCTGTTCGCGGCGATCAGGAGCCGCAGCGAGGATGCCTACAGGCTTTCCGTCTTCCTGGTCGATACCGGCTGCCGCCTCGGCGAGGCGCTCGGCCTGATCTGGAACGACATCCAGGAGCACCGGGTCTCCTTCTGGATCACCAAATCCGGCCGCAGCCGCACCATTCCGATGACCGAGCGCGTCAAGGAAGTCATCAAGCTGCCGCCGAACACGGAAGGACGCCGGCCGAAAGGCCCGTTCACCAAGCTGACACAGGCGCAGTACCGCGCGATCTGGAACGAGGCGAAGACGGAAGTCGGTCTCGGTGCCGACGAACAGGTGGTGCCGCACATCCTGCGTCACACTTGCGCTTCACGTCTCGTCCAGGGCGGTATCGACATAAGGCGCGTCCAGATGTGGCTGGGCCATCAGACTTTGTCGATGACCATGCGTTACGCGCATCTGGCCACCAACGATCTCGATGGCTGTGTCGTCGTTCTCGAGAAGCCGCGCGGCGACGAAGCGTCGTCCCGCTCGGCCGAAGCCTCCGTCTTCGCTTCGCCCCTCACGACGCCGACCTCTGCCCCGCCGTCTCGGAAAGCGAAACGGCAGGAACCGGCCAAGGCGACCCGCAAGCGCTCGAAAGGCGAGTAGACCGAGCGGATCGCTTCCGCCGGCATGCGCAAATCTATATTTGGATGGTAAGCCCGGGACTGACATAGTCTCGGGCTTTATTTCATTTCTACTCGATATTCGGTCTGATCGAGGAATGCGGCAATCTCCCCAGGCAAGTCGCCGGTTTCGAGGAAGGGCGCGTGGCCCTGGCCTTCGACGGTGATCTGTTCCATGCCGGGGTGCCGCTCCTGCATCGCTTGAAGTGTCGCCGTGGAAAGCAGTTTTGAGTTTGCGCCGCGAATGGCGAGCAGCGGAATGGCGGCGAGCGCGTCGAACTGCGGCCACAGATCCGGCAGTGGCTTGCTGAAATCGATGCCGGCCAGCGTGTCGACCAGGGCCGGATCGAAATCCGGCACCCAGCCGGCCTCCGTTTCGCGGCAGATTGCCCGGACCATCCGCGCCCAGTCGGCGTCGGTGAGCGCCGGGAAATCGGCGCCGTGCACGCGCCGCTGGGCATCCACCGCCTCGGCGAAGGTCTTCGGTTTCGGCGCACGGTCGAGATAGGAGCGGATATGGGCGAGGCCTTCCGCCTCGATCACCGGGCCGATGTCGTTCAGGACGACGGCCCTTAGTACGGCCGGCTTCAACGCGCCGAGCACATGAATGATCAGGCCGCCGCGCGACGTGCCGACGAAGGCGGCCTGTTCGATGCCGAGCGCAGACAGCCCGGCAAGCACGTCGCCGGCTTCGACCCCGACATTATAGTGGCCGATATCGGGATCGTGGCCGGATTGCCCGCGGCCGCGGTAGTCGAAGGCAATGACTTTCCGGGGGCTCTCCGTTTTCCTGGAAAGATGGATCGCGAGTTCATGAAAGTCGCGCGCATTGCGGGTGAGGCCGGGCAGGCAGACTACCGGGCAGCCCTTGGCATTCGGTTCGCCATAGATCCGCGCATGAAGCTTTAGGCCGTCGGGCGCGGGATAAAAGAAGTCGGAGAAACCTTCGTCGCTCGCCATCGCAATGCCGCTCCTCGCTGGGTGATCGACAGCTACAGGCGAGGGCAGGGATCGTCAAATAGGGAGTTCTTCCCTTCTCCCCATGCGGGAGAAGGTGGATCGGCGCGTCAGCGCCGAGACGGATGAGGGGTGTTCCAGCGGAGTGAGACGTCGGCGTTTGCTGGAACGCAACAGGCCCACAAGGGGAGAAGGAAAGACTTCAGCTGCGCCCGTTCACGAGGTCGCCCACGATGTCGTATTTCCCTGAAATACGCATCTTATAAACCTCATAATTCTCCATCACGCGCTGCACGTAACTTCTTGTTTCCGTGTAGGGAATCCGCTCGATCCAGTCGACGACCGCATCAATGTCCTTGCCGCGCGGATCGCCGTATTTCGCCGCCCATTGGGCGGCGCGGTTCGGGCCGGCATTGTAGCCGGCGAAGGTCAGCACGTAGGAGCCGCCGAAGCGGTCGAGCTGTTCGCCGAGGAAGGCCGAGCCCAGCGTCGCGTTGTAGCCGGCATCGGTCGTCAGCCGCGCCTGCGAGAAGGTCATGCCGGCCTTCTTCGCCAATTGCTTGGCGGTGCCCGGCATCAACTGCAGCAGGCCGCGCGCGCCGGCGCTCGAAACGGCGCCGATATTGAACTCGCTTTCCTGGCGGGCGATGGCATAGGCGAGCGCCTTGCCGGACCCCGAAATGTTGGCCGAATCGGGAATGACACCCAGCGGATGCGACAGCGCGCCGACATCGATGCCGCGCTGGGCGGCGATCTTGCCGACCTTCAGCGCCATGAAATGGTTGCCCTGCTTTTCGGCCAGCACCGCAAGCAGCGCCAGTTCGCCCGGACTGGTCAGCTGCCCGGCAAGGTCGCGGTAGAGCGTCTCGGCGTAGCGGTCGTAGCCTGCTTCCTGCAGCCGCTTGATCGCGCCGACTGCTTCTCGGTTGTCAAAGCTCTGTCGGTCGGCGGCACTCGGTTTCGGATAGACGATGTTGAGCGTTCTCAAGCCCACGCGCTCGCCCGCGAGCTGGCCGTAGAAGGTCGTGCCGTAGCCGGCCGCACGCGTGAAATAATCCTTGGCGTTGCCTGGGCCGCCGACTTCCGCCGCGCGGCCGAGCCAGTAATAGGCGCGCGACAGCGACACCGGTCCCTGGGCGAATTCGGTGATGCGCGTGAAATGCCCGGCGGCGGTCGCTGGGTCGTTGAGGCCGCGCAATGCATACCAGCCGGCATGGAATTCGGCTTCGGCGGCGTTCAGCGGGCTCTCGGCGGCGTGCATGGAGACGATCTTGTAGGCGGTCTTCATGTCGCCCTGGTCGACCAGTTCACGCGACAGCACGCGGCGTTCGACCCACCAGCCATCGGGGTCGACCAGCGAATCGCGATCGGTCGGCGCCTTCATCACGACAGCAGCGGCATCGGCGAATTTCTGCTGCTTGCGCAGATATTCCGCCTCGGCGAAGAAATAGCCGGCCGAGCGCTGCGCCGCGGGTACCGCCTTCAACAGCTTGGCGGCGTTCTTGTCGCCCTTGTCGGCAGCCGCCCAGGCATCCGCCAGGGGCTGTGCGCCGGCGAGGCCAGCGACCCTCAGCGCCGAGGACGGCCGGTCGGCATAGAACATGCGCTCCATGCGGTAGCGATGGTCGGCCGCCGGGATCAGCGCGCCGAACTCCTTGATGACGGTCGCCTCGTCCTTTGCTTCCAGCTTCTCGGTGCGCCAGAACGGCACCAGCACCGCGCGCGCCGCGGCCTGGTTGCCCAGCGCCATCTGCGAGCGGGCAAGAATGATCACACCCTCGGGCGTCAGCGGCTGGCTGCGGCCGAAGGCCTGCACCACCACTTGCGGCGGCGGGTTCTCGCGATAGAGCGCGCGCTCGCTGTTCTTGCGCAACGCGATCGTGCCGGGCCATCCCGGCAGCATCTTGGCCGCGTCGGCGATCTCGCCGCTCGGCACCTGGTCGCCGCCGTAAAGCGCGATCGCCCAGGCAAGGATGTGCCGGTCGAGCGAGGTGGCGGGCAGCGTGTCGCGCGCATTGCGCGCGCCGGCGATGTTGTTGGCGGCGAGCGCATCGAGCCCGCTCTTCAGTTGCGCTATGTCGGTGGCGGTCGACATCTGGCCCGGCGCCTGCGGCGCGTCGGGCGCCGGAATCGAGGCCGTCGCGCGCACATCGACGCTGCCGCCGATCGCCACGGTGGGCATCAGCGCGACGATCGCGCCCAAAAGCGCGAAAAGATGGGGCCGCCTCGTCGGCATTTTACGATCCTAGCACATCGTCAGCAGGCGCGAGCATTTGAGAACCCGATGCGAAGCCTAAACTTAGGTCGTGAAGGGCTCGTAAACAAAAGGTTATCGAGGCCGTTCGAATTGCGCTTGCTGGTGTCCCGATTCTGAAATTCGCATGACCTTGATATCGGGCGCGGCGCGAATTTCAGAATCGCAGGGACACCAGCCAACTGTCGAATCCAGTGTCGTTTTGGTTTTCGATGTTCGCCCCGAGCCTGATATCAACGTCTGGCGAACATCGAAAACCACGACACTGGCACTACGCCGATGCTTGCCGCTGAACCATGTCGAGACTATGGTGCGCGGCTTCGCTTTCGGGTAGAAGGCGCGCAACCAACCGATCTAATGAACACCGATGCATGTCGCCCAAAAGTGGGAACCGGTTTTGGGACGACGACACGCATAAACCGACAAAGTTCCAAGGAGTTTGGACGACATGCTGAGAGGCTCGCTGACTGCGCTCGTGACACCGTTCGAAAAGAGCGGGCGCTTCGACGAGAAAGCCTTTCGCTCATTTGTCGAATGGCAGATCGCCGAGGGCACCAAGGGTCTCGTTCCCGTCGGCACCACCGGCGAGTCGCCGACGCTGTCGCATGAGGAGCACCGTCAGGTCGTCAAGGTCTGCATCGAGGTGGCCAAGGGCAGGGTGCCCGTCGTGGCTGGCGCGGGCTCCAACAACACCGAGGAAGCGGTCGGGCTGGTTCAATACGCCGAAAAGGCCGGCGCCGATGCAGCGCTGGTGGTCACGCCCTATTACAACAAGCCCACGCAGCGCGGACTCTATGAGCATTTCGCCGCTGTCGCCAAGGCGACCAGGCTGCCGATCATCATCTACAACATCCCACCGCGTTCGGTGATCGACATGACGCCGGAGACGATGGGCCGGCTGCGCCACGACTTCAAGAACATCGCCGGCGTCAAGGACGCGACCGGCAAGGTCGAGCGCGTCTCCTATCAGCGCATGCACTGCGGCAAGGATTTCATCCAGCTCTCCGGCGAGGATGCATCCGCGCTCGGCTTCAATGCCCATGGCGGTGTCGGCTGCATTTCGGTCACCTCGAATGTCGCGCCACGGCTCTGCGCCGAATTCCAGGAAGCGACACTCTCCGGCGACAGCGCCAAGGCGCTCGACCTGCAGGATCGGCTACTGCCGCTCCACGAGGCGATCTTCATGGAGCCCGGCGTTTCCGGGTCGAAATACGCGCTCTCGAAGCTGGGCAGGATCGAGAACGTGGTGCGCTCGCCGCTGGTGACGGTCGAGGCTTCGACCGCGCAAAAGATCGACGCGGCGCTCAAGCACGCCGGCTTGATTAATTAGGAATGAGGCGCCACCTCTCCGCATTATGAATCAAGTCAAGAAAGCCGACCCCAACAACAGGACGGTCGCCGAAAACCGCAAGGCGCGCTTTTCCTATGAGGTGCTCGATACGATCGAGACCGGCTTGGTGCTGACCGGCACCGAGGTTAAGTCGCTGCGCCAGGGCCAGGCCAACATCCAGGAGAGCTATGCCTCGGCCGAAGGCGGGGAGATCTGGCTGATCAACTCCTATCTGCCGGAATATCTGCAGGCCAACCGCTTCAACCACGAGCCGCGCCGCCGCCGCAAACTGCTGGTCTCGAAGCGCGAGATGGCCAAGCTCTCGCAAAGCGTCGAGCGCGAGGGCATGACGCTGGTGCCGCTGAAAATCTATTTCAACGACCGCGGCCGTGCCAAGCTGCTGCTGGCG
The DNA here is from genome assembly GCF_006439595.1 of Mesorhizobium sp. B3-1-9. Lineage (NCBI taxonomy): Bacteria > Pseudomonadati > Pseudomonadota > Alphaproteobacteria > Hyphomicrobiales > Phyllobacteriaceae > Mesorhizobium > Mesorhizobium sp. B3-1-9. The sequence continues at coordinate 68,778 of NZ_VFTJ01000002.1, forward strand.
ATCGCCCGGGGCAAGAAATTGCACGACAAGCGCGAGACCGAAAAGCAGCGCGACTGGTCGCGCGAAAAGGGCCGGCTGCTGAAAGAACGCGGCTAAAGCAATTCCAGGAAAAGTGCATAGCGGTTTTCCGTTCGGAATTGCGTCAAAACAAAAGAGCTTTCGCCGCCGGCGGAAACAGACCGCCTGAAAAAAGCCACCGGCCGGCTCTCTGGTCCGGCGCAATTCTCACCTTCCGACGGGGACGGGTCTTGGGGAAGCGGATTGTTTTCTGGGGCCTTGCCGGCGTGGTTGTCGCCTGCGCCGTCGTGGCAGGCGCCTATTTGTGGTTCCGTGGCTTTTCGCCGGACCGCGCGGAGTTCCCGATCCGAGGCATCGACGTCTCCCACCATCAGGGCAAGATCGACTGGCAACGCGTCGCGGCAGACGATGTCGCCTTCGCGATCATCAAGGCAACCGAAGGCGGCACCCATGTCGATACCCAATTCGCAACCAACCTGCGCGAGGCCCGCGCGGCCGGCCTGGCGGTCGGCGCCTATCATTTCTTCACCTTCTGCCGCCCTGGCGCCGATCAGGCGAGGAACTTCATTGCGGTGGTGCCGCGCGGCGAGCCGCTTCTGCCGCCGGTGGTCGACATCGAGTTCGGCGGCAACTGCCCGCAGCGTCCGTCTCCGGAACAGTTGAACGCCGAGCTCGCCGCTTTCCTCGGCCCGGTCGAGACGGCGTTCGGCAAGCAGGCGATTTTCTATCTGACCGACGAGGCGGCCGACGCCTATTCCAACACCATCCTCAACCGCCAGCACTGGCTGCGGTCACTGGCGATCAGGCCGCGCGGGAACGACTGGATCTACTGGCAGTATCACAATATGGGCCGCGTCGACGGCATCGAAGGCGATGTCGATCTCAACGTTTTGAAGGGCAGCCGCGGGACGATGGCGGAGTTGTTTTCGCCGACGCCGTGAGTGCCCGGCGGCAGCCTCGAATCTGTTTCTGCGGCGTTTTGCGTATATCGCTGAAAAGTCTCATGATCCGCGTGACGCCGGTACATTCAGGCTTGCGCTGGCACTAGGTCTCCCGGTCGCCGAGAAGGCCATTCCCGCGGCCATGATCGCGATGGCTGCCAACTGGATCGTCATCGGCGTTTCGCCGAGCACCGCCATGCCGACAATCACCGTCGCGATCGGTATGCCGGGCAGGAACAGGGACGCCGCCTGCGGCCCCATTTGCCGGACGATGTAGGTGTAGAGGAACATGGCCGCCGCGCCGGCCAGAATCCCTTGGATCACGATCTGGCTGACGATCTCCGTAGCCGACGCGGCGTGGATATGGCTTGGCGCCAAGAGATAGAGAACCGGCAACGGCAGGCACGACAGGAGCACCACCGCGGCCGTTGCCGTGACCGGATCGGCACGCCATAGCCTCACGAGAACGGCATAAGTCGAAAACATGAGGCCCGATCCGATGAACAGCACGTCGCCGATCAGGGCGCCGCCGGTGCCGCCACGCGCCGCGGCGATGAACAGCAACAGCCCGGCGATGATCGCGCCGACGCCGATTGTCCGTCGTTGCGAACCGCCGTCGTCGAAGAAGACGCGCGACAGCAGGGACGAAAAGAAGACGATAGAGGCGGGACAGAGCGCGGCCGCGTGGGCGGCAGGCGCATAGGTCAGGCCCCAATTGATGATCAGCGGATAAGGCAAACCTGCCAATGCCGCCAACGCCAGAGCCCGTCGCCAGCCCAGCGCCCTCATGGGGGCGAAGCCGCTGCGCCAGACGATCGGCAGAAAGACCACCCCCGCGCCGCCAAAGCGCAAAACGGCCAAATCTGTCGCCGTCAGGTGTTCTCGGAGGCTGAAGCGAGCGGCGACGAATTGGATAGCGTAGATGCCGATCATGGTGAGGCCGGCGATAATCGCCAGTCTCGCGTTCCCTGCGTCATCTGCGTCTGCCACGACTTGCCACCCATAGGTCGTCGGAGGTGAAGACTGTCTCCACCGCTGCGGCGAAAGCGCAGACTATTGTTCAGGTCTCTGTGTTGAAATACGCTGTTTTTCCAAAATGATAGCGGAATTCACATCAAAAAGGCAGTTTTAAAGTGAATCAAGAAGCAAGCGATCTCGACGGCGTCGACCGCAATCTCCTTCGGCTGCTGCAGGAGGATGGGCGTCGCACCACGCTTGATCTGGCGGCGCGTGTCGGCCTGTCGCCGACCGGCACGAGCCAGCGGGTGAAGCGGCTGTTTCGGGAAGGCTACATCATCGCGGTCAGGGCCGTGCTCGATCCCGCCAAGATCGGCCGTGGCACACTCGTCTTCATCGAGGTACGCCTCGATCACACGGCGCCTCATATCTTCGAACGTTTCGCCGAAGCGGTGATCAAGGCGCCTGAGGTGCTGGAATGCCATATGGTCGTGGGCGGCTTCGACTATCTGGTAAAGGCGCGTATCTCGGAAATGGCCGCCTATCAGGATTTTCTGACCCGGGTCATCCTACCGTTGCCCGGAGTGAAGGAGACGCACACCTACGCCTCGATCGGCGCGGTGAAGCCGGATGCGCTGCTGCCGGTATGAACGGGCGCGGGATTACTCCAGGGCGCCTGAATCTAGGTCTTCAGGAACGCCGCAATCTCCTTGAACACATTGACGAACATCTCCTGTGTCAGCACGCCCGTATTGGTGTTGTAGCGCGAGCAGTGATAGCTGGAAAACAACGCGATGCCGCCGGCCTGCTGCCGGCCGCCATGGCGGAACGGAATGGCCGCCACGCGCTCGCCCAATGCCCGTACCGTCGACTGATGCGCGATCGAGCCCAGCGTCAGTATGGCGCTGAGATTGGGAAAGCGCGCGATGGTCGGCTTCAGAAAGATCCGGCAGGTGGCGATCTCGGCGCCAACCGGCTTGTTCTCCGGCGGCACGCAGCGCACCGCATTGGTGATCGCCGTGCCGACAAGCTGGAGCCCATCATCCGGCCGCGCCTTGAATTCGCCGCGCGCCAGGCCATGCGCGATCATCGTGCCGTAGAGCAGGTCACCGGCATAGTCGCCGGTGAAGGGGCGTCCTGTGCGGTTGGCGCCGCGCAGGCCGGGCGCCAGCCCGACGATCAGCAGGCGAACTGAATCTTCGCCCTCCGGCGGCAGGAAAGTCGGCACCGGCGCGTTGAACCAGCCGGGCTCGCGCTCGCGCCAAGCCGCGATGAAATCATGCAGCCGCGGGCAAAGCGGGCAGTCACGGTCGGGTTCGGGGGAGGGCGCGGCGCTCAACGCCACCGCCCGTCAATAATCGTCCTCGTCGACTTCGGCAGGTTCCGGCCGGCGCGCGGGCCGCTCGGACGGGTCGCGGCCGACTTCGCTCTTCAGCGACATCAGGTCGATGAAATGATCGGCCTGGCGGCGCAGGTCGTCGGAGATCATCGGCGGCTGCGAAGCCATGGTCGAGATGATCGACACCTTGCGGCCGCGCCGCTGCAGCGCTTCGACCAGCGTGCGGAAGTCGCCGTCGCCGGAGAAGATCACATAGTGATCGACGACATCGGCGAGCTCCAGCGCATCGACGGTCAGCTCGATGTCCATGTTGCCCTTGATCTTGCGGCGGCCGGTCGAGTCGGTGAATTCCTTGGCGGGCTTCGTCACCACCTTGAAGCCGTTATAGTCTAGCCAGTCGATCAGCGGCCGGATCGATGAATATTCCTGATCCTCGACCAGCGCGGTGTAATAGTAGGCGCGCAGCAGGTAGCCGCGCTTCTGGAAGCTCGACAGGAGCTTGCGGTAATCGATGTCGAAGCCCAGCGCCCGGGACGTGGCATAGAGATTGGCGCCGTCGATGAAAAGAGCGATCTTTTCACGGGGATCGAACATTGAAAAACATTCCTTTCGAAAATTTCTGTCGTCTAAAGCGTTTGACGAATAGGTCCGACAAATGGGCCTCGGTGCCGTCACAACCGAGATAACGCGCAATTTGTGGATATCCAAGGGCAGGCCCCTGCATTGCAAGCAATTGTGATCGCCACTATATGGGCAGCTTCATGGCGTACCGCGGTGATGAGCCAGGCAACGACCCGCAAAGCTGACGTCGACGCCATGAAGCTTGTATTTCGGCCGCGCCCGCGTTATGGAGCGCGCCAGCTTTCCATCAAATCCATCGCATGAAAGGGGCAGTCCATGGCCCGCGTAACCGTTGAAGATTGCATCGACAAGGTCGACAACCGTTTTGAACTCGTGCTGCTCGCCGGCCACCGCGCCCGCCAGATCAGCCAGGGCGCGCAGATCACCGTTCCGCGCGACAATGACAAGAACCCGGTCATCGCGCTGCGCGAGATCGCCGACGAGACGCTGTCGCCCGACGACCTCAAGGAAGACCTGATCCACTCGCTGCAGAAGCATGTCGAGGTCGACGAGCCGGAAGCCGAGGGCGAGGCGATCACCGACGAGACCGGCGCGACCGTCGCTGCTGCCGACACCGACGACGCCGAGGAGAACGTTACGTTCGACCGCATGAGCGAGGAAGATCTGCTCGCCGGCATCGAAGGTCTGGTGCCGCCGGAAAAGAGCGACGACTACTAAGAGCTTTTGTCCGGGTTGGATCAACCATCCAGGACTTCCGTATCTTAGGTTTCGTGGCTATCTATGAGGTGCGTCGCACGCCAGTGCGGCGCATCAATCATTTCAGCACCGCGAGATCCCGCCCATGATGCGTCAGTATGAGCTTGTCGAGCGCGTCCAGCGCTACAAGCCTGACGTCAACGAGGCGCTGCTCAACAAGGCCTATGTCTATGCCATGCAGAAGCATGGCCACCAGAAGCGCGCCTCGGGCGATCCCTATTTCTCGCATCCGCTCGAAGTCGCCGCCATCCTCACCGACATGCATATGGACGAGGCGACGATCGCCGTTGCCTTGCTGCACGACACGATCGAGGACACGACGGCGACAAGAGCCGAGATCGACGAGCTGTTCGGTCCGGAAATGGGCAAGCTGGTCGAAGGCCTCACCAAGCTGAAGAAGCTCGACCTGGTCTCGAAGAAGGCCGAGCAGGCGGAGAATTTGCGCAAGCTCCTGCTCGCGATCTCCGAGGATATTCGCGTTCTTCTGGTCAAGCTCGCCGACCGCCTGCACAACATGCGCACGCTCGACCATATGCCCGAGTCCAAGCGCCTGCGCATCGCCGAGGAGACGATGGACATCTATGCGCCCTTGGCCGGGCGCATGGGCATGCAGGGCATGCGCGAGGAACTGGAAGAAATCGCCTTCCGCTACATCAATCCGGAGGCCTACCGCGCCGTCACCGCAAGGCTTGCCGAGATTTTCGAGCGCAACAAGGGCGTCCTGCAGGAGATCGAGACGGCGCTATCGGGCCTGTTCGAGAAGCACGCCATCAAGGCGAGCGTGAAGAGCCGGCAGAAGAAGCCGTGGTCGGTGTTCCGCAAGATGGAGGCCAAGGCGCTTTCCTTCGAGCAGCTCTCCGACATTTTCGGTTTCCGCGTCGTGGTCGATTCCGTCGATGACTGCTACCGCGCGCTTGGCGCCATCCACACCACCTGGTCGATGGTGCCCGGCCGCTTCAAGGACTACATCTCGACGCCGAAGCAGAACGACTACCGTTCCATCCACACCACCATCGTCGGCCCGTCGCGCCAGCGCGTCGAATTGCAGATCCGCACCAAGGAGATGAACAAAATCGCCGAATATGGCGTCGCCGCGCATTCGATCTACAAGGACAGCGGCGGCAAGACGAACGGCGCCGGCCACGCGATCTCCAGGGAGACCAACGCCTATGCCTGGCTGCGGCGCACCATCGAGCAATTGGCCGAAGGCGACAATCCGGAGGACTTCCTCGAAAACACCAAGCTGGAACTGTTCCAAGACCAGGTGTTCTGCTTCACGCCCAAGGGCATGCTGATCGCGCTGCCGCGCGGCGCCACCCCGATCGACTTCGCCTACGCCGTCCATACCGATGTCGGCGATACCTGCGTCGGCGCCAAGGTCAATGGCCGTATCATGCCGTTGATGACGGAGCTCAAGAACGGCGACGAGGTCGAGATCATCCGCTCCAAGGCGCAGGTGCCGCCCGCCGCCTGGGAATCGGTCGTGGTCACCGGCAAGGCGCGGGCCGCCATCCGCCGCGCCACCAAGAATGCGATACGCAAGCAATATTCCGGTCTCGGCGCCCGCATTCTCGAGCGCGCCTTCGAGCGCGCCGGCAAGACCTTCACCAAGGAGAGCCTGAAGCCGGTTCTGCACCGGCTGGCGCGCAAGGACATCGAGGACGTGCTGGCCTCGGTCGGCCGCGGCGAGCTGAGCTCCACCGATGTCATGAAAGCGGTCTTCCCCGACTATAAGGACGAGCGCGTCACCGTCGCGCCGCCCAAGCAGCGCGAGGAAGGCTGGTCGAAGATCCGCAACGCCGCTGGCATGCTGTTCCAGATGCCCGGCACCCGCGCCGCGAAGAAGGACAAGGACCAGCCGCGCGATGGCGCGGTGCCGATCCGTGGCGTGCGCGGCGACCTGCCGGTGCGCTTCGCCCCGGAAGGGGCGGTGCCCGGCGACCGCATCGTCGGCATCATCCAGCCCGGAACCGGCATTACCATCTATCCGATCCAGTCGCCGGCGCTGCAGGCCTTCGACGACCAGCCCGAGCGCTGGATCGACGTGCGCTGGGACATCGACGAACGCACCAAGGAACGTTTCCCGGCGCGCATCTCGGTCACTGCCATCAATGCGCCGGGTTCGCTGGCCGACATCGCCCAGGTGGTGGCGTCCAACGACGCCAACATCCACACGCTGTCGATGATACGCACGGCGCCCGATTTCACCGAGATGCTGATCGATCTCGAGGTCTGGGACCTCAAGCATCTCAATCGGCTGCTGTCGCAGCTGAAGGACAATTCGAGCGTCAGCGATGCGCGGCGTGTTAACGGCTAAATGACTGGACCCTGACCGCGAAAAGTGGAACGGGTCAGGGATTGAATGGGGGATAAAAAATGAACACCGACGAAGTGCTGGGCATTTTCCGCGAGGCCGGCGCCGTTCTCGAAGGTCATTTCATCCTGACGTCCGGCCTGCGCAGTCCGGTCTTCCTGCAGAAGGCGCGGGTCTTCATGCATGCCGACAAGACCGAGCGCCTGTGCAAGGCGCTGGCCGAGAAAATTCGGAAAGCGGTGCCGGGCAGGATCGACTATGTCGTCGGCCCGGCGATCGGCGGCCTGATCCCGGCCTATGAGACCTCCCGTCATCTCGGCGCGCCGGCGATTTGGGTCGAGCGGGAAGGGGGCGAATTCAGGCTCCGCCGCTTCGAGATTGCCGAAGGCTCGCGCGTCGTCATCGTCGAGGACATCGTCACAACAGGCCTGTCGATCCGCGAGACCATCGATTGCCTGCGCGAGATCGGCGCGGAAGTGGTGGCGGCCGCCTGTATCATCGACCGCTCGGCCGGTAAGACCGATGTCGGCGTGCCGCTGATCGCGCTTGCCGAATATGAGGTGCCGGCCTATCCCGCCGACCGCCTGCCGCCGGAACTCGCCGCCATTCCCGCCGTTAAGCCGGGAAGCCGCAACATCTGACTCCCCAATGTATGAAACCAACCACTTGAGCGCATCGCTTGAATCTCTTTCGCAGCGACGCGCGCCGAGGCCGCAATGATCGCGGGCATCGACCATTTCGTGCTGACGGTCCGCTCGGTGAAAGCGAGCTGCGAGTTCTACGAGCGTGTGCTCGGCATGCGGCGCCTGGATGAACCGAACCGGCCGACCGCGCTTCTGTTCGGCGCGCAGAAGATCAACCTGCATGAGGTCGGCCGCACGTTCGAGCCGAAGGCCAAGACGCCGACGCCCGGTTCCGGCGATTTCTGCCTCGTGGCGGCGGTGCCGCTTGCCGAAGTCCAGGCCAGCCTCGAAGCCAATGGCGTGGCGATCGAAGTCGGCCCGGTCGGGCGCACCGGCGCGCGCGGCCCGATGATGTCGGTCTATTTCCGCGATCCGGACGGCAATCTGGTCGAGGTCAGCGAGTACCAGCTCGACTGAGATCGAGCCGCATGGCGCAGCGCTGGTCCAAAGCCATACCATGATCGGCCTCGTCGCTGAGCAGATCGGCCAGCCGTCTGTCGACCTCAGCGCCTTCCAGGATGCGAAATCCGCACCGCTGATAGAAGGGCGCATTCCAGGCGACGTCGCGAAACGTGGTCAGGGTCATCGCGGCCAGGCCGCGCTGCCTGGCGTCCCCAAGCGCCCGTTCAAGCAAAGCCCGGCCGATGCCCTGGCCCTGCCGGTCGAGGCGCACGTCCAGCTCCCAGATATGCAGCGCATCGCCCTCCATCCCGGCGCTCAGGAAGCCGACCGGCCGGTCCTTCTCGTCTGCGGCCACCCAGCATGCGCCACCGGCGATCAGCGCGCGGTGCCGCTCCGGGCTGACATTGTCTCCGTCGGCAAGCCACGCCAGTTCCGGAATGGCGCGGAACGCTTCCCCGGCCGATTGTTCGATAGGCGGCAATGCCTCGGCGTCCTCGGCCCGCGCCGGTCGAATGGTGATCATCGGCTCCGTATCCTGGTTCTTCTCCTCAGTTTCGCCAGAATGAAGCCGTTGTTACAGCCTGCGGCAGACCATCGCGGCGGCGTTTCGTTGTTACGCGGCCTGGCCGTCGCTATATCAAAGACTTGTTGCCTTTCTGCGCCATCGAAGCGCAAGATATGTTTGGCGCGACCCGGTGGTGGCAGGGGCAGCGCATGTTGGACCGGGAACTGGAACAGAGTGCTTTTTCGACGCCGAGAGCCTGATGGCCTCCTTGAGCGGGTGCGTACTTATCTTTGGCCGCGCCGCTCGTTCTCGCGTTCCGTGCAATATTTCTCCAAACGCATCCTGCGGCTGAAGGCGACGCCGCATTCCGTCGCTGCCGGCGTTGCCGCGGGCGTTTTCGCTTCCTTCTTCCCGCTTGGCTTCCACTTCATCGTCGCTGCCGTTTTGTGCTGGATCATCGCCGGCAATCTGGTCGCGGCGGCGCTCGGCGCCGTGTTCTTCGGCAATCCGTTGACCTTCCCGCTTTTGTGGGGCGCGTCCTGGGAAACCGGCAAACTGCTCCTGCATGAGCACCTGCCGAAGCACGGCCCGCCCGAGCATCTGGGCGAAATGATGCACAAGCTCTCCTTCGCGAAGCTCTGGCACCCCGTTCTGGAGCCGATGCTCATTGGCGCGGTGCCGCTTGGCCTCGTCTTCGGACTCGTGTTCTACGCCATCACGCGCTGGGGCATGACCGTGTTTCGCGAGCAGCGCAGGAAGCGCATGGTCGAGCGCGCCGAGAAGAAAGCGCGGCAGGGCGGACGGGAAGTGCCGGCGGAATGATCATCGGCATCGGCAGCGACCTGATCGACATCAGACGCATCGAAAAATCGCTGGAGCGGCACGGCCGGCGCTTCGTCCAGCGCATCTATACCGAGGTCGAACAGGCCAAGTCGGAAAAGCGCGCCGCCCGCGCTGCCTCCTATGCCAAGCGCTTCGCCGCCAAGGAGGCTTGCGCCAAGGCGTTGGGCACCGGCATGGCCGAGGGCGTGTTCTGGCGCGACATGGGCGTGGTCAACCTGCCGAGCGGCGCGCCGACCATGGCGCTGACCGGCGGCGCCGCGGCCAGGCTGGAGAAAATCCTGCCGAAAGGCCACTGTGCGCTGATCCATCTCACCATCACCGACGATTTCCCGCTTGCTCAAGCCTTTGTGATCATCGAGGCGGTGCCCGCCGAACAAGCGCCACATTGATTCCATTTGACCACGAGCGGCATGACGTTGCTCAGCGCCCGCCGAGACTCTATACCAACATCGCACAATCGAGGACGACATGAGCGTGGCTGAAAAATCGCAGAAGAAATCCGGCGGGCTTGGTGAAACCTTCTCCGTCATCATCCAGGCTCTGCTGCTCGCGCTCGTCATCCGCACGCTGCTCTTCCAGCCTTTCTCCATTCCGTCGGGCTCGATGCGCCCGACGCTGCTCGAAGGCGACTATCTCTTTGTCACCAAATGGGCCTATGGCTATTCGCGTTACTCGCTGCCTTTCGGCCCAGATCTTTTCTCGGGTCGTATCTGGGGCGCCGAGCCCAAGCGCGGCGACGTGGTGGTGTTCAAGTTCCCGCCGGATCCGTCGGTCGACTACATCAAGCGCGTCGTCGGCCTGCCCGGCGACAAGATCCAGGTGAAGGACGGCCAGCTTTTCATCAATGACGTCGGCGTGCCGCGCGTAAAGACCGGCCAGATCGACAATCCCGATGTCACCGAGGAAAACCGGCCGATCGATGTCTATCGTGAAACGCTGCCGAACGGCGTCAGCTACGACACGCTCGACATCAATTCCGATTCGATCGGCGACAACACGCGCGAATTCGTCGTGCCGGCCGGGCACTATTTCATGATGGGCGACAATCGCGACAATTCTTCCGACAGCCGCTTTGCCGTAGGCTATGTGCCGGCCGAGAACCTTGTCGGCCGCGCCAACGTCATCTTCTTCTCGATCGCCGGCAAGGCGAGCCCGCTCGAGATCTGGAAGTGGCCGTCGCTGATGCGCGCCGGGCGCCTGTTCCATTTCGTCCACTAGAGCGATGGCGGCCAGCAAGCGTTTGACCGCCGATGCCCTCGCCGAAGCGCTTGTCGAGCGCACCGGCCATGTCTTCGCCGACCCTCAGCGCCTGCAGCGGGCGCTGACCCATGCCAGCGCCCGTTCGACCTATGCCGGCGTCGACTACGAGCGTTTCGAATTCCTGGGTGACCGCGTTCTCGGCCTTGTCGTGGCCGACATGCTGCTCGCGGCCTTTCCCGATGCCGCCGAGGGCGAGCTTTCGCTGCGTCTCAACGCGCTGGTCAATGCCGAGGCGCTCTCGGAAATCTCCGAACAGATCGGCCTGCCGGAACTCGTGCGCGCCGGTTCCGATGTGCGCAATCTCGAGGGACGCAAGCGCACCAATCTGCGCGCCGATGCGCTGGAATCGCTGATAGCCGTGCTCTACCTCGACGGCGGGCTGGACGCGGCGCGTGCGTTCATCCACCGCTATTGGCGGCCGCGCTCACAAGCGACAGGGGCCGCGCGGCGCGACGCCAAGACCGAATTGCAGGAGTGGGCGCACCAGGCGGCCGCCGGCGCCGTGCCGGCCTACCGCATCGACGGCCGCGAGGGACCGGACCACGATCCGCTGTTCACGGTAAGCGTCGAGGTCGGCTCTTTTGCTCCCGCGACCGGCAGCGGCCGGTCCAAGCGCGAAGCCGAGCAGGCGGCGGCGGCTACTCTTTTGCTGCGCGAGGGCGTATGGAGCGCGGCATGACCGCAAACCAATCCCCCGAGACCCCCAACACCCGCTCCGGCTTCGTCGCGCTGATCGGCGCGCCCAATGCCGGCAAGTCGACGCTGGTCAACCAGCTTGTCGGCGCCAAGGTGTCGATCGTCACCCACAAGGTGCAGACCACCCGCGCCATCGTGCGCGGCATCGCCACGCATGACAACGCGCAGATAGTCTTTGTCGACACGCCCGGCATCTTCAAGCCGAAGCGGCGGCTGGACACCGCGATGGTGACCACCGCCTGGGGCGGCGCCAAGGATGCCGATGTCGTAGTGCTGTTGATCGACGCCGAGCGCGGCATAAAGGGTGACGCCGATGCCATCCTCGACCGGCTGAAGGACGTCCGGCAGCCGATGCTTCTGGTCCTCAACAAGGTCGACCGCGTCAAGCCGGAAACGCTTCTTGCGCTGGCCGCGACAGCGAACGAACGCGTTCCGTTCAAGCGCACCTTCATGGTCTCCGCGCTCACCGGCTCCGGCTGCAAGGACCTGCTCGACTATCTCGCCGAGACGCTTCCAGCCGGCCCCTGGTATTATCCAGAGGACCAGATATCCGACCTGCCGATGCGCCAGCTCGCGGCCGAAATCACCCGAGAAAAGCTTTATCTCAGGCTCCATCAGGAGCTTCCCTATTCCTCGCACATCGAAACCGAGAAATGGGAAGAGAAGAAGGACGGCTCGGTGCGCATCGAGCAGGTCATCTATGTCGAGCGCGACAGCCAGAAGAAGATCGTGCTCGGCCACAAGGGCGAGACGATCCGCGCCATCGGCCAGGCCGCGCGGATGGAAATCGCCGGCATCCTCGAGCAGAAGGTGCATCTCTTCCTGTTCGTGAAGGTGCGCGAGAACTGGGGCGACGACCCCGAGCGCTACCGCGAGATGGGGCTGGAATTTCCGGGGTAAGCCGGTTTGCGTCGCTCCAACTTGATTTCGCCGCGCAACAGGTGAAAAGCTCGGCTCATGGAATGGCGCGACGAGGGAATCGTTCTCGGCACTCGCAAGCATGGCGAAACCAGCGCCATCCTCGAGGTGATGACGCGCGCGCATGGCCGCCATCTCGGCCTGGTGCGGGGAGGGCGCTCGCGCAAGCAGCAGCCGGTGCTGCAGCCCGGCAACCGCGTCGACCTTCTGTGGCGGGCGCGGCTCGACGAGCATCTGGGCACCTTCCAGGCCGAGGCGATCGAGATGAACGCCGCGCGTTTGATGGACAGTGCGGTCGCCGTCTACGGCCTGCTGACCATGGCCGCGCATCTCAGGCTCCTGCCCGAGCGCGATGCCCATGGCGGCCTTTACGAGGCGCTTGCCGTGATGATCTCGCATCTGGGCGATGCCGATGCGGCGGGCGAGCTGGTGGCGCGCTTCGAGCTGCTCATCCTCGATGAATTGGGCTTCGGCCTCGACCTCAGCCAATGCGCGGCGACCGGCTCCAGACAGGATCTCGCCTATGTCTCGCCGAGATCCGGACGCGCCGTGTCGCGCGAAGCCGGTGCTGCCTGGCATGACAAGATGCTGGCGCTGCCCGCCTTCCTGCAGCGCGGTTCCGGCCTGCGCGCCGATGCGGCAGCACTGGAAGACGCTTTCCGGCTGACCGGCTTCTTCTTCACCCGCCATGTTTACGAGCCGCGCGGCGTCGAGCCGCCCGACGCCCGCGCCGGCTTCCTGGCCGCGCTGCGCCGGCATCATACGGCGGTGAAGGCGATTGCGGGCGGGGCAGGATAGCTGAGGCGAGCGTCTAATAGGCTCCCCGCCGCTCCAGGAAATCGTCGAGCATGGCGCGCTGGCCCTTCAGGATCCTGAGCCCGGCTTCGGGCAATGGAAACCAGCCGGCTCGATCCACTTCCGGGAATTCCTTCATGCGTCCCGATTTTGGCGGCCATTCCATGGTGAACATGTTGCTCCTGATGGCATCAGTATCGATGTCGGCCTCGACGCTCCACGCGATGACGATCTTGCCGCCCGGCTGCTCGTAGCCGCCGAGCGGCCGGAAATCGCCGGCGACGGCGACGCCGAGCTCCTCTTCGGCCTCGCGTTTGGCGGCCTCCAGCTCATCCTCATTGTCGCCGATCAGTCCTTTCGGGATGGACCACGCGCCTTCATCCTTTCTTGCCCAGAACGGCCCGCCCGGATGGACGAGCAGGAATTCGAACACACCGGCAATGCGCCTGTGGATCAGCAGGCCCGCGCTTTTCTGCGGCATCGGTCACCTCGCGGCATCTTCTTCGCCGGCGCGAGAATAGCACGAGTATTTCGCTGCTGAGGTCACGCAATCCCTTCGGCAATGCCGTCAGCCCCGGCGGCTCGGCATGGGATGAACCGGCAAGTTGCTGGCAATCGGCGACGAAACATGCTCGATCTTGTCAGTCGGCCCGATCTTGTCAGTCGGCCCGATCTTATTAGTCGGCCCGATCTTGTTAGCCGGCAAGACGCTGATTTCGACCAGCCGTCTCATCGCCGCATTTGTTGGCCACGACTGGTCTGGTTTTGAGGGAAACCGCCATGTTTTTCAGTCTGATCGCCATTGCCGCCGTTATAGCTCTTTTCGTCATCGTTTCACGCCAGCAGAACCGCATCGCGCTGGTCGAGCGCGAGCTCGGCGTGCTGCGCGGCCTGGTGCAGTCGGGCGCTTCGCTGTCCGCGCCCAAGGCGGCGGACGCCACGCGGGAGGGTCTTCCCGAGGAGGCCAAGGCAGCCGTGGCGTCTGCCGCGCGGTCGGCGGACGGCGCGGCCGAAGAGATCGCCGCGAAGTCCGAGGCGGCCGAAGAGGCGGCAGCGGCAGGACCTTGGACGAAGGCCCAGGCGGCCGCGGCGCAATCCGCCGGGTCGTCCGAACCGGCGCAACCTGTCTCCGCCACCGAGACGCCCGGAGCAGAACCGCCCGCGCCCGCGAAGGCGGCGCGCCAGAGCGATGTCGAGACGGCGCTGGGCACGCGTTGGGCGGTCTGGGTCGGCGGCATCGCACTGGCGCTGGGCGGCCTGTTCCTGATCCGCTATACCATCGAGGCCGGCATCTTCGGCCCCGGCGTGCGCCTGACGATGGCCGGCATCCTCGGCCTGGTGCTGATTGGCGGCGCCGAATTCATCCGCCGCACCGGCTTCAAGGTGCCGGTGCAAGGCGCCGCCGGCGCCTACATCCCCGCGATCCTGACCGGCGCGGGCGCCTTCATCCTGTTCGGCACGGTCTACGCCGCGCACGGCATCTATGGCTTCATCGGTCCGGCGACGGCCTTCCTGCTGCTTGGCGCCGTCGGCGTCGCGACCATTGGCGCATCGCTCCTGCATGGCCTGGCGCTGGCCGGCATCGGCCTCGTCGGCGCCATGGTCACGCCGGCGCTGGTCGCCTCGCAGGCGCCCAATCCCTGGGCGCTGTTCGTCTATCTGGCGATCGTGCTCGCCGCCACGGCGGCAATCGCCCGCATCCGCGGCTGGAGGGCATTGGTTGCCGCCGCTTTCGCCGGCACCGGCATCTGGACCATTCTTTACATGGTCGACGCGCCGGACGTGAATCTTGCCGCCGTCCTGTTCATCAGCCTGGCGACGCTCGCCGTGCTGGCTTTCGTCTGGCTCGGCCTTTTCTTGGTTACTGGCCGCGACGATGCGGCGCGCGGCTTCGACTGGCCGTCGATCGTGCCCGGCTTCTTCATCGCCTTGAGCGCGCTTGGCCTGTCCGTCGATCCGGCCTTTGCCAGCGCCGGCGATGCCTTGCACGGCGCGGTCCTTTTGGCGGCGCTGGTCGCGGTGGCGCTCTACCGGCCGCGCGCGATGCCGCTGGTCTTCGCCGCCGGCATCGCGACAGTGCTGATCTATCTCGGCATCATCCCGCCCGCCACGATCGGCGCCAATGCGCTCGATGTCGGGCTGGACGCTCAGCCCCTGGCGTCGTCCGACACGCTTACTTTCCGCATCGGCATCGCGCTTGGCCTGATCTTCCTCGCGGCCGGTTTCTGGGCGGCGCGCCGCTTTGCCGCCACCGCTTCGCTGCGCGCGGCCTGCTGGGCCGCCTGGGGCGTCATTGCTCCGCTGACGGTGCTCACCGCGCTGTGGCTTACCTTCGGCGATATCGACCGCGACCTCGGCTACGCGTTGCCGGCGTTGTTGCTGGTGCTCGCCTTCGCCGCCGGCGGTGAATGGATCGCGCGCGCCGAGGAGCCGCCGTTGACCGGCGGCCCGGCTGCGTCCTTCGCGCTTGGCGGCGCCGGCGTCGCCGGCCTGTTGATGCTGCACATGGCCTTCGGTTCCGGCTGGACGACAGTGCTCCTGGGCGCGGCCGCTGTCGTGCCGGCGCTGGCCACGCGCTGGCGGTCCTACCCCGTGCTGGGCTGGGTCGCGGTGGGCGCGGCGGTCGCCGTGCTCGCCCGTGTCGCCTTCGATCCGACCATCGTCGGCGCGGCGTTTCTGTCCAGGACGCCGGTCTTCAACTGGCTGCTGCCTGGCTACGGCGTGCCGGCGCTCGCCTTCGGCTTCGCCGCCTGGCAACTCGCCCGCACCACCAATGGCCGGCCGCGCCTTGCCATGGAGGCAGCCTCGGCGCTTTTCGCGCTGCTCACCATCGCCATGCTGGTGCGCCACGCCATGCATGGCGGCGTCATCGACACCGGCACCGTGACCCTTGCCGAACAGGCGATCTACACGCTGATCGCGCTCGGCGCCGGCGCCATGCTGGTCGCCATCGACATGCGCTCGCCAAGCTCGGTGCTGCGCTACGGCTCGATGGCCGCCGGCGTGATCTCGGCGGGCCTGATCGCCGTGCAGCATTTCGTGGTGCTGAACCCGCTGCTGACGGACGAGTCGACCGGCACGGTTCCTATCTTCAACCTTTTGTTCCTCGCCTATCTGCTGCCGGCGATCGCAGCGGGCGCGCTGGCGCTCTATGTCCGCGACAAGCGTCCGAGATGGTATGCGGCGATGCTGGCGCTGATCGCCTCGCTGCTTGCCTTCGCCTATGCCACGCTTTCGGTGCGCCGCCTGTTCAAAGGCGAGTTCATCGCCTTGTGGAGCGGGCTTGGCCAGCTCGAGACCTACACCTACTCGGCGCTCTGGCTGGTCATAGGCGTTGCGTTGCTCACCGCCGGCGTCTGGCTGAAGTCGCAAGTGCTGCGCATCGCTTCCGCGGTGCTGATCGCGGTCGCGGTGCTGAAAGTCTTCCTGTTCGATATGTCGGAGCTGGAAGGCGTGCTGCGCGCGCTCTCCTTCATCGGCCTCGGCGCGGTGCTGATCGGCATCGGCCTGTTCTACCAGCGGCTGCTGACGCGGGCGGCGAGGGAGAGCAGGGAGGTTTCTTGAATGGATATTCGATACCGTATATATAGAATATCCATAGGAGGATATTCAAATGCCGCTCTACATACGTGACGATAAAGTTGATGCGCTGGCCGCAAAATTGCAGCGCGAGACGAATGCGCAGAGCAAGACGGAAGCGGTGCGGACAGCCCTTCTGCACGAGCTGGAACGCCATCGCGCCAAGGTGCCGCTGCGCGACCGGATCGTCAGGCTGCAAGAGGAGGCGAAGAAGATCGGTCTGCCCAATCCCGATTTCGACATGAAGAAGTTCACCGATGAGATGTGGGAAGATTGATGTTTGTCGACGCTTCGGCGATCGTCGCCATCCTCAACCAGGAACCCGGCTGGGAGGAATTGTCCAAACAGCTCTCCGGACCTGTCGAGTTCTACGTCTCCGCGATGGTTCGTTTTGAAGCGACCCAGGCTCTGGCACGAGCCGGCGCGGGTTCCCGCAAACCGACGGCCGAAGCTCTCCTCAAGGCTCGCGATCTGGTGGATCAGCTGATCGCGGAAATCGGCGCAGAAAGTCTGCCGATCGGCGACGAGATCGGTTCGCGTGCCATCGACGCCAGCGCTCGTTACGGCAAGGCCGTCGGTCACCAGGCTGATCTGAACCTCGGCGACTGCTTTGCCTATGCTTGCGCCAAGGCGCTCGGTGTTCCCCTGCTCTATAAGGGTAACGATTTCCTGCTGACTGATTTGAAATAATTGGCTTTCTCGTTGATTGGCGGGAATAAATCCCCGGCCCTGGCGTTATTCTCTTGCTTGGGTAATCGCAGCGGTTCGGCCGCTTCGCGCTGACTGCTTGCACCGCGCCTGGAAGGCGCGTTCTATCGGGATGGAAAGCGACCTCGAAACAGCGGTCATGGACGACAAGAAGGCAGCGATCCTGAGCGAAATACCGCGGTTGCGGCGCTATGCGCGCTCGCTGCTGCGCGACCGCGATTCCGCCGACGATCTCGTCCAGGATTGCCTGGAGCGGGCGCTTGTGCGGCTCGACAACTGGCAGACTGGAGAGAGCCCCCGGAGGTGGCTGTTTACGATCATGCATCACTTGTTCATCGACCAGATGCGCAAGGTCAACCGGCGCGGCGAGGCGGCGATATTGCCTCTCGAAGCCGGTGAGGCCCAGTCCGCGCCCGCCGATCAGGTCGAGACCATCGCTTCGCGCGAGATCATGGATGCCTTGCAGGCGATCAGCCCCGATCGCCGCGCGGCCTTGGTGATGGTCGCCATCGAGGGCTTTTCCTATGCCGAGGCAGCCAACATCCTTGGCGTGCCGGCCGGCACGCTGATGTCGCGCATCGCGCGCGGCCGCGAGGAATTGCGAGGATTGCTCGACGACACATTGCGCCGCCGCTCGCTGAGGATCGTCGAGAAATGACCCGTCGTGATTTTTCCGAACGCGATATCCACATGGCCCTCGACGGCGAGCTGCCGGGCGACGAACGCATGGCCTATGACGCCTGGCTCGAGGCCAATCCCGAGATGAAGGCGAAGTCCGCGCGCTACATCGCCGATCGCGCCGCCATGCGCGCTGCTTTCGCTGGCGTGATGGACGAGCCGGTGCCGGCGAGGCTGCGGCAGGCATTGCTCGGCCAGGCCCCTACAAAGGCATCGGCCTGGCGCTCGCGCTGGTGGCTCTCGGCCGCGGCTGCCGTGGTGCTCGCCGTCGGTGGGTTTGGCGGCTATATCGCCGGCATCGACGGCATCGCCCGTGGCGGCGACGGCGACGACCAGCTCGCCGAGCAGGCGATCGCCGCCCATGTCGTCTACGCGGCCGAGAAGCGTCATGCCGTCGAGGTTCCGGCGAGCGACAAGGATCATCTCCAGACCTGGCTGTCGAACCGCGTCGGGCTGAAGCTGGTTGCGCCCGACCTGACGGCCGAGGGCTTCGAATTGATCGGCGGCCGGCTGCTGCCGGCCGGTGAGCAAGGCAAGGCGGCAATGCTGCTCTACGAGGACGCCAAGGGCGAGCGCATCTCGCTCTTCGTCACCGCCGAATCGGCTCAAACATCGAAGGGCACCTATACGGCCGAGGCGGGCGGTCCGGAGGCGGTCTACTGGCTGGACAAGGGCTATGCCTGCGCCGTCGTCGGCTCGTTGCCGCCTGAGCGATTGTCGGATGTCGCAAAGAGCGCCTATGGCCAGCTCGTGGCCGGCATATCGAGCTGAACCGGCTGCGTTTTTCGGCGGCCGGCAACCCGTCGAACGGCAATTCCGTTCAAGCGCCTGGCCCTTTCCTGCCGTGGCGGAAACTGTCACAATTCGGCCCTAATCAAGGAGCGATAGCGCTTGATGAATGCTGGCGCTTCGGCCAGTGTTCGCGACGCATCCACCGGGGCCGTTTTCTTAAACCCAATCGAGGTTCTCCCAAGCCCGCATGCCTGCCGAGATCCGCAAGGCCCGCGCGTCAGACGTCGATGACCTCGCCGCCATCGAGAAGGCCGTTTTTCCGGGCGACAGGCTCTCGCGCCGCTCTTTCCGCCAGTTCATCGAACGTGAAACCGCTGAGATGCTGGTGGCCGAGAACGAGGGCCGAGTCGCCGGCTATGCCGTGGTGCTGTTTCGCAAGGGCAGCGGAGTCGCGCGGCTCTATTCCATCGCCGTCGGCCCCTTCTTCGGCCGGCTCGGCATCGGTCGCCTTCTGTTGGCGGCCGCCGAGGAAGCGGCCTTCGAGCACGATCGGCTGCTGCTTCGTCTCGAAGTGCGCGAGGACAACGACCGCGCCATCCGTATCTACGAGCAGGCCGGCTATCGAAGACTGGGCCGCGAGCCCGACTATTACGAGGATGGCGCGACGGCGCTGCGCTATGAAAAGACGCTGCGCGGCGACACCCCGACCGCGACCAAGGTGCCGTTCTACCAACAGACCTGCGAGTTCAGCTGCGGCCCGTGCTGCCTGATGATGGCGATGGCCAATTTCGACCGTGGCTTCGTGCCCGACCCGGTCATGGAAATCCGCCTGTGGCGCGAGGCGACCACGGTCTTCATGATGTCCGGCCCTGGCGGCTGCGAGCCTTTCGGCCTGGCGGTCGCCGGCTACGAGAGCGGGCTCGCGGCCGAGATATTCGTCTCCTTCTACGGCGCGTTGTTCCTGCAGTCGGTGAGGAGCGAGGACAAGCGCCGGGTGATGGAGCTCGCCCAGGTCGATTTCCGCCGCCGCGCCGAACTCTACGGCATTCCCGTCAATTACCGTCCGTTCGGCATCGGCGACATCCGCGACGCCCTGGCCGAGGGCAAGCTGGTGGTGGTGCTGGTCAGCGGTTTCCTGATGTTCGGCAAGAAGGTGCCGCATTGGGTGCTGGCCATCGGCGACGACGGCGATCATATCTTGATCCACGACCCATGGGTGGAGGATGAAAGGCAGGAAACGATCCTCGACGCCGCGAACATTCCGGTGCCCTACGACATTTTCATGAACATGGCGCAGTTCGGCCGCGACGGTTTGCGGGCCGCCATCACTCTGGGAAAACGCTGAGACAATGACCTGGGTTATCCTCACAGGCAGGCAGAACGACATCGATCAGGTGGCCACACCCCACAAGATCATCACCAACCGCGACTATCTCGCGCATCCGGCGCTGTTCCGCGGCCAACGGCCGAAGGTGATCAACCTGTCGAACAACTACGGCTACCAGAGCCGCGGCTACTACGCCTCGCTGCTGGCCGGCTCGCGCGGCCACCGGGTGATCCCGACCGTCGAGACCATGATCGACCTGTCGGAGCGCAAGCTTTACGAGCACGCGTTGCCGGAACTAGAGCTTGCCTTGAACAAATGCAGGAAGGATCTCGGCGGGACTTTCCCGGCCAAGGTCGCGATCTTCTTCGGCATCGGCCCGTCGAAGGTCTGGGACCGTTTCGCCAAGCTTTTGTTCGACTGGTTCCGCGCGCCGGCGCTCGAGGTCCACATCAAGGACAGCGCCGAATGGGCCTCGATCCGCAAGATCGGCTTCCTGCCGCTCGCCCGCATGACCGAGGATGAGGAAGAATTCTTCCTGCAATGCCTGGACACCTACACCAACCGCGAGTGGCGCGACACCAAGGGCCGCACGCCGGCGCGCTATACTTTCGCCACGCTGGTCGATCCGCATGAGGAACTGCCGCCGTCGGAAATCTCCTCGCTGCGCTATTGGGCGAGGATTGCCGAGAAGATGGGCGTCGAAGTCGAGCCGATCACCAGGAAGGACTTGGCCAAGCTCGCCAACTACGACGCGCTGTTCATCCGCGAGACCACCTCGATCTCCAACCACACCTACCGCTTCGCGCGCCGCGCCCAGCAGGAAGGCATGCCGGTGATCGACGATCCGCTGTCGATGATCCGCTGCACCAACAAGGTCTATCTCAACGAACTGATGACCTACAACAAGGTGCCGGTGCCGCCGACGGTGATGATCGCCGGCACGTCTGACTTCGAAGTGGCGGCGCAGACGCTCGGCTTCCCTCTGGTGCTGAAGATCCCGGATTCGTCTTTCTCGCGCGGCGTCAAGAAATGCGAGAACATGGCCGAGTTGACCAAGCTCGCGACCGAATGGCTGGACGATTCCGATCTCTTGATCGCGCAGAAATTCATTCCGACCGAATATGACTGGCGCGTCGGCGTGCTCGGCGGCCAGCCGCTCTTTGCCGTGCACTATCTGATGGCGAAGAAGCACTGGCAGATCGTGAACCACAAGGCCAGCGGCAAGCCCGACCAGGGCGGGATCAAGACATTCACGCTGAAGCAGACGCCGCCTCATGTCGTCGAGACGGCGGTCAAGGCCGCAAAATGCATCGGCGACGGGCTCTACGGCGTCGACCTCAAGGAGACCAAGGACGGCGTCTTCGTCATAGAGGTCAACGACAATCCCAATCTCGACCATGGCTGGGAGGATTCGGGCGAGAAGGACGAGCTGTGGGTGCGGCTGACGCAATGGTTCCTGGAGCGCCTGGAGAGGCCGGATAAGTAGCGGCCGGACAAATAGCGGCCGGAGAACCAACCGCCTGATTTGAGGGAACAAAATGCTGTTTTTCGTGACCGAGGATTTCCACGGCTCGGACCGCAAGGAGATCTACCGCCGCTTCCGCGACAAAGGCCGGCTGAAGCCCGACGAGCTCGTCGTGCATCACAGCTGGATCGCGGGCGACATGAGCCGCTGCTTCATGCTGGTGGAAGCCGACGATGCGACGGTGCTGCAGCGCTGGGTCATCGAATGGGCGGATTTGGTCGAATTCGAGATCGTTCCGGTGGCCAACAGCAAGGATATGGTAGCGGCATTGGCCGGGCATCTGTGAACGCATGTTTCGCGGGCCGTCAGATTGACGGCGTGACCAGCGCCGGAGAGCCGACCGCGCGCATGCATTCCCCGATCAGCCATTCCCGGAACGCCGCCACGGCATCGCGCCTCGCGCTGCGTTCGGGGATCGTCAGGCAATAGGGCTGGCGCAGTTCCAGGGATTGTGCGGCGGCCCGCACCAGCTTGCCTTCCTCCAGCGCCTGGGCGCAATAGATGCCTTGCGCCAGCGCCACGCCCAGTCCTGAAATGGCGAGATCGAGCGCTGCCCGAGACGAGTTCGCGGAGAGACCGCGCTGTGCCGCGCGGCCGGGCTCGCTTCCCGCCGCGTCGAACCAGTTGCGCCAGGATGGAAAGGATGCCCCCGTCGGTCCCCAGTCGGTGTGAATGAGCGGCAGGCCGGCAAGGCCGTCGGATCTGGTCGCGCCGGCCAGCGTCGGCGCGCGGACGGGATAGACGGCATCCCTGACGATCTCCTCGGTCGGATGCTCGCGATAATGCGGACCGTAGGAGAGACGGATGTCGATCAGTTCATGATCGAACGGCACCGGATCGTCGTCGCCTCTCAGCGATATGTCGGCGGCGCCATGCGATGCGACAAAGCCGGCGATGCGCTCGGAAAGCCAGCCCATCGCCATGGAGGGCGGCACCGAAACGACGAGCCTCGGCCGGAATGCATCGCCGCCGACATCGCGTGCGACGCTGCCGATTTCGCGGAAGGCCATGCTGAGCCTCGGCAGCATCTCCACCCCGGCTTCGGTCAGCACGGCGCGCCGGTTGACCCGGTGGAACAGCTTGCGCCCCATCTGTTCCTCGACGGTGCGGATAAGCTGGCTGACGGCCGCCGCTGAAATCGACAGTTCCTCCGCCGCGGCCGCGAAGCTGCCCGTGCGCGCCGCCGCTTCGAAGGACTGAAGTCCGCGCAAGGAGGGAAGAGCGACCATGGCGATCCGAAAGATAAGTCTGCCTTATCTATTTCGCAGAAATCCTCGTTTTTCGAAAGGTTTCTTTCTGGGTATCGTAACCTCATGAACGCAATCGACCACGACGCAGCCATCGACCATCGCTCCGTGATAGCCTCGCTGACGAATGAGGAGCGCAGCCGGCTGACCGCAAAATCGGATGGGCCGGGCCTTGCCCAGTTCGCGCTCCATCTCGGCGCGATCATCCTCCTCGCCGCGCTGATCGCGGCCAAGGTGCCGTTCTGGCCGATCCTGATGCTGCCGCAGGGCGTCCTGATCGTGTTCCTGTTCACGCTGCTGCATGAAACGGTCCACAGGACGGCGTTCGAAACACAGTGGCTGAATGATATGGTCGCGCGCTTCTGCAGCCTGGCGATCGCGCTGCCGGCCGACTGGTTCCGCTATTTCCACTTCGCCCATCACCGCTTCACCCAGGACCCCGAGAACGATCCGGAACTGGCCTTTCCGAAGCCCGAGACGATGCGGCAATACATCGTTCACGTCTCCGGTCTTCCGGTATGGTGGGGCCATTTCAAGACGCTCTACACCAATGCAATGGGGCGCTGCCGCGACAGCTACGTGCCGCCAAAGGGCTTGCCGAAGGTGAAGGCCGAGGCGCGGGCGATGATCGCCTTCTATGTCGTCCTGCTGGCGCTTGCGGTCTGGTTCAAGGCATCGGTGCTGCTTTATGTCTGGATCGTGCCGGCGCTGCTCGGCCAGCCGTTCCTCAGGCTCTATCTGCTGGCCGAGCACGGCCGCTGTCCCTTCGTCGCCAACATGCTGGAAAACACCCGTACGACGCTGACCAACTGGTTCGTGCGCAAGCTCGCCTGGAACATGCCTTACCATGCCGAGCACCACGCCTATCCCGGCGTGCCGTTCCACCAGTTGCCGCAATTCCACCGGCTGATCGAGCGGCACCTCAAGGTGGTCGAGCCCGGCTATGTCAGCTTCCATGAGAAGTACATCGAGACGCTGCGCTAGCGCGTATTGATATTCAGGTGATGCCGGCCTGCAAATGCCGGCTTCCTGCGCTTCCGGTGCTCACGTACTTCAAGTACGCTCCGCTCCGGTTCTCGGAATCCGCCATTTTCGGCGCGGCCTAACCCGAATCTCAACACGTGCTCGGGAAATCAGCCCGATTGGCGCAGCAGCGCCTGCGCACGCAGCAGCCGGTTCACCTCGGCGGCCTTGGCCGGCACGCCGATCAGATAGCCTTGCGCCTCGCCGCAGCCGGCCTTGCGAAGCATGTCCAGCTGCGCCTCGGTCTCCACACCTTCGGCGGTGACGGTGATGCCGAGCTCGGCGCCGAGCCCGATCACCGTGCGCACGATAGCCGCCGTGTCGCGCTTGTCGAGATCGCTGGTGAAGGAGCGGTCGATCTTGATCTTGTCGACGGGGAAACGCCGGAGGTAGCCGAGCGAGGAATAGCCGGTGCCGAAATCGTCGAGCGCGATGCGCACGCCGAGACCGCGCAACTGGCTTAGCGTCTTCAGCACGGCGTCGCTCTCGTCCATCATCACCGTTTCGGTGATTTCGAGCTCCAGTCGGTTGGCCGGCAGGCCGGAGAAGGCAAGCGCCGCGATCACGCTGCGGGCGAAGCCGCCGCTCTTGATCTGCGCGGCCGAGACGTTGACGGCCATGCGCATGTCCGGCGGCCAGTTCGCCGCCACGTTGCAGGCCTTGCGCAGCGCCCAGTCGCCGAGTTGCACGATCAATCCGGTTTCCTCGGCGACGGGGATGAAGTTCTCCGGCGACACCAGGCCGCGCGACGGCGAGCGCCAGCGCATCAGGGCTTCCGCGCCGACAATCCTGCCGGAGCCGATGTCGAGGATCGGCTGGAAATCGAGTTCGAATTCGCGCCTGGAGAGCGCCGCCTCGAGATCGGCCTCGAGCGCCCGGCGCTCGCGCATAAGCGCATCCATGCCCGGCTCGAAGAAGCGATAGACATTGCGTCCTTCGCTCTTGCCCCGGTAGAGCGCCATGTCGGCGTTGGTGAGCAGTGTGTCGGCGTCGTGCCCGTCGCCGGGATAGAGCGCGATGCCGAGGCTCACGCCCACATGCATTTCGCGCCCCTTGTCGCGATAAGGCTTGCCGACGATCTCGACGATGCGCTTGGCGAGCTTTTCGGCGTCGGCGACGCTCCTGATGCCGAACTGGATGATGGCGAACTCGTCGCCGCCGAACCGCGCCACCACGTCCTTGCTGCTGCGCACCGAATGCTGCAGCCGCTTGGCGACGCATTGCAGCAGCCAGTCTCCGGCCGGGTGGCCGAACGTGTCGTTGACGGCCTTGAAGCGGTCGAGGTCGAGCGAGAGGATCGCCAGCGGCTTGGCCTCGCCAAGCGCCTGGTCCAGGCGATCGCGAAACATCGAGCGGTTGGGCAGGTTGGTCAGCGTGTCGTGATGCGCAAGATGCGTCATGCGCTCTTCGGTGCGTCGGCGCTCGGTGACGTCCTCGAAAGTCGCCACCCAGCCGCCGCCGGCCAGCGGCCGCCGCAAGACGAAGAGCGTTCGGCCGTCGACCAGTTCGCGATAGCTGGAGCGCGACTGGCCGGCATCCAGGCTGGCCCTCGTCTTCCCGACCTCGACGTCGATTTCCAGCGGCGCGAAGATGCCGAGGCGAATGAGTTTGTCCAGCATCTGGCGATGCGTCATGCCCAGCGCGAAATCCGACGCCTTGGCGTGGCACAGGTCCAGAAAGCGCTGGTTGCGCACGATGAGCCGGCCCTTGGCGCTGTACATCAGCAGGCCTTGCGACATGTTGGCCAACGCGGCGTCGAAGCGGCGGTGCTGCTCCTTCAGCTCCGCCTCGGCGCGCCGCTCCTCGGTCACATCCTCGTAGATCGACACCCAGCCGCCGACGGCGATCGGCCGGTGCGAAATGACGACGATGCGCCCGTCCGACAAGACTTCCTCATAGGTCGAGGCCTTGGCTCCGTCGATGTAAGGCTTGCGTATGGCATAAAGCTCGCTCGCGCTCTGCGAGGCGATGCCGATGTCGACGCTGTGCTGCAGGATGTCGAAGAAAGGAATGCCGGGCTTCACCACCTTGGCGTCCAGGCTGAAGATGTCAAGGTAGTTGTGGTTGCAGATGATCATCCGCTCATCGGCGTCGAACATGCACAGGCCATGCGACATGTTCTCGACAGCCGCCGCGAAGCGCTCGTTCTGGGCCCGCAATTCTTCCGCGATCCGCCGCGCCGGACCAATGGCGGCCGTTCTTCGCTTGCCGGCGGTGGAAGCAGTCTTGACATGTGCGCCGGGCATGAGCACGCCTTCGGACCGTGACCGAACGCAATACTGTCGCGGTCGCGGGTTAATTTAGCGTTCTTTTATGGGGTTGTATTCACGGCAAGCGAAGACTGGCGCTTGGCTTCCAGCGTCTTGAAACGCTTGAGAAAAGCCGTTTGCGCCCAGGTCACGGATTTTGGCGTGAAGTCGAAGCGGTCGGCGGAGAAGCCGCGCGGCCGCCCGAAATACTCGGTCGCCTCAGCGGTCGAAAAGCCGGCCAGCAGCGTCGCTTCGTAATAGGCGGCGATCTGGTCGGCGCGTTTGATGTCGTTGCGCAAGGAGGCGGCGAGCTCCGCCGGCAGCGAGAAACGCAGATGGATGGCGCGCTGCAGGCGCAATTCGCAATCCTTGTAGGAACCGCCCATCACCGATTTGAACGGTGAGATCATGTCGCCGATGACGTATTCGGGCGCGTCGTGCAGCAGCGCCGCAAGCCGTGCTTCGGCCGGAGCGGCAGGCACCAGTTCACCGTAGAGAGCTTCGACCAGCAGCGAATGCTGTGCCACCGAGAAGGCATGGTCGCCGCTGGTCTGGCCGTTCCAGCGCGCGACACGCGCGAGTCCATGAGCGATATCGGCGATCTCGATGTCGAGCGGCGAGGGATCGAGCAGATCGAGCCGCCGGCCGGACAGCATGCGTTGCCAGGCGCGCGGCGGCGCGCCGGCCCGGTCGGCCGCCATCAGGCCTCCTCCGCGCTGACCGCACCTTCGGGGAAGGTGAACTTCGCCCAGGCGGGAATGGCGAGCGCTACCGGAACCTCATCCGCCATGATCGCCTCGCCGGCGTCGACCGCCGCCTTGACACGGTCGATGCGGGCAACGGCAAGACCGGTCCGGCCGTCGACAGACCCGAGCGTGCCCACCGGCCGCCCGGCGACCGTGAGTTCGGTCCCGGCAGCGGGCAGGGGACCATCGGCCGACGCGATCAGCACACGGCGCCGCGCGGTGCCGCGATGCTGCATGCGCGAGACCACTTCCTGGCCGATATAGCAGCCCTTCTTGAATCCGACGCCGCCAGTTTCGTCGAGCAGCACGTCATGCGGAAAGGCATCGCCGAGCTGGTAGTCGGAACCGCTCTCCGTGATGCCGTTGCCGATGCGCAGCACCAGCCAGGCATTTGAGTCGCCGCCGTCCTTTGCCTCGCCTTCGTAAGCGCGCCTCACCGACACATCGCGGAAGCGCGTGTCGGCAAGCGCCGTTGAATCGGAAGGTGAGGCGGTTGAATCATCGCCCCACGCGACCGTGACAAGCGCCTGATCCTGTTTGGCAATATCGGCCTTCGCCCTTAGCCGGTAAAGCATCAGCCGGCGCACGAAATCGTCGGCGATATCGGTGCGGCATTCGAGGCGAAAACCATTGTCACCGGCGCGCGAGATCAGAAAATCGAACAGGACCTTGCCCTGCGGCGAAAGCAACGCGCCGGGTTTGGCTTCACCGGGCCGAAGCGCGTCGAGGTCGGTGGTGAGGATGTTCTGCAAAAAATGCTCGGCATCGGGGCCTGACACGGAAATGAGCGCGCGGTCTTTGAGCTGGGCAAAGGGCATGAGCGTAAAATCGGCCTGATCTTGCAAAACGTCCGGTCATTACGTAAGCCGGCCGCACTCCCCCCGCAAGAGATTGGACCTGCCATGGCAACCACCTTCGACCTCATCCTGACAGGCGGCACCGTGGTCAACCATGACGGCGAGGGCCGGCGCGACATCGGCGTGAAGGCCGGACGCATCGCGCGGATAGGCGATCTCGGCCAGGCTTCTGCCGGCGAAACCATCGACTGCACGGGCCTGCACATCCTGCCGGGCGTCGTCGACAGCCAGGTGCATTTCCGCGAACCGGGGCTGGAGCACAAGGAGGATCTGGAGACCGGCTCCCGCGCCGCGGTGCTGGGCGGCGTCACCGCCGTCTTCGAAATGCCCAACACCAATCCGCTGACCACCAGCGAGGCAGCACTTGCCGACAAGGTGCGCCGCGCCACCGGGCGCATGCATTGCGACTTCGCCTTCTGGGTCGGCGGCACGCGCGACAATGCCGGCGATGTCGGCGAACTGGAACGGCTGCCGGGAGCGGCCGGCATAAAAGTGTTCATGGGTTCGTCCACCGGCGACCTGCTGGTCGAGGACGACGAAGGCGTCGCCTCGATCCTGCGCAACACCCGCCGCCGCTCCGCCTTCCATTCCGAGGACGAGTTCCGCCTGCGCGAGCGGCTCGGCGAGCGCGTCGAGGGCGATCCGTCGTCCCATCCCGTCTGGCGCGACGAGATCGCGGCGCTGCGCTGCACCGAGCGGCTGGTGCGCATCGCCAGGCAGACGCGCGCGCGCATCCATGTGCTGCACATCTCGACAGCCGAGGAGATCGTCTTCCTCGAACAGCACAAGGATGTCGCGAGCTGCGAGGCGACGCCCCACCATCTGACGCTGAGCGCCGACGACTATGCGCGGCTGGGTACGCTGATCCAGATGAACCCGCCGGTGCGCGCCGCTCGCCACCGCGACGGTGTCTGGCATGGCATTTCGCAAGGCATCGTCGATGTGCTGGGCTCCGACCACGCGCCGCACACGCTGGCAGAAAAGGCAAAGCCCTATCCGGCCTCGCCGTCGGGCATGACCGGCGTGCAGACCCTGGTGCCGATCATGCTCGATCATGTGAACGCAGGCCGGCTCACTTTGCAGCGCTTCGTCGACCTTTCCAGCCATGGTCCGCAGCGCATATTCGGCATGGCCAGGAAAGGCCGCATCGCCGCCGGCTACGATGCCGATTTTACGGTCGTCGACCTGAAGCGCCGCGAGACCATCACCAACGCCCAGGCCGGCTCCAAGGCCGGCTGGACGCCCTATGACGGCAGGGAGGTCACCGGCTGGCCGGTCGGCACGGTCGTGCGCGGCAGGCGCGTCATGTGGGAAGGCGAGATCGTCACGCCCGGCCAGGGCAGGGCGGTGGAGTTTTCCGAGGCGCTGCCGGCCTAAGCCCTTGCCAAGAATTGGATTTGTTAAGCGCTCTGCATTATCTTGGATGCACCATGACCGCGAATATTGCGCCGATCATTCCTGCGGAGTTTCCTGAACTCCAGGCGCTCGCCTGGAACCGCGATGTCACGTGTCCTATCCCCGCTAAAGAGGCCTTTGCGCTTTACGAACGCAACTGGCGCTTTGTCGACCAAAAGCACCTTACGGCGCGTGAGAAGCTGCTTATCATGAAATTGGCCGACGAATTTGGCCACGGTATCCTTCTGACCACGGCCTGAGCCGTAGCGACAATCCCAGCCGCTGTCGTTGCGCTGTCCCGCCAACATTGCCGTACCTGTTGCGTCTCAATCCCCGGCGACGAAGAACAGCCACTGTCCGGTCGGCGTGATGCCGACGCGGTAGAAGATGTAGGCGCCGAACTGCTTCATGTCGTCATAATCGCTGGCCGTGACCAGCTTGAACAACTCGACACGCTGCCTGGGATCGAGCTTGTCGAGCGGCAGCGCGAAGAAATACGGCCAGACATAGAGTTCCTGCGGCGTGCCGGTGTCGACATGGACATAGCCGGCCGAAAGCACCTCTTCCAGGATGGCGAGGATTTCCTGGCCGTCGCCGTCGCCCGAGAGGCTCTTAAGGAAGGTGATCGGGTCGCCGTCGATGTCGCCAAGCGACAATTGCGTCATGGAATCGCCCTTGCCGATCAGCGATCTCAGCTTCTCGATGTCACCGGTCCGGCAGGCTTCGATGATCAGCCCATGCATGCGCTTGACCGGTTCGGGTAGCGTGTTGAGGTCGTAGACGACCGCAGGCGGCGGAGCGTCCGGATCGGTGCGCGGGCTGGTGATGCCGCCATTGGCGGGCGGCGTCTCCGGCTCCGACTTGTCCGTATCGTCGGCAGGTTGGTCCGAGGGCTTGGTAGCGGGCGCCTCCGGCATCGGCACGGTGGCGCCGGGCGCGGCGCTGTCGCCAGTTGCGGGCGGGGTGCCCGGCGAAGGCAGGTCCTCGCGCTGGATTTCGCTCAGCGCGTAGGAAGGCGTACTCGTGAGGCACAGGGGCAGCGTCAGGCAGGAAGCGGCGATCAGGATGCTGAGGGCCAGCCCGCGCGGCCGGCCTGACATCGAAAATCTCACCGCTTGCCTCTCCATGGTTCCCGGGTTCGGCCCCGGCCGGCGCTCCGAGCGTCCAGGCGCATGGCATGATGCCCAAATGGCGTGTCGCCGTCAAAAACTCGTGGTCAAAAAGTCGCTGTCAAAACAGGTGGCTAGTGCTTCAGCCGTTCCGGCTCGAAGGCGCCGGCGATCACCTTTTCCCGCATGCGGTCGAGGAGCGCGAGCGCAGAGGTCTCGCCATTGGCGCGCAACATCTCGCCGAAAGCGGTCTCCAGCGCTGCCTCGGCGATGATTTCCGGCTCGATGCCGGCCGACAGGCCTTCGGCCCACGCTTCACTGTGACTCTCCACGGCGGTCAGCCGCTTTTCTTCCCTGACCAACGCGTCGATGTCGCTGACGCCATGTTCCATTGCGATGTCCACTTCTGCAAGCATCGATCCGACGAGGGATCAGGCTTGGTCTGTCAGTTCGTCCGCAGCCTCATTTAAGTCTTTGTAAATACGACATTTTTACGGTCGCAATCTACATTCCGATCGGGACTGCGCTCAATCGATGCCGAGCTTAGCCGATTAGACCGGCTTGGGGCATCAAAACCTTCAGTTTGAGTTAATTCCACGATCGCGCGCTAACGTTTCATTAACGCTGTTGCGCAAGTGCAACACATGATTGCACCAGAGCGGGACAGGACACAATAAGGCACGTCACATTGGCGCCGATAGCCCCGTAAAAAATCTGCGCAAAAAGCGCAGCGGCCGAGCCGGCCTCAATTCCCGTAGCGGGAAGCGATGTCGCGCGACAACGTCTCGCCTTCCTTCATGTATCGGGCGATGGCCTCGGTCGCCGACGGCGTGCATTGGGTGTAGGTGCCGCTGAAGGAGCGGTAGCCGCGGTTAAACGATGCGATGAAGCGGGCGCGCCGGTCGGGATCGGGATTTTCCGATTCGAGCAGCTTTTCCATCTCGGCCCGCCACTGGTCGCCTTTCTCGCCGCACAGGTTGCGCAGGAAATGCAGCGATCCGAGCACTTCCGCCAGCCGCATCAGGCCGGGCTCGAACGGCGCCTCGGCGGCAATCGCCGGCCGCGCGGCAACGGCCATGTTGACAGCGAGGCACGCGGCGAGAAGAGCAGAAGCGCGGGTCATCAAAGCCTTGGCGTGAGGGAGCTAGAGCTTTGTGGCGAAACATTTTGTCGCCCGCAAGGCGATTTTTATGGGTGTCTAATCGCCCGCAGCGGCCCCTAGCAATTCCTCGGCGACCGAGAACACGTCGCCCGCCAGCGGCATCTGCGTCATTTGCGCCAGCGTGTAAAACGCCGCCGTCTCGGCATCGTCGCTGGCCACGGGCTCGCCGCCGGCATAGGCCGCGCCGAACACCGTCAGCAGATAGTCGACCGCGTGGTTTTCACTGCTGCCGTCTATATGGATGTCGCGCAGCGGCCGGTAACCTGTCGCTTCGAGCCCGGTCTCTTCCTGCAACTCGCGCGCCGCGGCTTGGGCCAGCGTCTCGCCCGCCTCGACCTTGCCGCCGGGATAGGCGTAGAGCCCCTGCGATGGCGCCCGCGCGCGCTTGACCAGAAGCACCGTCTCGCCGCGCACGACGGCGACGGAAACGGCCGGTATGAGCTTGCGCTGTTCCATGCGTGTCGATCTTTCCGCAGCCTTTTGTGGACCGATTGGGCGAAACAAGCTTTAGCCGTTGCGGCGTGGCGGTTCCATCGCCACTTTCATTGCACGTCAATCGAAGAGCCAGATCCATGTGCGGACGCTTTGCCCTGACCGCCACGCCGGACCAGACCGCCGCCTTCCTCGGCCTGGCCGAGCTGGAGGAATTTCCGGCGCGCTACAACATCGCGCCGACGCAGCCGGTGCTGATGGCGCTTGCCGGCCCGCAACGGGAACCTGGCTCCAACCTGCCGGACCGCCAGGCGATGCTGGTGCGCTGGGGCCTGATTCCGGCCTGGGTCGAGGACACCAAGACGTTTCCGCTGCTCATCAACGCCCGCTCCGAGGGTGTGCTGCAAAAGGCTTCTTTCAAGACCGCGATGCGTCACCGCCGCGCTCTTGTGCCGGCATCGGGTTTCTACGAGTGGCAGCAGTCGGGCAGCGGCAAGGGCCAACCTTACTGGATCCGCCCGCGACGCGGCGGCGTGGTCGCCTTCGCCGGCCTGATCGAAACTTTTTCCGAGCCCGGCGGCTCGGAGATGGATACCGGAGCGATCGTCACGATCGAGGCCAATGCCGGCATCGCCCATATCCACGACCGCATGCCGGTGGTGATCGAGGAACGCGACTTCGCCCGCTGGCTGGATTGCCGCACGCAGGAGCCGCGCGACGTGCTTGATCTGCTGAAGCCCGCCGAACCCGATTTCTTCGAGGCGATTCCGGTTTCCGACCTGGTCAACAAGGTCGCCAACACCGGGCCAGAGATTCAGGAGCGCGGCATCGTTTCGCCGCAGGCCGAAAAACCCGGGCGCCAGAAGCCTGGCCCGGACGAAAACCAGATGAGCTTGTTCTAGCGAAGGTTATCAGCCTTGCGAGGCTGCTTCCGGAGGCCTTCATCTCCAGGGCGCTCTCTGGCGCCCTCATCGCCGGCGTCCCCATTGTCGGGGACCGTGCCGGTCGTGCCCTTTCAGGCAACGCGCGGCGAAACGATCTTCTGCGCGGGCTTCTTCTTCTTTGCGGTGTGGAGGAGGGCTGCGACGATTGCTGCCGGGCCGATCGCGCGGTAGTGGCTGGCCAGTGCGGGCTGCGTTTGTCGGTTCTGTTCCTGCTTGGTGCGAGCCATGATTCTCTTCCCTGGTAACGGTTTCGTGTCCAGCGTTTGGCGGCCGATTCCGACCAAATCGTGACATCTGACGGTCTAGCCGGCGAATGTTTCATCACTGTGCCGACATGTTTAATAAAATGTTTCGTCCTGTCTTTACCTGTGATTCAGCCACATCTTTCCTGAGCGGAGCGACTTGACGGCAACACCTGCCAGCGCGATAAAGCCGCCCATGAAAACGTCTTTCGCCATTTGTGGCATTTGCATTATTGGCTAGCCTCGCGCTGGTCCGGACGTTTTCGCCTCATCTTTCCCCAGATCGGAAAAACGCCCCGGCCAGCAGGCTGGAGCCTGATTTGTGCCTTCGGCGCGAAGTTGGTTCCGGCAAACACAAACTAAGGACCGGGACCGCATGTCTGACGCATCGAAGGGCCTCAACCTCTACAACACGCTAACGCGGACGAAGGAGCGGTTCATCCCGATCGATCCGTTGAACGTGCGCATGTATGTCTGCGGCCCGACCGTCTACGACTTTGCCCATATCGGCAATGCACGTCCGGCGATCGTCTTCGACGTGCTTTTCCGTCTGTTGCGCCAAGTCTATGGCCAAACGCATGTCACGTATGTGCGCAACATCACGGATGTCGACGACAAGATAAACGCTCGCGCGCTGCGCGACTTCGGCGAGGCGATCGCGGCCGGCAGGCTCTCGCTCAACGATGCGATCCGCAAGGTCACCGAAAAGACCGCCGACCAGTATCACAAGGATGTCGCCGCACTTGGCTGCCTGCAGCCGACCTACGAGCCGCGAGCGACCGAATTCGTCGCGCCCCGGGCCGACGGCAAGGCCGACATGCTGTCGCTGATTTCGCAGCTGATCGAGCGCGGCCACGCCTATGTCGCCGGCGGCGAGGTGCTGTTCGACACCGCTTCGATGCCCGACTATGGCGAGTTGTCGAAGCGCAATCTCGACGAGCAGCAGGCGGGCGCGCGCATCGCCGTCGACGCGCACAAGAAGAACCCCGGCGATTTCGTGCTGTGGAAGCTGTCTTCGCCCGAGGAACCCGGCTGGGAGAGCCCATGGGGCAGGGGCCGGCCCGGCTGGCACATCGAATGCTCGGCGATGTCCGCCGCCTATCTCGGCGAGGTCTTCGACATCCATGGCGGCGGGCTGGACCTGATCTTCCCGCACCACGAGAACGAGATCGCCCAGTCGCGCTGCGCCCACGGAACCAAGGTCATGGCCAATGTCTGGATGCATAACGGCTTCCTGCAGGTCGAAGGCCAGAAGATGTCGAAGAGCCTCGGCAACTTCTATTCGATCCACGAGCTCCTGGAGACGGACACTTTCGGCGGCCGCACCTGGCCTGGCGAGGTGCTCAGGCTGGCGATGCTGATGACGCACTATCGCGAACCGATCGACTTTTCCGTGCGCAAGCTGGAGGAGGCGGAAAACACATTGCGCAAATGGAAGCGCGCGGCGGACCTTGCGCCGGCGGCGGCAAAGGAGCTTCCCGCCGAGGTGGTGGAAGCGCTGTGCGACGACCTCGCCACCTATACGGCCTTCCAGCGGCTGACGCAGCTTGCCGGCGAGGCGGGCGATGCCGGAGGCGAGAAAGCCGCCGGGTCCTTGAAGGCGGCGCTGGCTTTCCTGGGCTTCGACGTCGGCACGGCCAAGGTGGACGAGGAAGCGATCGCCAAGGCGATAGCCGATCGGCTCGCGCTGATCGCCGCCAAGAACTGGGCCGAAGCCGACCGCCTGCGTGATGAGTTGCTGGCGCAAGGCGTGCAGTTGAAGGACGGCAAGGACCCCGCCACCGGCGAGCGCGTGACGACGTGGGAGATCAAGCGGTGAGGGTGGATGCTCTCATAGTGGAGAGGTTTGAGCGAGGCCCCCCTCTCTGTCCTGCCGGACATCTCCCCCTCGAGGGGGGGGATTGGATGTCACGCGGGCTTTCCCCAATCGCCGACGTTGAAGACGGGGCGCCGTCGGCGAAGCTGCTGATCTCCCCCCTCGAGGGGGAGATGTCCGGCAGGACAGAGAGGGGGGCCTCGCGATGACCCATCATCGGGTATCTCCCGCCAATCGCGGCAATGCGCGCAAGATGCGCAAGGCGATGACCGATGCCGAGCTGAAGCTTTGGAATGAGGTGCGTGCTGATAGGCTGATGGGAATGGTGTTCAGGCGTCAGATGCCGATAGCTGGCTACATCGTTGATTTTGCCTGCCCCAACAAGAAGCTGATCGTCGAGCTGGACGGATCGCAACATGCTTCGCCGGAGATATCTGCTTCCGACGCCGCGCGAACCGCGAATCTTGAAGCCCTGGGCTGGACCATCCTGCGCTTCTGGAACGACGACGTGATCCGCGATATCGACAACGTCTGCCAGCACATCGTCATCGTGGCCGGCCTGGCCGTCGCGCCCGCGCCACCAACGGAGGAGCTCGTCTCGTGATCGACCATCTCGGCATCAACGTATCCGATTTCGACGCATCCAAGACCTTCTACGACAAGGCGATGGCGCCGCTGGGGGCATCGCTGCTCTACATGGTGCCTCAGGAATATACCGGCGGCGCCAAGGTAGGCGGCTATGGCCGCGACCGGCCGGTGTTCTGGCTGAGCGACAGCACGGACAAGCCGAAATCCGCCCAGCATGTCGCCTTCACCGCGCGCAGCCGCGCCGAGGTCGACGCTTTCCACGCGGCGGCACTTGCCGCCGGCGGCAAGGACAATGGCGGACCGGGTCTGCGCCCGCATTACCACCCCAACTATTACGGCGCCTTCGTCTTCGATCCCGACGGCAACAATGTCGAGGCGGTCTGCCATGATCCGGAGTGAGCGCCAAAAGCAGCCCATGATCGGGAGTGTGTCATGAGCCTTGACAACCGGCCTGTCTACACCGGCGGCTGCCAGTGCGGCGCCGTGCGTTTCCGCGTCGAAGGGGCGCTGGGCGAAGCCTCTGTCTGCCATTGCCGCATGTGCCAGAAGGCGAGCGGGAACTTCTACCTGCCGCTGGTCTCGGTGCGCGGCGCCACGCTCGACTGGACGCGCGGCGAGCCCAAACGCTTCCGCTCGTCCAATGCCGCCTGGCGCGGCTTCTGCGCCGAATGCGGCACGCCGCTGACCTTCGAGGCCCCCGACGGCGTGGCGCTTGCGATCGCCGCCTTCGATGACCCGACCGGCATCGCGCCCACCATCCAGTGGGGGACGGAGGCAAAACTTCCCTATGTCGACGGCATCCCCAAGCTGCCGTCCGAGGACACGATGGCCGATATCGCCTCGGCGCCTTACCTCGCCGAGCTCGTCTCCTACCAGCATCCCGATCACGACACCGACCAATGGCCACCGGAGGAAAGATGATGACAGAAAACGTTCGAACCGGTGGCTGCCAGTGCGGTGCCGTGCGCTTCCGCATCAAGGGCAAGCTCGGGCGCCCCTCCATCTGCCATTGCCGCATGTGCCAGAAACAGTTCGGCAATTTCTTCGGCGCGCTGGTGACGGTGCCGAAGGACGGCGTCGAATGGACCCATGAGGAGCCGAGCTATTTCCAGTCCTCGGTCAACATCGACCGCGGTTTCTGCGCCCGCTGCGGCACGCCGCTGACCTATCGCCAGCCTGGCGCGCTGGAGATCGCGATCGGCGCCTTCGACGACCGCTCCGACCTCGCGCCGCAGATCCAGGTCAACTACGCGGTTCGGCTGCCCTGGGTGGAGAAGATCTTCGAGGCGCCGA
The DNA here is from genome assembly GCF_006439595.1 of Mesorhizobium sp. B3-1-9. NCBI lineage: Bacteria > Pseudomonadati > Pseudomonadota > Alphaproteobacteria > Hyphomicrobiales > Phyllobacteriaceae > Mesorhizobium > Mesorhizobium sp. B3-1-9. The sequence goes on from NZ_VFTJ01000002.1 coordinate 105,439, forward strand.
TCCTCGACGATCCCGACTTCTATCGGCGGCAGGAGCAGATCATCTCCTTCCAGCATCCCGACCACGAGACGGCCAACTGGCCGCAGCAGGGCTTGAAACTATGACGATCCACGGCAGTTCGTTGCGTACGCTCTATCCGGAGATCGAGCCGTTCGAGTCAGGTATGCTCGATGTCGGCGACGGCCACACCATCTATTGGGAGCGCTGCGGCACCAAGGGCGCCAAGCCCGCCGTGTTCCTGCATGGCGGCCCCGGCGGCACCATCTCGCCGAAACACCGGCGTCTGTTCGACCCGAGGCTCTACGACGTTATCCTGTTCGACCAGCGCGGTTGCGGCAAGTCGACGCCCAACGCTTCGCTCGAGGCCAACACCACCTGGCATCTCGTCGCCGATATCGAGCGCCTGCGCGAAATGGCGGGCTTCGACAAATGGCTTGTCTTCGGCGGCTCCTGGGGCTCGACGCTGGCGCTCGCCTACGCCGAGACGCATCCGGACCGCGTCAGCGAATTGGTCGTGCGCGGCATCTATACGCTGACCCGCGCCGAACTCGAATGGTATTATCAGTTCGGCGTCTCGGAAATGTTTCCCGACAAATGGGAGCGTTTTCTGGCGCCGATCCCCGAGGCCGAGCGCGGCGACATGATGGCCGCCTATCGCAAGCGGCTGGTCGGGTCCGACCGCAAGGCTCAAGTTCAGGCAGCCCTTGCCTGGAGCCTCTGGGAAGGCGAGACGATCACGCTGCTTCCTGAGCCGGAAACCAGCACGCCGTTCGGCCAGGACGACTACGCGGTAGCCTTCGCCCGCATCGAGAACCATTACTTCGTCCATGCCGGCTGGCTGGGGGAAGGGCAGTTGCTGCGCGACGCCTGGAAGCTGAAGGACATCCCCGGCACCATCGTCCACGGCCGCTACGACATGCCGTGTCCGGCGAAATATGCATGGGCGCTGCACAAGGCCTGGCCGAAGGCGGATTTCCACCTGGTCGAAGGCGCCGGCCATGCCTATTCGGAGCCGGGGATACTGGATCGGCTGATCCGGGCGACGGATGGGTTCGCCGGCAAGAAATGATATTACCGGCCGCAAGGCCAGAGGAGGGTGCTGAAGCACCCACGCAGCCATGACAAAGCAACGCCTTTATCTCTTCGACACGACGCTTCGCGATGGCCAGCAGACGCCGGGCATCGACTTTTCCGTCGAGGACAAGATCGCCATCGCCAAAATGCTGGACGACTTCGGCATCGACTATGTCGAGGGCGGTTATCCGGGCGCCAATCCGACCGACACAGCTTTCTTTCAGAAGAAGCGGACTGAGCGCGCGAAATTCGTCGCCTTCGGAATGACCAAGCGGGCAGGGATCTCGGCTTCCAACGACCCGGGGTTGGCGGCGCTGGTGCAGTCGAGGTCCGACGCCATCTGCTTCGTCGCCAAGAGCTGGGACTATCACGTGCGCGTCGCGCTCGGCTGCACCAACGAGGAGAACCTGGAGTCGACCAAGACCTCGGTGGAAACCGCTGTCGCGGCCGGCAAGGAGACGATGGTCGACTGCGAGCATTTCTTCGACGGCTTCAAGGCCAATCCGGACTATGCGCTGGCCTGCGCCAGGACGGCCTATGAAGCCGGCGCGCGCTGGGTGGTGCTGTGCGACACCAATGGCGGCACGCAGCCTTCGGAAGTGCGCGAAATCGTCGGCAAGGTGATCGCGCACGGCATCCCGGGCGATCATCTCGGCATCCATGCCCATGATGATACCGGCCAGGCGGTGGCGAATTCCCTTGCCGCGGTCGAGGCCGGCGTGCGCCAGATCCAGGGCACGCTGAACGGCATCGGTGAGCGCTGCGGCAACGCCAATCTCATCTCCATCATCCCGACGCTGGCGCTGAAGCCCGCCTTCGCCGATCGTTTTGAGACCGGCATTTCGGCCGAGGCGCTGACCGGAATATCGAGGCTTTCCCGTGCGTTCGATGAATTGCTCAACCGCGCGCCGGAAGCGCAGGCGCCCTATGTCGGCTCATCGGCATTTGCCACCAAGGCCGGCATCCATGCCTCGGCTTTGGCCAAGGAGCCGGCGACCTATGAGCATGTCCCGCCGGAAGCCGTGGGCAACCGCCGCCGCGTCATGGTCTCCGACCAGGGCGGCAAGGCCAATTTCCTCGCCGAGCTGAAGCGGCGCGGCATCGACGTGCCGAAGGACGATCACCGGCTCGACGCGCTGATCGCCGTGGTCAAGGAGCGCGAGGCCGAAGGCTATGCCTATGAAGGCGCCGACGCCTCGTTCGAATTGTTGGCCCGCAAGATGCTGCACGGCCTGCCGGAGTTCTTCAACGTCACCTCGTTCCGCTGCATGGTCGAGCGCCGCTTCGACGCCAACGGCAATCTGAAGACCGTCTCCGAGGCGATCGTGAAGGTCGAGGTCGACGGCGAGGAGAAGATGTCGGTCGCCGAAGGCCACGGCCCGGTCAACGCGCTCGACATCGCGCTGCGCAAGGACCTCGGCAAATATCAGAGCGAGATCGCCGATCTCGAGCTCGCGGACTTCAAGGTGCGTATCCTCAACGGCGGCACCGAGGCGATCACCCGCGTTCTGATCGAATCGCACGATTCCACCGGTGCCCGCTGGTGGACCGTCGGCGTGTCGGAAAACATCATCGACGCCTCCTTCCAGGCGTTGATGGATTCGATCGTCTACAAGCTGATGAAGAACCGCGACATGGCGGGGCTGGTGGCGGCGGAGTAGACGCGTGGGCTTTTCGATAAGCTGGTTTGGCCTTCGGGGTTACGGGATCAAGGAAGCCGCTGCCTTGTTTGGCAGGGAAGTCGGCGACACATCGGAGGATTTCGATGCGCCGGTGAATGCTTATCGCAGCGAGAAGAACTGGGCGATCGTCATCCTCGGCTACTGCAGCTATCCCAATCCTCCCGACAGTTACTTGTCTGCGTTTTCGCAAGGCAGGGAAATGGTCATCGTGCACATAGAAGAACACACGATGTTTGCTCGCGCCGAGCTATGGAGCGCCGGAAAGAATATCTGGAGGGTCTGGCATAGCGGCGACAAACACGTCAGGGATCTCCATACCACGGGCGATCTTCCAGCCTCCTTTGAATCCTTGAGGCAGCAGGCATTTTCAAAGCAGGACAACGAAAGTGATGTCGATTATGCCTTCGACATTCCCCTCGATTTGGCGGCGGAGTTGACTGGCTTCAGGCATGATGAGGGAGTACCCGATAGGGCCTTCTTCGAGCTTGTCGAAAAACCCGCCCAGCAATGAGCAGCCTTCGCTGTTTAGGCGTCTTGGAGCGTAGTCAACTGTTTGAACCATCACGAAAAGTCCGTTGATCCATCATAATTTTGTGATGGTCTTGGGCGATCCGCTGGGCCATAGCGTCAGGCCATGGTCACCGCTACAGCCGATCTCGATCAGGATGCCAAGGCCCGCCGCGGTTTCCTCCTGGCGCTCGGCGCCTATTTCCTCTGGGGACTGCTGCCCTTCTACATGAAGGCGGTGGCGCATCTGCCGCTTGCCGAGGTGATCGCCAACCGCGTCGTCTGGTCGGTGCCGATCGCGGCGGCGGTGCTCATCTGGGCTGGCCGCACCGCCGACTTCAAGGCGGCGATCCGCTCGCCGAAGAGCCTTGCCATGGCGGCGCTGACGGCGGTGCTGATCTCGATCAACTGGGGCATCTATGTATGGGCGATCGCGGTCGACCGCACCGTCGAGACCGCGCTCGGCTATTACATCAACCCGCTGGTGGTCGTCGTTGTCGGTGCGGTGCTGCTCGGCGAGCGGCTCGACCGGTTGCAGATCGCCGCGGTGGCGCTGGCCGCGGTCGCGGTGATGGTGCTCACAATCGAGGCCGGCAAATTGCCCTGGGTGTCGCTGGCGCTCGCCTTCTCCTTCGCCGCCTACGGCTTCTTCCGCAAGACGCTGCCGATCGGCCCGAGCCAGGGGTTCTTGCTCGAAGTGCTTTTGCTGTCCGTGCCGGCGCTCTGCTACATCGTCTACCTGATCGCCGCCGGCCAGGATCATCTGATTTCCGGCACAGGCGCCGACACCGCATTGCTGATCGGCTGCGGCCCGGTCACCGCGGTGCCGCTGCTGCTCTTTGCCTTCGGCGCCAGGCTGCTGCGCCTGTCCACCATCGGCATCATGCAATATATCGCGCCGACCATGGTATTCTTGATCGCCGTGCTGATCTTCGACGAGCCGTTCGGCGGCACCCAGGCTGTCGCCTTTGCGCTGATCTGGGCGGCTCTGGCCATGTATAGCTGGTCGATGTTCAGGGGGCGCGAGGTCCGCCCGCCGGCTCCCGCGACGAGATAAGCAAAAGTGCGAGACGGTTCTCCGTCTGGAATTGCGTAAACAAGAAGCAGAGGGCGCCCGATGTACGTTCTGCATATCGGCAACAAGAACTATTCGTCCTGGTCGCTGCGCCCGTGGCTGCTGATGCGTGTCCTCGGTATTTCCTTCGAGGAGCGGCTGACGCCGTTCCCGACCGGATCGAGTTTCGGCCTCTACCGGCAGTTCTCGCCAAATGGACGCGTGCCCTGTCTTGTCGATGATGGCTGGGCCGTCTGGGATTCGTTCTCGATCGTCGAATACCTTGCCGAACGCCACCCGGGCGTCTGGCCGGGGGACGTCAAAGCGCGCGCCTGGGCGCGCTCGGCCGCCGCCGAGATGCATTCGAGCTTCACCGCGCTGCGCAAAGACTGCCCGATGAGCTGCGGCGTGCGGGTAAAGCTTTCGCCCATGTCCGGCGCGCTGAAGCACGACATCTTCCGCATGGGAGACTTGTGGAACGATGGCTTTGCGCGTTTCGGCGGACCTTTCCTGGCCGGCGACCGTTTTGGTGCCGTCGATGCCTTCTTCGCCCCCATCGCATTCAGGGCGCAGTCCTATGGCCTGGCATTCGAAGGCGCAGCCGCCGCCTATCCGTCGCGGCTGCTCGACCTGCCGGCCATGCGCGAATGGTACGCGGCCGGACTTGTCGAGACGTGGCGCGAACCCGACCACGAAGCCGAAGTCGCCGCCGCCGGCGCCATCGTCGAGGATCTGCGGGCAACCGCGTAGTCCCGATTGCTTCAGACCCGCCCCAGCCGCCGCACGATCATATAGACGATGCCGGCGATGACGACCGAGATCGCCGTCACCACCCAGAATCCCAGCGGCGTGTCGACCAGCGGCAGTCCGCCGACATTCATGCCGAACAGGCCGGAGATGATCGTCATCGGCAGGAGCACCGCCGTCATGACGGAGAGGATATAGAGCAACTGGTTCGACTGCTCAGTGAGCTTGGCCATCAGTTCGTCCTGCAACAGGCGGGTGCGCGCCTGCAACTGCTCGCCGTCGTGATGCAGCGTGTGCGCTCGGTGCGATAGCCGCGTCGCCATGTCGTTGATCGGGTCCGGCAGCTCGTTGCGATGCGAATGGTCGAGGTGGCGGAAGAGGTTGGTGAGCGTCGCCATCTGCCGGTGGATCAGAACCAGCTGCCGGCGCGCATCGACCAGCGCCTGGCGCTCGCTGTGCCATGCATCGACGACGATCCGGTCCTCGATGCCGTCCAGCGTATCGCCCATCTTGTCGAGCTCGGCCGCCATGCCGTCGAGCGACTGGCCCATCACCGCCTCGATCAGCTCGGCCGGCGTGCGGAATTTTCGCGTGCCGCCCTCCACCAGCTTGCGGATCTTGTCGACCGATTCCAGCGGCTGCTTGCGGGCGCCGACCAGCATCTTGTCGTTGAAGGCGAAACGGAAATGCGTGAGCCCGCGCGCCTCGGCGAAGTCATGCCTGAGGTCGGGCAAGTCGCCATAGAGGAAGTCGTCCTCGAAATCGATCTGGCAGCCATGGCTGGGCGACAGGAAGGCATCGCGCACCGGCTGCGGCAGGGCCTGCTCGGCGCCGATCTCCTGGCGGGCGCGCATGTCGGTGATCTGGTAGCTGCGCCAGCTCCAATGCGCCTCGGCGGGATCCTTGGTGCGGGAGCCGTCGGCCTTGAAATGATAGATGAAGAACAGTCCGTGCTCGTCCGGCAGATAGGGCGAGAGGTCGGTGCCTTCGGCGGGGAGGGCGATGTTCATGGCGGCTTCGCCGGCTGTTAGTACGGTCAGGGGTCGCGGGGGGCGGCCAGGGCAAACCTACCATGGCGATTGCCGCCCAGTGTGACAGTTTGGTGACCGTCTTTACGGCTGCAGTAACTCTCGACAGAGCCGTCCTATCGTTGGCCGAACTGGCTGCGCAGCCGTAGCGTTGCGATCAAACGGCAGCTCGCTTCGCCTGCCTATCCAGTCGCCAGCCATTTGCGCGACATCGCGAAGGTCCTGAAGGATTTTGGGTCCATCGGACGCCCGAAAGCGTAGCCTTGCAGGATGTCGCAGCCAAGCTCTTTCAGGATGCGCGCATGTTCCATCGTCTCGACGCCTTCCGCCACGACCCCGATGCCGAGCGATTTGCCGATCTCGATGATTGACGACACCAGCCGCCGCTGCGCCGCCGAGCCCGTTATCGGCGTGACGAGCTGCCGGTCGATTTTGAGACGGCGCGGTTGCAGTTTGAGCAGGCTGACGACGGATGCATGGCCCGTGCCGAAATCGTCGATCTCGATGTCGATCCCGAGCTCCTTGATGTGCTCGATGTTCCAGGCGACAAGCTCGTCATTTTCGTCCAGGAAAATGGATTCCACGAGCTCGAACGAGACGGTTCCCTCCTTGATCGCCAGCATGCGCAGGCCGTTGATCAGGTCTTTGTCCTCCAGCCTTCGTGCTGAGACGTTGACGGAAAAGCGCGGGATGTTGAGGCCGTCGCGCGACCAGCGCTGGAAATTCTCCAGCGTTTGTTCGAGGATCGTGCGGTCGATCAGCGAGACCACATTCAATTCCTCGGCCACTTTGAGGAAGATGTCGGGGGCGAGGATGCCGCGCCGTGGATGGCGCCAGCGCGACAGCGCCTCGACGCCGACGATCTCGAGCGTCTTGGCATCGAACTGTGGTTGATAGTAGGCGATAAACTCGTTGCGCTCCAGCCCGCTGAGGATCTCGTCAGCGGTCTGCTTGGTCCTGACGATCTCGCTCTGCAGCTCTTCGTTGAAGAACTCATAGCGGTTGCGACCGCGGCTCTTGGCTCGATAGAGCGCGAGATCGGCGTTGACCAGCAACTGCTTCGCATCGACGCCGCTAAGCGCCGCAATCCCGATGCTGACCCCAAACCGGCATTGGTGGCCTTTATAGTCGACGGGCTGGCGCATTTCTTCGATGATACGATCCGCTAGCGCGGCGAGTTCATTGTCATCGCGCCCTTGGCAAACCACAACGAACTCGTCCCCACCGATGCGCGCCACGAAGTCGCCTGCCCGGGCGTCGGCTTTGATGACCTTCGAGGCATGCATGAGCATGGCGTCGCCCGCCGCATGGCCGAGCGTGTCGTTGATGTGCTTGAAGCGGTCGAGGTCGAGATGCAGCAGTGCAGTGCGATCCTCGGGCGAGTTGGCCAGCATCTCATCGAGGTAACGGCGATTGGGCAGGCCGGTAAGTGAATCGTGCAGCGCGACATGCTCGATGCGCGCCTTGGCGGTCTTGAGCTCGGCATTCTTCGATTCCGACAATTGCCGTTCACGCACCAGATTCTCGTTGAGCAGAACGTCGCTGGTCACGTCCCATTCGGCCCCGACCATCTTCGGCGTGCCGTCGCTGTCCTGGAAGTAGCTTGCGCGCGCGCGCACATGGCGGACGGTGCCGTCTGGGCGAAGCAGTCGATACTGCGATGAGTAGGGACCTTTTGCACCCACGGCAAGGTCGAACTCGCGCCGTGCCCGCGCGACATCCTCGGGGTGGATCGCCAGTGCCCAGTCGTCATAGCCGCGCGGCTTCCCGTCGGCGGGCTTGTTGTAGATCTCATTGACGCGATCGTCCCACAGCAGCTCGTCGGTGAAGAGGTCTTGCTCCCACACGCCGATGCCTGAAGCCTCCAGCGCCAGTTCCAGCCTCCCGGACAGGCGCCTCAATTCAGCATAGTTTTTCTGCCTTTCGCCGAACAGCCGTCCGGCCACTAGGATGGGCAGCACCACCAGCACAGCGGCGAGCGCCATGAGCGCCTGCAAGCCCCGCTCGTTCTTCGGCACGGTCGGCCAACCGCCCTTGGGAATTGCCGATATGTGCCAGGAACCGAACGGCAGCTGCACGTCTGCCGTCACCGGATTGTTCTTGACGATGTCGGCGCTACCGAAGAAGCGCTGGCCGCCACCGCCAAGCGCATCCTTTCCGATAAGCGCCACATCTATGTCGAGATCAGGGTCGGTGAGGCCGCTTGCGGCGTAGAGCCGATCGATATCGATAGCCGCCGAGACAAGGCCCCAGAAGCGATCGCCGCCCCCCGCTGTCGGCACGAAGACAGGGATCCGGCCGATGAAGGCGCGCCCGCCCTGCCTGAGGTCGACGGGACCGGCAAGGACCGATATGCGCTGGTCGCGGGCCCTAAGCGCCGCCAAGCGTTGCGCCTCGTTCTTGCGGTAGTCGAGCCCGATCGCCTTCTCGTTGCCCTCCATCGGATACATCAGCGAAATGACGAGATCCGGCGCGCCACCAACGTTGCGCAACTGCGATTTCTGCTTGAAGAGATTGGCAGCGAGGGAGGCAAATCTCTGCTGCCCCATATAGGGCTCGGTGACGATGGCCGAGACGAGGCCCTGAACCAGCTGGAGATTGCCGTTGATGTTTCCTTCCAGCTTAGCGCGGATGATATTGACCTTGTAGAGGACGTCCGCGCGCGTGAGTTGATCGGAAACCGTTTTGTTCTGCTGGTCGACGAAGATCGCGCAGATCAAGAGCACGACGAAAGCAATCGCCGCCGGCACGTTGGCGGAAGAGAAAACGGCCTGCCTGATGCGGCCGATATTGAAAATTTTCCCGGTCAATTCAACCCGAATAGCTTTTCTAGACGACGCTCCATCGATCGGAGGACGACGCCCCATCGATCGGAGTTAAAGGAAAGTGCTTAAATTAGAACTTCCATGCCAGCCTCAAATTGCGCCGTTCGCGGCCTGGAGGCTTGCCTTGAGCCAACAAACTCAAGCCATGATTAACGCCGGCCAACTGGGCCGTTCATCCCGCAAAAATCGCGATTTCCCGTTGCTCCCAAAAAAATCTTCCGCGTCCGGGAATAAAGCCCGGGCCTTCCGGGTCTTGGCTGTAGCGAGGCCGTCCTCCCAAGGCACGCATCAACCAACCCGGAAGGACTACGCGTATGAACAGAACCGTCTTCATCGCTCTCGCCATCCTCGTTGCCACCGGCAGCGCCTTTGCCGGCAGCGACCGCTTCCCCGGACGAATGGCGGCCAGTAGGCCGCGGTCGTCGACACCACCACCACCGCCTCCATCGCGAAGCCCGATATGAAGCCGGCGGCCAGGATTGCTGCGGAAGAGCCCGGCCAGGGCACCTGGGGTCGCTGAGCTAGGAGTCAGGACCGAAAGGCCCTCGCCCAGGAGTCAGGACCAAAACGTCCTGATCCCCGGCGGGACCGAAAGGTCCTCGCCCCGGAGGCGGAATCGAAGGTCCTGATGCCGGTGTGAGGAAGGCACGCCTCGCCCTGGGTCAACGACCAGACGTCCCGATCTCCCCGGCGCCGGCCGGTCTTCAGTCGGACCGGCCGGCTCCGGTTCCGCAGCCGGCGGAGGGTCGCACCGGGCCCTCCGCCATTCTCTCATACCGCCTGAAACCTGAAGCAAACGCCCAAGCCACAAGAGGAGATTTCTGATGTTCAACATGACACGCCGCATGGTGCTCGGTTCCGCCGCCGCCGCGGCCGCCTTCGGCATTGCCGGCAAGCTGGAATTAGCGCCCGCGGCTTACGCCGAAACCCCGGTCGAGCCGCTGGTCGGCTTCTACAAATACAAGGTCGGCTCGCTCGAGGTCACCGCCGTCTATGACGGCGTCTGGCGCAAGCCGCACGACCCGGCCTTCATCAAGGATGTGTCGATCGACGACACCAAGGCGGCACTCGCCAAGGCCGGACTGACCACCGAATTCATGCCGATCCCGCTCACCGTCGTGGTGCTTCAGATGAACGGCCGCACCATCATGATGGACGCCGGTTCAGGCGTCGGCCAGTGGCAGGCCAACGCCACGCATCTTCCGGCCAACATGAAGGCCGCCGGCATCGACTACAAGGCGATCGACACCATCATGATCTCGCATTTCCATCCCGACCATGTCTGGGGCCTGATGGAGAAAGGCACCAACAATCCGGTGTTCCCGAATGCCGAGCTGATCGTCAACGCCACCGAATACAATTGGTGGACGGATCCGAGCCGCCTCGCCAAGCTGCCCGAGGGCCGCAAGCCGGCGGGCAAGCGCATCGCCGAGAACTTTCCGAAATGGAAGAACTGGAAGCTGGTCGACGACGGCGCGGAAGTGGTGCCCGGCATCCGCCTCATGGCGGCGCCCGGCCACACGCCCGGCCATTCCGTCTACCATGTCGATGCCGGCTCCGAGCAGTTCCTCGTCTCGGCCGACACCATGTACGTGCCGGCGCTGCTTGCCCCGCATCCCGAATGGCAGGGCGCTTATGACCAGGACGGGCCGATGGCGATCACCACGCGCCACCGGATCATCGACCAGGTGATCGCCGACAATGTCCGCATCTGCGGTTCGCACTTCCCGTTCCCCGGCACAGGCAGCTTCGTCAGGGACGGCAACGCCTACGCATTCACCCCAACCCAGATCTGATCAGAATCGGATCCTGAACAGAAAGCGACAACTCCAATGAAACACGCACTTTTCGCGGTGCTCGGCGCCATTGCGGTGCTGACCGCGACCCCCATCGCCATCGCCGTTCCGGCCTATGCGGTGGACGATATCGAGGGCGCCGACGCGCCGGACCTGACGGCCGTCAAGGCCAAGATCGAGGCCAAGGACTACAAGGGCGCGCTGGCCGACCTGCGCGACCTTGCGCAGGACACCCAGCAGGCCGACGTCTACAACCTGCTCGGCTTCACGCTGCGCAAGACCGGCGACTACCAGACCTCGCTCACTTACTACACCAAGGCGCTGGAACTTCAGCCCGACCACAAGGCCGCGCATGAATATCTGGGCGAGCTCTATGTCGAGACCGGCGACATGGCCAAGGCGAACGAGCAGCTCGCCTCGCTGCAAAAACTCTGCCCGTCGGGCTGCGAGGAGCTTTCGGACCTCAAGCAGGCCATCGACACCAAGGTGACAAAGTAGGCGGCCCATAAGGCCTCGCCATCCTTTTGGGCGCCACGGCGGTAGCGCCCGAAAACCGGAGCCGGCGTTCCTCTCCCTCGCGCCGGCTCCGACCTTTCAACCTCTGGCGCGCATCCACGTGGACGCGGGCGACCGTCCATTTTCCAAGATGCCTATTTCCAAAGATTGGAGCCGACCATGACACCGATCGAACTTGCCGAAAAACGTCACGCCAGGGACGCGGTCCTGCTGGCCGGTCGCCTGCTTCTGTCCCTGATCTTCGTGCATGAGGGACTGGAACTGGCGACCCATTTCGAAGGCGCTCAGAAGGCGATGGCCGCGCTCGGCGTCGGCACGCCGCTGCTTTTGGCCACCATCGCGCTGCAGCTCGGCGCCGGCCTCTCCGTGGCGCTCGGCATCCTGGCGCGGCTGGGCGCGATCGGCCTCGGCCTGTTCTGCCTGATGACGGCCGGCCTCTTCCACACCAATTTCGCCAGCCAGAACGAATTGCTGCATTTCGAGAAGGATCTCGCCATCGCCGGCGGCATGTTCATCCTGGCGCTTTCCCGTTCCGGCAGGCTGTCGGTGGACAGGGTGTTGGCCGGGCTCGCGAAGGACACCAAGATCGATCCGCCTATCGAGCAGCATCTGTCGGTGGGGGAGACGAGCCTGCCGGTTTGAGGCGGCACGGAAACCTCTTTGGATTGCTGGCGCCGGATGCTATTTGCTCGGGTCCCAAACTGAAGACGTCGCCTTGAATACGACAAGCCTACTGCGCCATATCAACGCCAGGCGTTGCCTGAGACTGCTGCAAAACGGCCGGCAGCTCTCCCGCGCCGACATGGCCCGCCAGCTCGGCCTGACAAGGGCCACGATCGGCAACGCCATGCGCGTCCTGCTCGATGCCGGCCTTGTCGTCGAGAGCGCCGAAATGTCCCCTGAATCGCGCAAGGGTCGTCCGGGCGTGGGCGTGTCGCTCAACCCTTCGGGGGCGTATTTTGTCGGCGCCGATGTCGGCACGCGTTCCTTGACCGGGGTGCTGCTCGACCTGCAGATGAATGTCGTCAGCCGCATCGTCGAGCCGACCGGTCCGCGCTACCGCGACGCCGGGCATATATCGGCAAGGCTGCTCTCCCTGATCGAGAGGCTGCTCAACGAAAATCCCGCTCTGCAGGACAAGGTGGAGGGCATCGGCATTTCGGTGCCGGGCCTCGTCGGCCGCGACGGCAGCGTGGTGCATGCGCCGTTCCTGGAATGGCGCAACTATCCCCTGCAAGCGGAACTGACGGCCAAGTCGCCGGCCGACTGGTCGGTCATGGTCTGCAACGACGCTTTCGCCTTCGCCAATGCCGAGCTTGCCGCCTCCGCCACGGCGAAGGCCGGCAGCATGCTGGTCGTTCTCCTGGCCGAGGGCATCGGCGGCGCCATCATCGATGACGGCCGTGTCGTGATGGGCGGGCACGGTTACTCCGGCGAAATCGGTCACACCATCGTTTCCGCCGGCGGCCGCGTCGATACGTTCGAGATGCTGGCCGGCGCCAAGCATTTCACGCGGCTTTTCGAAGAGGGCCAGCCTGTGGCCGACGGCGTCCAGATGCTGCTTGCCAATGTCGGCGACAAGGCGGTCGACGCCGTGCTCGACGCTTGGGTCAGCGGCCTTTCCGCGGGCCTCGTCAACGCCATCCATCTGCTCGATCCCGGGCGCATCGTGCTTGGCGGCCCGCTGGCAGGCCTCTATCCCAAGCTCGGCCGGCGCATACAGGCCGATATCAAGCGGCGGCTTCTGGCGGGCTTCGCGATGCCCGAGATCAGGGTGGCGCAGTTCGGCGCCGACGGCGCCGCGATCGGCGCGGCGGCGACCATCCGCGACACGCTTTTCGCTCTCCCGGACCTCGAGGCCAGCACGCTGTAGTTCCCCAGTCGGCTATGTCTGCGTTGGCAGGTGGTATGCCTTGGAGATTGGCCGAACCGGTCCGGCCTCGTCATCCACGGGCGGAGCAAGGAGCGTAGCGACGCGCGCAGACCCGAGGATCCATTCCGTGACTCATGAGCGCTGCTGCGGTCCAGAATTCTGCTCCGCTACGTTCTTCGATCAAAGTAACCGAATGGATCCCAGGGTCCCCACGACGCCGCTTCGCGGCTGCTCCGCCCAGGGATGACGACGTTGGGGAGGCTTCCACCAATCTCCAGCGTTTGCGCTGATTCCACGGAAATAGACGGTGAAAATCCAGTCCCTGTGCTGAGGAACTGGTTATCATTTCCAAGGTTTTTTCTTGCACGCACTGGCGAACAGCGGGGCGCCGCGACAGTCCATTTTGGGGAGCCAACTCAAAGCACTAGCGCCGACCGCGGCCATGCGAAGTCGATCCATCGTCGCATCCCGCAACAGCCATCGCAGAAATCCTAATCAAGCGCCTTGACGCGGGGCGGTTTGTGATATTTGTTTTTGTATAAGACAAAAACAAATATCAGGGAGCGAGCCTGTGCCCGTCAAGAAAGACGCCCGGTGTCTGCGCATCGGTATCCTCGGTTGCGGACCGATTTCGCAATTCGCGCATCTGGAATCGGCGCAGAAGGGCAGGAACGTCGTCCTGCAGGCCGTCTGCGACGCCGATGTCGATCTGGCGCGGCGGTTCGGCTCCTTCTACGACGCGACAAGCATCTACAACGACTACGACCGCATGCTCGCCGATCCCGAGGTCGAGGCGATCGTCATCGGCATTTCAGATGCCTTCCATGTTCCGGCGGCGATCAAGGCTCTCGCGGCCGGCAAGCACGTTCTTTGCGAAAAGCCGATCGCCATGTCGGTCGAGGAGGCGGAGGAGCTGAGAGGCCATGTCGAGCGCACCGGCCTGGTGCTGCAGATCGGCCATATGCTGCGTTTCGATCCAGGCATCCAGGCAGCGCACGAATTCGCCACCAAGGAGATGGGCTTGCTGCTGGCGCTGAAGGCCTGGTACTGCGATTCCACCCATCGCTACACCATGACCGATGCGGTGCAGCCGGTGCCAAGGACCGGCGCCAAGGCGCTGAAGCCGGCCGGCGACCAGAAGGCCGACCGCCAGCGCTATTTCATGCTGGCGCATGGCAGCCATCTCGTCGATCTCGCGCGCTATCTGGCGGGGCCGATCAAGTCGGTGCAGGCACGTCTGCTCGAACGCTTCGGCGCCCATTGCTGGTTCGTGGACACGGAATTCGAAAATGGCGCGCTCGGCCATCTCGATCTGACGCTGCCGGTCCGGATGGATTGGCACGAAGGCTTCCAGCTCTATGGCGAGAACGGCAGCGCCATCGGCAAGATCTTCAATCCCTGGTACTACAAGTCCAGCGAGGTCGACATCTTCCGCGAGAGCAGCGCTTCCTCCGAGCGCGTACTGGGCGCCGACGGGCATTTCTATCGCCGCCAGCTCGAAGGCTTCGCCGACGTCGTGCTCACCGGCGTGCCGATGAACGGCGCTTCGGTCGAGGACGGCGTCGCTTCCATCCGCGCCATGGTGGCGATCGGCCAGTCGGTCCGCAGCGGCAAGCCCGTCGATCTGGCGGACGCCTCAGGGCCGGTCTGATGTATCCCGCAATCTTTGCCCGGACCTATCCGCTCGGCCCCGTCGACCAGCTGCTCTGGGCGATCGGGCAAGACGGCTACGAGGGCATGCAGTTCAACCTGTCATGCCTGGGATTGGCCAGCCTTCCGGACACCGTTCCGGCCGCCGAGCTTTCGGCCTTCGCCGAAGCCGCCCGCGCGCAGGACTTGGCGATTGCCGGCCTCTCCGGCACATACAACATGGCTCATCCCGATGCGGCGGTGCGCCGTGCCGCCCGCGCCCGCTTCGCCAATGTCGTCGCCGCCGCGCCGCTGCTTGGCGCGCCGATCGTGACGCTGTGCACCGGCTCGCGCAACGCCGGCGACATGTGGGCAGCCCACCCCGACAATGCCTCGCCGGCCGCCTGGGCTGATCTGCGCGCCGAGCTCGATGCGGCGCTCGAGCTTGCCGAGAAGCACGATGTGCGGCTCGGCATCGAGCCCGAGCCCGGCAATGTCGTCGCCGACGCCGTTCTCGCGCGGCGGATCCTCGACGAGGTCAGGAGCCCGCGCCTCGGCATCATCCTCGACGCCGCCAATCTCGTCGGCGACAGACTGAGCGATCAGGCTCGCGTCATGGAAGAGGCGGTGGACCTGCTCGGCGAGCACATCATCCTGGCGCATGCCAAGGACATCGACCGGGCCGGCACGGTTGTGGCCACCGGCGCCGGCGCCGTCGACCTCCACCGGTTCCTGCGGCTGCTGCGCTCCCGCGGCTACGGCCAGGCGGTCGTCGCGCATGGCTTTGGGCATAAGGATGCGGCCGCGTCGGGCGCGGCTCTGCGCACGCTTCTTGAGGACGTGTCGTGACCGCCGGCACCTTCACCACCGCTGACGGCTGTGCGCTTGCCTTCGATGTCGCGGGCAAAGGATACCCGGTGCTCTGGCAGCACGGGCTCGGCGCGCCTCTCGACCAGCCGGTCGAGGTGTTTTCCGAAGACACCGGTCTGCAACGCGTCACGCTGATGTGCCGGGGCCACGGCGCCTCCGCGCTTGGCGATCCGTCGCGCCTCTCGATTGCGCAGTTCGCCGACGATGCCCTGGCGCTGCTCGACCATCTCGGCATCGAACAGGCTGCGGTCGGCGGCATCTCGCTGGGCGCGGCGATTGCGCTGCGGCTGGCAAGCTTTCATGCCCCGCGCGTGGCAAAGCTGGCGCTGGCGCGGCCGGCCTGGGTGGACGCACCTTCCATCGAGCGCCAGCACGGCTATCACGTCGCGGCGCAATATCTCGAAAAATACGGCGCCGAAGAAGGCGCGGAGCGTTTTCGCGTATCGCCGGAGTTCATTGAGGTCCTTGCGGCCTCGCCGGACAACGCGGCCTCGCTCATCGGTTTCTTCAAGCGGCCGCGGCCCGATACCACGATCGCGCTTCTGACGCGCATTCCGCTCGATTGGCCGGGCGTGAGCCGCGCCCGGATAGAGGCCATCCGGCAGCCGGTGCTGATCATCGGCAACGACCAGGATTACGTCCACCCGCTTTCCTATGCGCGCGAGCTGGCCGGTCTCATCCCGGGCGCCCGGCTGGCCGAGATCACGTCGAAGACGGTCGATCGCGCGGCCTATGTCGCCGAGTTTCGGAACGCCTTGGCAGACTTCCTTCCGGACGGGGGAGGCGACCGATGACGCGCGCCTCGATCCGCTCGATCCTGGTCGTCGATGTCGGCGGTACCTCGGTCAAATGCGGCATGGTCGTCGACCGGGTTCCGCAGGCCGGCGAGCGGCTCTTCCCGTCCGCCTTGATGCGCAACGCCGATCCCGTCGGCAGCTTCGCCAGGCTCGTCAGGGAGTTCTGCGCCGAGGCGGGCCTCACCCCCGACCTGATGGTCTCGACTGTTCCCGGCTTCATCGATACCGACGGCGACCGCGTCCTCTTCGCCGGCAATGTCCCCGAGCTCAACGGCCACCATCTGGCGAGCGAGCTTGGCGCGCTGCTTGGCTTCCCCGTCATCATCGAACGCGACTCTGTGCTTGTGCTGGCGGGCGAGGTGATCGCGGGTGCTGCGAAAGGCGCCGACAGCGTGCTTGGCCTGTTCTTCGGCACCGGTGTCGGCGGCGCTTTCCTGCAGGGCGGCGAGGCTTTTCGCGGCGGCGGCTGGGCGCTGGAGATCGGCCATATGCCTTTCGGCAATGAGGGCAGGACCCTGGAAGGACTGCGCACGGACTGCCTGGAGACCTACGTCTCCGGCCGCGCTCTGGAAGTGATCGCCGCCAGGCACGGCGTTCCCGTCACCGAGGTTTTTGTCCAGTCCCGGCGCATCCCCGGGCTTGGTGCGGACGTCGACCGGTTCGTGCGCGATCAGGCGCTCGCCATCGGCACGGCGGTGGCGCTGTTTTCCCCGGCCACGGTCGTGCTCGGAGGAGGGGTCTGCGCGATCGAGGAATTTCCGCGCCGGCAATTGGAGGAACTGGTGGCGCTCCGGGCGCCCTTCGCCGAGACGGGCCGCCCGATGGACCTACGCTGGGCCGGGCTCGGCTGGCGCGCCGTCCTCTATGGCGGCCTCAAGGCCGCCGACGACTATGCCGCGGCTCGATCGATGCCTGCATCCGAAGCGAAGCAAGAACGGGAGTCCCTGCCATGAGCCTGTTGGAGCTAAAGACCATCTCGCGCCAGTTCGGCGCTATCCACGCCGTCGAGGACGTATCGTTCAAGATCGAGCCCGGCGAGATCGTCGGCCTGATGGGCGACAACGGCGCCGGCAAGTCGACGCTGGTCAAGATGATCGCCGGCAACTTTCCAGCCTCGTCCGGCAAGATGGTGTTCGACGGCAAGGAGGTGCAGTTCAACCAGCCGTCCGACGCCCGCCGCGCCGGCATCGAGATCGTCTACCAGGACCTGGCGCTTTGCGACAATCTGAGCGCCGCCGCCAACGTCTTCCTCGGCCGCGAGATCATGCGCTCGGTCGGTCCATTCAAATTCCTCGACCATCGCAAGATGCGCGAGCGCGCCGCCGAGCTGTTCCGCGAGCTGCAGTCGGAGACGCGGCCGCGCGACGTGGTCAAGCGCATGTCGGGCGGCCAGCGCCAGGCGGTCGCGATCGCCCGCACCCGCTTGGCCGACGCCAAGCTGGTGCTGATGGACGAGCCGACCGCCGCGATCTCGGTGCGCCAGGTCGCCGAGGTGCTGGCGCTGATCAAGCGCCTCAAGGAGCGGGGCGTCGCCGTCATCCTGATCTCGCACCGCATGCCCGACGTGTTCGGCGTGTGCGAGCGCATCATGGTGCTGCGGCGCGGCCATCTGGTCGCCAACAAGCTCGCTTCGACCAGCTCGCCCGAGGAAATCACCGCCTTAATCGTCGGCGCCAAGGCCGCGGCCTAAGGGCAACAGGGGAGGATGGAATGAACAAGTCTCCGGACGCCAGCAACCTGGATTCGGTCTTCAACCTGTCGGAACGCAGCAAGCTCGGCGAGATGCTGCGCAGCCAGGAATTCTGGATCGTCATCGCGGTGCTGATCATCGGCGCCGTGGTGGGCATGATCGCGCCGCGCTTCCTCACCGGCGCCAACATGGCCAACATCCTGCAGAATTTCTGCTTCACCGCGCTGATGGCGATCGGCATGACGCCGGTGATCATGACCGGCGGCATCGACATCTCCGTCGGCTCCACGCTGGGCCTGACCGGCGTGCTGCTCGGCCTGTTCTGCGCCAGCGGCTACCCTTTCGCCGTCGTCGTGTTGTTGGTGCTTCTCGTCGGCGCCTTCGTGGGCATCGTCAATGGGGCGCTGGTCTCGTACCTGAAGCTGCCGCCCTTCATCGTCACGCTCGGCATGATGAGCCTCGTGCGTTCGCAGACGCTGGTCGTCACCAACAACCAGGTCGTCTACGATTTCGGCCGCGCCGGCAACACGCTGCTGGCGCTTGGCAGCGGCTCCTTCCTCGGCGTGCCGAATGTGCTGTGGGCCGTGATCGTTTCGGCCGTGGTCATGCAGTGGCTGCTGTCGATGACCAGATGGGGCCGCTATGTGCGCGCCATCGGCGGCAATGAAAATGCCGCGCGTCTTTCCGGCATCCCGGTCGATCGCGTCAAGGTTTCGACCTACGCGCTGCTCGGCGCCATGACTGGCATGACGGCGATCTTCCTCGTCGGCTGGATGGGCGCCGCCACCAACGCGCTCGGCCAGGGCCAGGAGCTGCAGGTCATCGCCGCGACCGTCATCGGCGGCGCCAACCTGCTCGGCGGCTTCGGCACGTCCTTCGGCGCCGTCATCGGCTCGGTGCTGATCGAAGTGATCCGCAACGCCCTGTTGCTCGCCGGCGTGAACCCGTTCTGGCAGGGCACCTTCGTCGGCCTCTTCATCCTGTTCGCGGTACTGCTTGAACGGTTCCGCTCCAGCCGCGCCTAGAACCTGTCCGGACAGGTGGCCTGTTCGGAAGGTTCGCGCACTTTCGTGCACATAACATCAGAGAGGAGAAAACCATGAGAAGTATCGACAGACTGACCGCCCGAATGGGCGCGACCGTGATCGCGGCGGCATTCGCCGCGGGCATCAACGCGGCGCCGGCTTCGGCCGAGACCTATGCGGTGATCGTCAAGACCGTGAACGACGTCTTCAGCGCCCCGGTCAAGGACGGCTGCGAGAAGGCCGCCAAGGACCTCGGCGTCGAGTGCTACTATATCGGTCCGTCGGAGGTGAACGAGGCCCAGCAGCTTCAGGTCATCAACGACGTGCTGACCAAGGGCGTCGACGGCATCGCAGTCTCCGCGACCAATCCGAAATCCGTGGCCAGGCTGCTGGAAAAGGCAAAGGCGGCCGGCATCCCGATCGTGACCTTCGACGGCGATCTGCTGCAGGAAGACGCCGGCCTGCGCTCGACCTTCATCGGCACCGACAACTACAATTTCGGCGTCGAGCTGGCCAAGAAGGTCGTCGAATACAAGCCGAAGGGCGGCACGGTCTGCATCCAGACCGGCACGGCCGGCTCGCTCAATCTCGACCTGCGCGTCCAGGGCATTCGCGACACCCTGGCCAACGTCTCCAAGGACAAGCCGGTGAAGCGCCTGGCCGGCGAGAACGGCTGGACCGAAGTCGACGGCTGCCCGATCTACAACAATGACAACATCAGCCTCGCCGCCCAGCAGATGAACGACGTGCTGGTCGCCAATCCCAAGCTCGACGCTTTCGTCGCCGTCGGCGGCTGGGCGCAATACGCGCCGTCGGCCTACAGGCAGGCGGTCGAGCGGGTGAAGGACCGCGTCGATTCCAAGGACCTCGTCATCTCCTTCGGCGACGCCTTCGCGCCGCAGCTGCCGCTGCTCAAGGATGGGCTTGCCCACTACCTTGTCGGCCAGAGCCCGTACAATATGGGCTACAAGTCGATCGAGGCCCTGCATGACCTGAAGCAGGGCAAGACGGTGCCGCCCTATATCGACACCGGCTTCGTCAAGTGCACGCCCGACATGGCCGATACCTGCGGCAAGAACTGATCTTTAGACGGGCCGGCGGGAATCCCGCCGGCCCTTTCCAGGATAGCGCGGTGAAGCTCAGGCTTGCCGTCCTCGGCACCGGAATGATCGCGCGGCGTGCCCATCTGCCCGCATTGCTCGGCGATGCCAGGGTCGAGGTGGCGGCGATCGCCGCGCGCCGAGCTTGAACGAGGCTGCTGAAGCGCTGGACGGACCTGAACTGCCCGGATGAATATGCGGTGGCCAATGTTCGCAGCAACGACATGCCCAATGTCGACCTCGTGCTGGAGCACAGCATGCCGGCGGATGTGACGTGGGAGTCGGGGTGAGGGGCCCTACAACACGCTGGTGATCCCGCCATCCACCAGCAGCGTCTGCCCCGTCACGAAGCTCGCGGCGTCCGACGCCAGGAACACCGCGGCGCCCGCCAGTTCCTCGACATCGCCCCAGCGCCGCATCGGCGTGCGGCCGGTGAGCCAGGTGGAGAATTTCTCGTCGGCGACGAGCGCGGCATTCAGCTCGGTCTTGAAATAGCCCGGCGCGATGGCGTTGACGCGCACGCCGTGCTGGCCCCATTCGCCGGCCATCGACTTGGTCAGCATGGTAATCGCCCCCTTGCTGGCCGCGTAAGGCGCGATCGAGGGCCGGGCGAGCGCGCTCTGCACCGAGGAGACGTTGATGATCACGCCCTTGCGGCGTTGGATCATACCCTTCACCGCGGCGCGGCTCACCTTGAAGACGCCGTCGAGATTGGTCGCCATCAGCGCGTCCCAGTCGGCATCGGAAAAAGTCTCGAGCGGCGCGCGGCGCTGGATGCCGGCATTGTTGACCAGGATGTCGATCGGACCGGTGCCGGCCTCGCTCGCCGCAATCGCCGCATCGACCGACTGCGTGTCGGTGACGTCGATCAATGACTCCGCGACCGTGTAGCCGTTGCCGCGTAGCCTGTCGCCGGCGGCTTTGAGCTCGTCGGCCTTGCGGCCGCCTATGGTGACGCGCGCGCCGGCGGCGGCCAGCGCCTCCGCGAAGGCGAGGCCCAGCCCGCGGCTGGCGCCGGTGATGAAGGCATGCCTGCCTTCGAGGCCGAAGAGACGGCCGAGATAATCAGTCGAACGCAATTTGCACCTTCATCGATGTTTCGACGGGCATTGTCACCCTGCCCAACAGCTCAAGCAAGCGCAAGGCATCGGCCAGCATGGTCACGCCTTTGCGGCCTGCCTCAAGCGGCGAGCCACACGTCAGTGAAGTCCAATTCGTATGTCGGATGTGCGTGGCGGTTCATCACCTGCTTGGCCGAGTGGCAATAAAGCTTCATCCAATAGGGCTGGATGATCACGCCGGACTGCTGCAGGATCGTCTCGACGTCCTTCATCACCGCCTTGCGCTTCTCGACATCGGCGGTCTTCAGCGCCTCGTCGAGCTTGGCGTCGAATTCCTTCGAGGCGAAGCCGCTCTCGTTCCACGCCTCGCCCGTGCGGTAGGCGAGGGCCAGCACCTGCACGCCCAGCGGGCGCATCGCCCAGTTGGTGGTCGAATAGGCGAATTTCGCCCAGCCGTTCCAGTAGGTCGAGGCCGGCAGCACCGTGCGCTTCACCTTGAAGCCGGCTTCGCGCAACTGCGAAGCGATCGCGTCGGCGGTGTTCTTGCGGTAGTCGTCGTCGATCGAGAACAGCTCGTGCTCGTAGCCCATCTGGCCGGCCTCGGTCATCAGGCGCCTGGCCTCGGCGAGATCGCGCTTGATCGGCGGCAGCTCGGCATATTCGGGATGGATGCGGCAGACATGGTGGTTCTCGCCCACTTCGCCGGCGCCGGCCAAGCCGAGTTTCAGCACCACCGAATTGTCGACGGCAAGCTGCAATGCGCGCCGCACGCGCTCGTCCGTATAGGGCGCGGTCGTCGCATTGGCGCGGGCGACCACCGTCGAGGCCGACAGGATCTCGCTCTTGGTCAGGCCCATGCCGTCGAACACCGAGATGAAGTCGCCATTGCTGTCGAGATTGGTATGCACCTCGCCGGCCTCGAAGGCGCTGACCAGCGCGTTGGGATCGACGCCGTAATCGATCATCTCGATGCCGTCGAGCAGCGCTTCGCCGCCCCACCATTTGCCGTTGGCGCGGCGCTTGAACACCGCGCGCTGGCCGACATCGAGCGAGACCAATTCGAAGGCGCCGGTGCCGATCGGATGCTTGGCGAGATCGCCGCCGCTGGCGTCGAAATTGCGATGCACGAGCAGCGCCGGATAATCGGCGAGATTGGGGATCACCGTCACGTCCGGCGCCGAGAGGTTGAGCACGACCGTATGGTCGTCGACCTTCTCGATGGCGCCGGCGCGCAGCCTGCCGCTGTCGCCCTCGGTGAGGCCGGCAAAGCGCCGCGCCATCGAATTGCCGGCGGCCGCGGTATCGCACCAGCGGGTGAAGTTGAAGATCACGTCGTCGGCGCTGAAGGCATCGCCATTGTTCCAGGTCGCGTCCTTGCGCAGATGGAGCGTGTAGCGGGTGGCGTCGTCATTCACCTCCCAGCGCTCGGCAAGCATCGGCTTGAAGGTGAAGGTTTCCGTGTAGCGCACCAGTGGCTCGAGGAACTGCCGGCCGATATTGCCGAGATCGGAGGAATCGAACGTGCGCGGATCCTTCAGCCCCGGCACCAGCATCGCCACTTTCAGCACGCCGCCGCGCTTCGGCTCGTCGGCTCGTGCCTCGGTCGGAGCGGCGAGGCCCGCCATCGCATAGGCCGCTGTGGTGGAGGCGCCGAGCGCGCTGGCCACCGCCAGGAACTCGCGACGATCGACCCTGCCTTGTCTCACCGCAGCCTCCCATCCGCCGAGGATGGATGGCAATTTGCGCGTTTCGGTGCTCATCGTTTGGTCCCCTGTTGGTTGGTGCGCTCAGGCGGCCGCCGCCCGCCTTGGCTTCCGCAAAGTCTTGACGCCGGCCATCTCGACGAAGTTGGTCGCCGACTCCCACAGATAGTCGCCATAGAGGAATGGCGCGAAATCGCTGGCGCCCTTGATCGGCAGCGGCGCGATCTCGGCGTCGACGCGCGGCTCGTAGAAGAAGGGGATGGAGTAGCGCGCCGTCTTCGGCGCGATCACCCGGTGGCGCGTCGCCTGCACCACACCGCCCGTCCAGCGCTCCAGCAACTGCCCAAAATTCACCGCCAGCGTGCCGTCGGCGGGCGGCACGTCGATCCACTCGCCGGCATGGTTCCTGGCCTGCAGGCCTTCGACGCCGTCCTGCGCCAGCAGCGTGACGAAACCGGAATCGGCATGCTCGCGGCCGATGACCAGCCGCCGCTCGCCCCTGTGCATGACCGAATATTCAGGCTTTGACAGGTCGACCGCGCCATCCTCGGTGCGCAGCGGATAGCGGATCAGCCTGAGCGTCGAGATGCCGCCCTGGAAATGGCCGTCGAAAATGTCGTCCTCGAGCCCGAGGCTGCGCGCGATCGAGGCCATCAGCGCCGCGCCGACCTTTTCCATCGAGCGGTAGTAATGCGCTGCCGCCGCCTTCCATCCTGGAGCATCGTTCTCGGCCGGCAGCGGCGTGCGTTCGAGCAGCGGATCGTCGGCCGCGAATTCGGCGTCGGCATGCGCGATGTCCGGCCCCATGTCGATGCCTTCCTTGTAGGACACCGCGGTCGGCTGCAGCGGGAACCAGCCGCGATAATAGTTCGATTTCGACGGATCGAAATTCCAGCGCAGCAGCTTCTGCTTTTCCGCGTCCGGCAAGTCGAAGATCTTCAGCAACTCGCCGCGCCGCTCGCGTGTCAAAAGCTCCGCGCCCGGAAAGCCGCGCGCGGTCATGAAGCCGATGCCGGAGGCAGCAGTGAAGATCTGGCGGTCTGACTCGTCGCGGGCAGGCGACGGCGGGCCGAACAGCGGCGCGATGTCGATTGCGGGGATGCCCCCGGTGGTGTCGTCGCTCATCTCATGATCCTTGCGATGCTTGGGACCGGATGTGCCGCTGTCGAATCCGCCGACAGGCGCGAGCACGCCATGAGGCGCGGCCCTTGCTCATTGTCTGGAAGGATTTCTGGATTGCCTGGCATCGCGATCCGTTTCGTTCCGACGCCTTGCCGGTCGGAGAAAAGCGGCTCGAACCCGGTGCCATGGTGGGAAGAAACGTCCAACAGGCAGGCGGCTTTGTCAAGCGTGGGCTGGCGGTTGACAGACCGTCCGGCCTGAACGACAGTCGCGCCACCCCATGGCACAGGGCTTTCAAGGGAACGAGCCGCAATTCGACAGGTCGCAGCGCGACCCAGCGGAGAAGCGAGATGCTCGTCGAAAGCCGTATCGATCCAACCAACTGTGATTTTCGCGGACGCGCGTTGGCACGTGTTCGTTTCGCTGCGAACCAACGTTAGGCGAGGGCGTTCATGTCCATCTCAGGCAAGAACGACATCGACTGGCAGGCCTTCGCCAAGGCGCTCGATGGCATCGAAACCTTCGACACGCCGTCGATCGTCAAGAAGCGCTCGCGCGATTTCTTCTGGTACAGCCCGATCCTCAGCCGTGAATTGTCGTCCTGTTTCGGCGATCTCGTCGCCGCGCCGGTTACGCTGGACGAACTGGCGCGCTGCCTGGCGGTGGCCGCCGAATGGCGGGTGCCTGTCGTCATCCGGGGCGGAGGCACCGGCAATTATGGCCAGGCGGTGCCGGTGGATGGCGGGCTGATCGTCGACATGACCGGCATCTCGCGCGTGCTGGAAATCGGTACCGACACGGTGCGCGCCGAGGCCGGCGCCCGCATTGGCGATATCAACGCCGCACTCGGGCGCCACGGTCGCGAGCTGCCGATCGTGCCCTCGACCGAAGCGGTCGCCACCATTGGCGGTTTCATCGCCGGCGGCTCCGGTGGCATCGGTTCGATCCGCCACGGCATGCTGCGCGATGGCAAGAACATCCAGGCGATCGCGGTGCTGTCGATGGAGAAGCTACCGCGGCGCCACGTCTTCACCGGCCCCGAAATCCTCGCCATCCATCATGCCTGGGGGCTGAACGGCGTCATCACCGAGGTGACGCTCGGCACCGTCGCGTCGCCGCGCTGGCGCAACATCATCGCTTCGTTCGACACTTATCGGCAGGCCTTCGAGGCCGGCATCGCGCTCGGCAACGCGCGCTCGCTGAACCTCAAGCTGCTGACAACGATAGACGGCCGCATCGCGGCTTCGATAACCAAGCTCGGGGAACTCGCAAGGCGCCGGCGCGACCTCGCCATCGTCATCGTCGCCGAGCCGGATGCGGCGGCGGTTCGCGACGTGCTGCGCGACCATTGCGGCACGGTCGAGATCGACCTCGACGCGGATGGCATCGCTGCCCCCGGCCTGCCGGCGCTCTCCGAATTTTCCTACAACCACACCACGCTGCAGGTGTTGAAGCAGGATCGCACTGTCACCAACCTGCAGGTGACTTGTCCTGCGCCGCTCGATAGCGGCCTGATAGAGCCGCTGCAGGAAATCTTCGGCGACGAGGTGCTGATGCATCACGAATTCGCGCTGCTCGACGACCGGCTGGTCGCCTTCGACTTGCCGATCCTGCGCTACACCGACGACGCGCGCCTGACGGAAATCACAGCCATCTATGAAGCGCATGGACTGGGCACTTCAAACCCGCATGTTCCCTATGTCGAAGGCGGCAGCATGAAGCCGGATTTCAAACATCTGGCGTGGAAGAAGCGGCTCGACCCGGACGGCCTGCTCAACTCGGCGAAATCGCGTTTCTGGAACGAGGTGAAGCATTTGTCGGCCGAAGAGATCGAGGCCTTGCCTCGCCGGCGGATGAAGGATCGCAAATAGACTGGTTTTGGCGCCTGCGCGACTTGTGCCGCGCAGGCAGGTTCCGCTGCTAGTGCAAGTAACCGAGCAGCCAAAGAATAAGGATGACGGGCAAAGGTATCCCGATAAGCCAAAGCAATCCGCCTCGCAGCATGACGATCTCCAAAATGTTGCTATGTGAGGCAACGCTAATGCGCGATCTTGGTTCCTCGCCCGCGTTTCGTACGCTCGCGGCTGGCAGATATTCACACCTTCGCGAGAATCGTCTCGGCGATCCGGAGTTGGTCGTGAAGCCGCTACGCCGCAGCAGCGCGCCGCCGTTAGCCGTTTGTGCTGACCCCCTAAGACCTTGTGGCCATTTGTCTAAAGGCGATGAGAAGCCCCCAATTTCGTCCTTGAAAATTGCCGCTTTTTCTCGCGGAGACGAAGCTGATTTATGGCTCTAACCCATTCAATTTCTTACAGGAATTTAATGTCTGCCGGAATTGCACGATAAAATCCGCGCGCCTATGCTTCGAATAGGATCGCGCCATTGTACCTGCCTTGGGCATGTCTGACGGCGCGATCGGCGACGGTTCGACGAGCGGCTCTGCGCGGCGGACCTTCCTGGATGCGGCTCAAGGACAGGTGAGAGAAGTGGACGACGAAGTCGTCAGCAGGCGCAAGCGCCGCAATGTGCCCGCGCCCCCGAGCGAGCCGCTGGCCGAGGTCCGGCCGCCGGTCGCGCGCCGCTCGCGGCGCGGCTGGATCGTCGCGCTGCTCTTGGTCGTTGCGGCGGCCGGGGTCGCGTTCTGGCTGCATCCTGTTCAGGTTCAGCAGCAAGGCGGCCACCGTGGCGGCCGTTTCCGCGGCGGCGATCTTGCGCAGCCGGTTGCCGTTGCGCCCGTGGCGCAGGCCGATATTCCGATCGTGCTCGAGGCGCTGGGCACCGTCACCCCGCTCTCGACCGTGACGGTTCGCGCGCAGGTCAGCGGCCAGATCACCCAGATCGGCTTCACCGAGGGCCAGAACGTGAAGACGGGCGATTTCCTCGCTCAGATCGACGACCGCACGCTGAACGCCTCGCTGCATCAATGGCAGGGCCAGCTGGAGCATGACCAGGCGCTGCTTGCCGATGCCAAGCTCGACCTCGATCGCGATTTGAAGCTCACCTCCAACGCCATCACCCAGCAGGCGGTCGACCTGCAGCGCGCGACGGTGCAGTCCGACGAGGGGACGGTGATGTCCGACCAGGCGCAGATCGAGGCCGTCCAGGTCAACATCGCCAACAGCCATATCACCGCGCCCGCCGACGGCCGCATCGGCCTGCGCCTGGTCGATCAGGGCAACTATGTCACGCCGGGCGACGCCACCGGCATCGCGGTGATCGCTCAGATGCAGCCGATCTCGGTTCTGTTCTCGCTGCCAGAGGACAGCCTGGCGCAAGTGCTGGAGCAGACGCATGGCAATGCCGGGCTCAAGGCCACCTTGTTCGACCGCAACGACACCAAAGAGATCGCCGAAGGCACGCTGCAGACGATCGACAACCAGATCGATCCGACCACCGGCACGGTGAAGCTGCGCGCCGTCTTCCCCAACATCGACGGCGTGCTCTATCCCAACCAGTTCGTCAACGTGCATCTGCTTGTGCGCACTTTGACCGGCGTCAGCGTGCTGCCCAACGCCGCCATCCAGCACGGCGCGCCAGGCACCTTCGTCTACCAGCTCAACGACGACAGCACCGTCTCGGTCAAGACCGTTACGCTCGGCCCGGGCAACGCCACCGTCACGCAGCTGCTCTCCGGCCTGGCGCCGGGTGCCAAGGTCGTGGTCGACGGCGTCGACCGGCTGAAGGACGGGGCCAAGGTCACCGTGCCCGACAATGCCGTGCCAGCCTCGGGAACAGCGCCGGCCGCCGGCGCCGCGCCCGCGCAGCCGCAAGCAGCTGGGGCGAGCAGCCCGGCTGCCGGCACGCCGCCGGCCAGCTCCGGCAACACGCCCGCCAATTCCGGCAACGCCCCCGCGGCCACCAATGGCCAGGGCGGCCGGGCAGGCGAGGGCGCGGACGCATCGGGCGATGCTTCCGGCCGTAAGCATCACCGCCACCATCGCCGCGACGGCGGCGCCAATGCCGGCAGCGGCGGCAATGGCGGCGACAGCGGCCAAGGCCAATGAGCACGCCGAGCGGCCTCGTCTCCGGCTGGTTGAACCCGTCGCGGCCGTTCATCCTGCGGCCGGTGGCCACCACGCTGATCATGGCGACCATCCTGATCGTCGGCATGATCGCATACATGTTCCTGCCGCTCTCGGCTTTGCCCGAGGTCGACTATCCGACGATCCAGGTTCAGACCTTCTATCCCGGCGCCAGCCCCGAGGTGATGACGACCTCGGTCACGGCACCGCTGGAGCGCCAGTTCGGCCAGATGCCTGGGCTGGAGCAGATGTCGTCGGGCTCTTCCGCCGGCGCCTCGGTCATCACGCTGCGCTTCAGCCTCGACCTCAGCCTCGACATCGCCGAGCAGGAGGTGCAGGCGGCGATCAACGCGTCGGGCAATCTTCTGCCCGCCGACCTGCCGGCGCCGCCGATCTACGCCAAGGTCAACCCGGCCGACGCGCCGATCCTGACGCTGGCGATCACCTCGAAGACGCTGCCGCTGACGCAAGTCGAGAACTATGCCGAGACCCGGCTGGCGCAGAAGATATCGCAGCTTCCCGGCGTCGGCCTGGTCAGCATCTCCGGCGGCGAGCGGCCGGCCGTGCGCGTGCAGGTGAAGCTCAAGGCGCTGGCCGCCATGGGCCTCAATATCGACGATCTGCGCACCACCATCGGCACGCTCAACGTCAACACGCCCAAGGGCAGCTTCGACGGGCCGGCGCGCTCCTACACCATCAACGCCAACGACCAGGTCGCCGATCCCAAGACCTATGCCGACATGGTGATCGCCTATCGCAACGGCGCGCCGGTGCGGCTGGGCGAGGTGGCCGACATCATCGAAGGCCCCGAGAATTCCAGGCTGGGCGCCTGGGAAAACCGCACGCCGGCAATCATCCTCAACATCCAGCGCCAGCCGGGCGCCAATGTCATCCGCGTCGTCGAGGGCGTGAAGGCGCTGCTGCCGCAATTGCGCGCCGGCCTGCCGGCGGCGCTCTGCGTCGAGCCGCTGACCGACCGCACCACCACCATCCGCGCCTCGGTCGACGACGTCGAGTTCGAGCTGGCGATGGCGGCGCTGCTGGTCGTCCTCGTCACCTTCCTGTTCCTGCGCAACATCCCGGCGACGATCATCCCCAGCCTGTCGGTGCCGCTCTCGCTCGTGGGCACTTTCGCGGTCATGTATCTGTGGGGCTTCAGTCTCGACAATCTGTCCTTGATGGCGCTCACCATCGCTTCCGGATTCGTCATCGACGACGCCATCGTCATGATCGAGAACATCTCGCGCTTCATCGAGCATGGCGACGATCCGGTGACCGCCGCGCTCGAAGGCTCGGCCCAGATCGGCTTCACCATCATCTCGCTCACCGTCTCGCTGATCGCGGTGCTGATCCCGCTTCTGTTCATGGGCGACGTCGTCGGCCGCCTGTTCCACGAATTCGCCATCACTCTAGCCATCGCCATCGTCATTTCGGCCATCGTCTCGCTGACCTTGGTGCCGATGCTCTGCGCCAGGCTCCTGAAGCCACCGGCCGAGCGCAGGCCGGGCGCGCTGTCGCGCTGGAGCGAGGGCGCCTTCCACGCGGTCGCCAATGGCTATGGCGCTGCGCTGCGCTGGGTGCTCGACCGCCAGGCGCTGACATTGCTGGTGGCGGTCGCAACGCTGGCGCTCACCGTCTATCTCTACATCGCCATCCCGAAGGGCTTCTTCCCCGTGCAGGACACCGGCGCCATCTCGGCCATCACCGAAGCGGCGGGCTCGGCTTCCTATGCCGACATGGCGGCGCACCAGCAGGCGCTGGCCGACGCCATCCTGAAGGATCCCGATGTCGCCAGCCTGTCGTCCTTCATCGGCGTCGACGGCCAGAACATGACCGCCAACAGCGGCCACATGCTGATCAATCTGAAGCCGCGCGACGAGCGCACTGACGACGCCGGCGCCATCATCCGCCGGCTGATGCAGGAGACGGCCCAAATCACCGGGATAGCGCTGCACATGCAGCCGGTGCAGGACCTGACGGTCGATTCCACGATCAGCGCTTCGCAATACCAGTATGTGCTGCAGGATTCCGATCCGGTCGAGCTGGCGGCATGGACGACCAAGCTAACCGACAGGCTCACGGCGCTTCCCGAACTCGCCGATGTCGCCAGCGACAGCCAGCAGAGCGGGCTTGCCGTCGACGTCACCATCGACCGCGCCACGGCGGCGCGCTTCGGCATCACGCCGGCAACGGTCGACAATGCGCTTTACGACGCCTTCGGCCAGCGCATCATCTCCACCATCTTCACCCAGTCGAACGAATACCGCGTCATCCTCGAAGCCGATCCGTCGGTCGGTCAGACGCCGGCCTCGCTGGGCTCGATCTATTTGCCGTCCTCGGGCGCCGGCCAGGTGCCGCTGTCGGCGATCGCCAGCATCAATGTCCGGCAGGCGCCGCTGCTGGTGAACCACCTGGCGCAATTCCCGGCCGCGACCATTTCGTTCAACCTTGCCCCCGGCGTCTCGCTCGGTGATGCCACCGCGGCGATCACCGCCGCCGAGAAGGACATGCGGCCGCCCGCCGGCCTGACGACCGGCTTCCAGGGCGCCGCCCTTGCGCTGCAGAGCTCGCTGTCCAACGAATTGCTTCTGGTGCTGGCGGCGGTCGCCACGGTCTATGTCGTGCTCGGCGTGCTCTACGAAAGCTTCATCCATCCGCTGACCATTCTGTCCACGCTGCCCTCGGCAACCGTCGGCGCGCTGGTCGCGCTGATGCTCGCCGGCCATGACCTCGATGTCATCGGCATCATCGGCATCGTGCTGCTCGTCGGCATCGTCAAGAAGAACGCCATCATGATGATCGACTTCGCGCTGCAGGCAGAGCGGCTGCAGGGGCTCGATCCGCGCGAGGCGATCTACGAGGCGTGCCTGCTCAGGCTCCGCCCGATCCTGATGACGACGTTCGCCGCCCTCTTCGGCGCGCTGCCGCTTCTGGTCGGCGGCCTGGCCGGCTCGGAATTGCACCAGCCGCTCGGCATCACCATCGTCGGCGGCCTGATCGTCAGCCAGGTGCTGACGCTGTTCACCACGCCGGTCATCTATCTTGCCTTCGACCGGCTGACGCGGCGCGGCGCCGGCGTCGTCGAAGCCTCCGCCGGCGGGTCCGCGCCGTGAATCTCTCGGCCCCGTTCATCGCGCGGCCGGTCGCTACGACGCTGCTCGCGATCGGCCTCGCCGCCGCCGGCCTGATCGCCTATTTCAATTTGCCCGTGGCACCTTTGCCCAAGGTCGATTTCCCCACCATCTCGGTGCAGGCCTCGATGGCGGGCGCCAGCCCCGACACGATGGCGACCGATGTCGCGGCGCCGCTGGAGCGCCATCTCGGCCAGACCGCCGGCGTCTCCGAGATGACCTCGCGCTCGGGCACAGGCTCGACGAATGTCGTGCTGCAATTCGACCTCGACCGCGACATCAACGGGGCCGCGCGCGACGTCCAGGCCGCCATCAACGCCGCGCGCGCCGACCTGCCGTCGGACCTGCGCAGCAACCCGACCTATCGCAAATACAATCCCGCCGACTCGCCCGTGATGATCCTGGCGCTGACCTCGCGCACGTTGACGCCCGGCCAGCTCTACGATGCCGCCGCGACCGTGCTGCAGCAGCGTCTGTCGCAGGTCGAGGGCATCGGCAATGTCGACCTCGGCGGCTCGTCGCTGCCGGCGGTGCGCGTCGAGCTCAATCCCGGCGCGCTGTTCCACTACGGCATCGGCCTGGAGGATGTGCGCGCCGCCCTTGCCTCGGCCAACGCGCGCAGCCCGAAAGGTTTCGAGGAAGACGGCGCGCTGCGCTACCAGCTCTACACCAACGACCAAGCGAGCCACGCCGCCGACTTTCGCGATCTGGTGATTGCCTGGCGCAACAATGCGGCGGTCAGGCTGCGCGACATCGCCGATGTCGAGGATTCCGTCGAGGACGTGCGCAATCTCGGTCTGGCCAATGGCGAGCCGGCGGTGCTCCTGGTGCTCTACCGCGAGCCCAACGCCAACATCATCGAGACCGTCGACCGCGTCCGCGCCCTGATCCCGACGCTGCAGGCCTCGGTGCCGGCCGACGCGCGGCTCGGCATCGCGACCGACGGCTCGACCACCATTCGCGGCTCGCTGCACGACACCGAGCTGACACTGGTGCTGGCGGTGCTGCTCGTCATCCTCGTGGTGTTCTGCTTCCTGCGCGACTGGCGCGCGGCGCTGATCCCGAGCGTCGCGCTGGTCGTCTCGATCCTCGGCACTTTCGGCGCCATGTACCTGCTCGGCTTCACGCTCGACAATCTGTCGCTGATGGCGCTCACCATCGCCACCGGCTTTGTCGTCGACGATGCCATCGTGGTGCTGGAAAACATCACGCGCCACATCGAGGACGGCATGCCGCGCGGCAGGGCGGCGCTGGTCGGCGCCAGGGAAGTCGGCTTCACGGTGCTGTCGATGAGCGCCTCGCTGGTCGCCGTCTTCCTGCCGATCCTGTTGATGGGCGGCATACTCGGCCGCCTGTTCCAGGAATTCGCCCTGACGCTGTCGCTCTCGATCGCGATTTCGCTCGTCCTGTCGCTGACGGTGACGCCGATGATGTGCGCGCACTTTCTGCGTCCGGGCGCGAGCCCGTCGACCGGACGCTCGATCCTTGCCCGCTTCGGCGAAGGCGTCTTCGAACGCGTCCGCGCCTTCTATGGCCGTTCGCTGGCCTGGTCGCTCGACAATTCGGAAATCATGCTGGTGGTGCTTCTCGCGGCCATCGTCTTCAACGTCTATCTCTATACTGTGGTGCCGAAGGGCTTCTTCCCGCAGCAGGACACCGGCGAGCTGATGGGCGGCCTGCGCGCCGACCAGGCTATCTCCTTCCAGCTGATGCGCCAGAAATTCGAGCGGCTGGAATCGATCCTCAAGAGCGACCCGGCGGTCGAGAGCGTGGTCGGATATATCGGCGGCCGGCAGACCAATTCCGGCTTCGTCCAGGTCGCGCTGAAGCCGAAGGGCGAGCGGGCGCCGCTGCAGGTGGTGCTGACCCGGCTGCGCGCGCAGCTCGGGCAATTGCCCGGCGCGCAGCTCTTCCTCAATCCGCGCCAGGAGATCAGGGTCGGCGGGCGCCAGAGCCTTGCGACCTACCAGTACACGCTGCAGGCCGACACCACTGCCGATCTCGACGAATGGACGCCGAAGCTGGTCAATCTCCTCAAGCAGTCGCCGGAGCTCACCGACGTCAACTCCGACCGCGACGAGGCCGGGCTCGAAACCAACATCACGGTCGATCGCGAGAGCGCTGCGCGTCTCGGCCTGACCCCGGCCAGTATCGACGCCACGCTCTACGATGCCTTCGGCCAGCGCCAGGTGTCGACCATCTTCAACGCCCGCAACCAGTATCATGTCGTCATGGAGGTGGCGCCGCGCTATCTGCAGGATCCGAGCGCGCTGAACGGCATCTATGTCAGCACCTCGGGCGCCGCGGCCAGCGGCACGCAGCAGACCAACGCGCTGGCCGGCAGCCTGACGGGCTCGCTGCGGAACCAGGCGACCAACGCCATCGCCGTCACCGGCCATGGCAGCGCCTCGAGCGGCGCGGCGGTCAGCACCTCCGCCGAAAAAATGGTGCCGTTGGCCGCCTTCAGCACCTATGGACCGGCGACCATGCCTTTATCGGTCAACCACCAGGGCCATTTCGTCGCCACGACCATTTCGTTCAATCTCGCCGACGGCGCGACGCTCGGCGACGCCTCGGCCGCGATCGACCGCGCCATGGCCGAGCTGAAGATGCCGGTCACGATCCATGGCTCACTGGCCGGCACCGCGCTCGCCTTCCGCGCCAACCTGCTCAACGAATTGCTTTTGATCGCAGCCGCGCTTGCCACGATCTATGTCGTGCTCGGCGTGCTCTATGAAAGCTATGTCCACCCGATCACCATCCTGTCGACGCTGCCCTCGGCGGGCATCGGCGCGCTGCTCGCGCTCATCGTCACCGGCATGGAGTTCGACGTGATCTCGCTGATCGGCATCATCCTGTTGATCGGCATCGTCAAGAAGAACGCCATCATGATGATCGACATGGCCTTGCAGGCCGAGCGCCAGGAAGGGCTCTCGTCCCGCGAGGCCATCCACAAGGCCAGCGTCCAGCGCTTCCGGCCGATCATGATGACGACCTTCGCGGCGCTGCTCGGCGCGCTGCCGCTGGCGATCGAGACCGGCACGGGCGCGGAACTGCGCCAGCCGCTCGGCGCGGCGATCGTCGGCGGCCTCATCGTCTCGCAGTTGCTGACACTGTACACGACGCCGGTCGTCTATCTCTATCTCGACCGTCTCAACGCGAGGAAGCCATCGCTGCGACTCGCGCCGGCGGAGTGACCCCGATCACTCGCCGGTGATGCGCCGGTGCACGCGACCGAGGCTCTCCGCGAAGGCCTCGAACGTGCCCCGCTCGGTCAGTTCGCGCAGCATCTGCTCGTTGATGCCGCCGCGCGTCGCATAGTCCTGCGCAAGATGCATGAAATCTTCGTCTGGCGCCGTGTCGGGCGCGTTGGCCAGCGCCTTGTAGATGCTGGTGATGTAGTCGCGGGCCTTGTCGCCCGGCACACCCTGGCCGCGCACCCCGGTGTGGATCGTGTCGAGATATTTGAAATAGCTGGCATAGGTCGCGGTGACGACGCTCAGCGCATCGAACTCGCTTTGGTCCTCGACTTCGATCACGCCGCCCAGCCGGCCGAAGAACGCCGCCACGACCGGGTCCGGCGGACAGACGATCGTCGTGCCTTGCAGGCGGGCGATCATCGGCATCGGCAGCGCCTTGCCAGCATGCGCAGCCGGCGCCACCAGCGCGGCGATCTCATCGCGCGATATCGTGGCGATCAGGCTGACGACATGATGGTCCGGCCGGAACCGCAGTTCCTTCAGCACCTCATGCGCGATCTGCGGCCGCACCGCAAGCATGACGGTGTCGCACTGGTCGAGCACGGCCTGGTTGTCGGCGGCGATGCGCACATCCGGGAAGCGCCGGGCAAGCTCCGCGGCGATCTCTTCGTTGCGCGGCGAAACCACCACCGGCGTCGTCTCGCCCGGCAGCGATTTCAGCCCGGTGACGATGGCCGAGCTCAACGCGCCCGTGCCGACAAAGCCAAGTCTCATGGAAGTTTTCGTCCTGTTTCGGATTGCCGCCGACAATAGCGACGGTTCCGTTGCCGGCAAGGGGAGGCGACGTTCCGGCCATGCCCGCGGCCGGACCGCGCCTTGAAGATGGGCCTGGGCTGTTACCCGCGATTAAGGCCGGACTGATACATTCCGCCGCGTTCGATCGGGGAATGTGGCCGTGAGCCAGCGCGCGTTCATCACTCTGCTCATCCTGATGGCGGTGCTCGTGGCACTGTCGGCGACATCGTTCCCGGGCGCCCTGATCGGCTTCCTGTTCGGCATCGCCATTGCCTTCTTCGTCGCCGCGCCGGTCATGCTGTTCGGCAAGGTGCTCGAGAATAACGGCATTGCGATATCCGGTCAGACAGCCCTGTGGGTGCTCGCCGGCTTTTATGCGCTGCTCGTTCTCGCCGCGGCATTCCAGATCTGGCGCCGGCTTCAGCGTCAGGAACCCGATCAGGCGCGATCCGCGGGGCTGCGGCTGGGGCTGCTCGTCGCACTCCCCGCGATGGCGTGGCTGTCGGTGAACGCGATGAAGGACGCCTGGCCTTGAGGCTGCCGCAACTGCGGCAACCTCATTGACGGGCTCGGCTCACCGCTTCGGTCCAAAGCCCGGATAGGGGTTGAGCGGCACAACGGCCGCGATGTCCATCATGCCGGCCTCGATCAGCGGCAGCGTGGCAAGGTGGCCGCGCACTTCGGCGTCGTCGGCCGCCTCGAACATGATGCCGGTGCCGGGAATGTCGCCGCGGTTCCAGATCTGGCGCACGGCGCCTTGCGCGTAGAGCGTCTTGCGTTGCTCGGATTCGGGCGGCAGCAGCGGCGCGAAATCGGCGTCGCTGAACTTTTCGGTGTTGCGGGTGAGCAGGGCAAAGAACTGCATGGCGGTCTCCTTTGTGGCAAGTTGATGCCGGCAGGTATCGCGCTGGCTGGCCAGACTGTCCAAGACTGATTAGGCTATAGTTGAGACTGAAAAGGTCTTGACCGTTGAAGGCGAAAAATGCTCGACCTGCGCCAGATCAGATACTTCGTCGCCGTCGCCGAGGCTGGCAATGTCGGCCGCGCCGCCGCGCAATTGCACATTTCGCAATCGCCCTTGAGCCGGCAGATCATCCAGCTCGAGGAGCAACTCGGCGTCACCCTGTTCGAGCGGGCGAAGCAGCGCGTCCATCTCAACGCCGAGGGCAGGGCCTTCCTTGCCGAGGCCCGCGCCTTGCTTGCCAATGCGGCGCGGCTGGAAGAGCTCGGCCGCAACCTCGCCAGCGGCGCGACCGGCAGCCTCGCCATCGGCTATGTCGAGGGCGCGGTGCATTCCGGGCTGGTCGCCGCGATGCTGCGGGATTTTCGCAGAGAGCGGCCGGATTTCCATCTGCATTTGCGCAGCCGGCGGACAGCGGCGCAGTTCGAGGATCTGCGCCAGCGCGCGCTCGATCTCGGCTTCGTCTATTCGCCAGCGCCGGAAGGCGACCCCGATCTTGAAAGCATGCTGGTGCGGCGCGAGCCGCTGGTGCTGGCAATGCCGGAGGGTGATCCGCTCGCCGATGTCGCCGATATCCAACCTAGCCAGCTCGACGGCCGCGTCTGGATCACTGTCGTGCGCCAGCCTGGCGACACCAACCGCGCGCAGTTCCTGGCGGCCTGCGCGGAATCCGGCTTCATGCCCGATATCGCCTATGAGACGGCCGATCCCTTGACCTCGCTCGGCCTGGTCAGCGCCGGCCTCGGCCTCGCCACGGTCCAGCAAAGCCTGCGAAGCGCGACACCCCAGGGCGTCGTCTTCCGCGACCTGCCGTGGTTCAAACGCAGCGTTTCGATCCACCTCGCCTGGCGGCGGAATGACCGGCGGGCGGTGATTGGGGATTTGAGGAGGGCAGTAGGCAGTAGGCAGTAGGCATGCTTGCCTATTGCCTATTCCCTACTGCCTACATCTTGTCTATCAACGACCGCACGCCTTCCGTCGGCGCGTCGACCGACGATCCGGCCACCATGATGGCGGCGACGATCGCCTCCGGGTCGTCGACGACCAGCGGTTTTACCCGCTGCGCGGTGTGGATGAAGCCTTCGGCCGCCATGTGCTCGATCAGCGCCAGCATCGGGTCCCAGAAACCCTTGACGTTGGCAAAGACGATCGGCTTGCGGTGATGGCCGAGTTGCGCCCAGGTCATGATCTCGACGATCTCCTCCACCGTGCCGATGCCGCCCGGCAGCGCCACAAAGGCGTCGGATTTTTCGAACATGCTGTGCTTGCGCTCGTGCATGTTGTCGGTGATCAAGAGTTCGTCGAGCTTGTCGAGCGCGGTCTCGGTCGCCTCCTTGTTGATCAGGAAGCGCGGGATGATGCCGGTGACCTTGCCGCCGGCCTTGAGCGCGCCGTCGGCGACAGCGCCCATGATGCCCTTGGTGCCGCCGCCATAGATCAGGCGCAACCCGGATTTGGCAAGCGAGCGGCCGAGCGTGTGGCCGGCCTTGATATAGGCCTCGTCGCGGCCCGGAGACGAGCCGCAATAGACGCAGACGGATCGAATCGTGTTCATGGCGATGATTGGTGATGTGGACGGTTGGCGCGGTCAAGCCCGCGGACGGGCTTTTTCTTGTCGGACTCGGGAAAACAGGCTAGACCGGGCGTTAGGTGGCTAAGGGGGCAATACGGAATTATGGCTATCAATCCTTCTAAGGCGTTTTTGTTCGCGGCGGGCGGCGTTGTCGCCGTCGCGGCGGTCGCCTACGGCTCGGGCGCGCTCGACCCTTATATCAACAACCAGAAGCCGGCGCAGGTCGCGACGCTGCCGCAGACCGCTGCGAAACCGGCTGAATCCTCGAGCACGAGCACAGAGGCGCGTGTGCCCCAGGCTCCTTCAAACACAATGGCTCCGGCGAACACGATGGCGCCCGCCAATAAGATTGCGCCGGCCAACAACGCCATGGCGTCGGCCGCCCAGGCGCCCGCCGCCGCCGGTCCGACGCTGCCGACCTTCGATGTCGTGCGCGTCGAGGGCAATGGCTCGATCGTCGTCGCCGGCAGCGCAGCGCCCAACGCCAAGGTCGAGATTTTGAATGAGGGCACGGTGCTCGGCTCGACCGAGTCCGGGCCCGACGGCGCCTTCGCCATCGTGCTCGACGATCCGCTGAAGCCCGGCGACTATACGATCACCCTGCGCCAGACGGTTGGCGGCACGACCGTCGCCTCGGCCCAGACCGCCGTCGTCTCGGTGCCGCAGAGCCCGACCGGCCAGGTGCTGGCCATGGTCGAGGAGCCGGGCAAGGCCTCGCAGTTGATCACCGTTCCTGAGGCCGAGACCAAGCCGGCGGCGCCGGCCGCTAGCGATCAGGCGGCGGCGGCCACGGAGCAGGCTCCGGCACCGACCGCGTCCAGCACGGCGCCGACGACCGCACCCGCCGCCACCGACCAGGCTCCGGCGACCGCGCCGGCTGTGGCCGCCGCAGCGGAGCCCAAGATCGCCGTCGAAGCGGTCGAGATCGACGGCAGCAAGATATTCGTCGCCGGCACGGCCGATCCCGGCCGCAAGGTGCGCGCCTATGCCGACGCCATCCTGCTCGGCGACGCCAAGACTTCGGCCGACGGGCATTTCCTGATCGAAGCGACGCGCGACATTCCGGTCGGCAGCTACACCATCCATGTCGATGGCCTGGACAATGATGGCGTCAAGGTCGTCGCCCGCGCTGCCGTCCCGTTCGAGCGCGAGCCCGGCGAGTCGGTCGCCGCCGTCGCCCCAAGCGAGACAAAGCCGGCGCAGGCCAAGCCGGCCGAGACCAAGACCGCCGAAACCACGACCGAGACAGCAACGGCCGAAGCGGCCAAGCCCGCCCCGGGCGCCGGGGCTGCTGCCAAGGTTGCCGAGGCGACGCCCTCGACCGACGTGCCCGAAACGGTCGCGCCGAAGCTCGAACATGCCGACGGCTCCGTCATCATCCGCCGCAACGACACGCTCTGGCGCATCTCGCGCCGCGTCTACGGCCATGGCACTCGCTTCTCGACGATCTATCTGGCCAACAAGGACCAGATCCGCGATCCCGATCGCATCTGGCCGGGCCAGGTGTTCAAGGTGCCTTCGACTTCGAAGGAAGGCGAGGCCGCCGACATGAAGGCCATGGGCGAGCAGATGACCACCCAGACGAAGACGGAGTAGGCGATTAGCTGATCTCCCCCTTGCGGGGGGATGCCCGGCAGGGCAGAGGGGGGTGCTGTCCCGCCAGCACTTCAAATCTGCCCATCCGTCCAGCTTGCCCCATTCCCCCTCATCGTCTATCGCCGATGGACGATGCCCGAATCCTCCGAAATCCGCTGCAGCGACAGCCACGCCATGGCGCTCCGCCTGGCAGCGCTCTCGCATCCGGCGCGCATCGAGATCCTGAAGCGCCTTTCGGCCAGCCGCTGCTGCTCGTGCCGTGAGGTGGTCGACCATCTCGACCTCGCGCAGTCGACCGTCTCGCAGCATCTTAAGATCCTGGTCGAGGCCGGGCTCGTCAGTTTCGAGGCCGACCGCCAGCGCTCGCGCTATGCCGTCGACCACGCCGCGCTTGAGGGCGTCTCGGCCTCGCTCACCCGACTCGTCAACTTCTGCTGCCCCAGCGGTTTACCCAAAAGGCAAGACTAGTGGCCGAAAAGACCGTATCCGCCGAAGCCGGCACCCTCACCACGCTGCGTAATCTGTGGCCCTATATGTGGCCGGCCGAGCGCGCCGATCTCCGAGCCCGCGTCACCTGGGCGACGCTGCTTCTGGTCGTCGCTAAGCTGACGCTGGTCGCCGGCCCCTATTTCTTCAAATGGGCGACCGACGCGCTGGCCCACGCCTCGAAGACGCCGCCGCCGCTGCCGTCCTTTTTGCTGGCGCCGGTGGCGCTGGTCATTGCGTACAACGTCCTGCGCCTGATCCAGCTCGGCTTCAACCAGCTGCGCGACGCGCTCTTTGCCCGGGTCGGCCAGTATGCGGTGCGCCAGCTCGCCTTCCGCACCTTCGTCCACATGCACCAGCTGTCGCTGCGCTTCCATCTCGAGCGCCGCACCGGCGGCCTGTCGCGCATCATCGAGCGCGGCACCAAGGGCATCGAGACGATCGTGCGCTTCATCATGCTGAACACGGCGCCGACGATCCTCGAATTCGCGCTGACCGCCGGCATCTTCGCCTTCACCTACGGCTGGAAATATGTGGCCGTGGTGGCGCTCACCGTCAGCCTCTATGTCTGGTTCACCGTCAAGGCCAGCGACTGGCGCATCTCGATCCGTCGCGACATGAACGACAGCGACACCGACGCCAACACCAAGGCGATCGACTCGCTTCTTAACTTCGAGACGGTCAAATATTTCACCAATGAACGCATGGAGGCCGAGCGTTTCGACCGCTCGATGGCGCGCTACGAGATCGCCGCGACGAAAACCTGGACCTCGCTCGGCTGGCTGAACTTCGGCCAGGGCGTCATCTTCGGTCTGGGCACCGTCATCGTCATGTGCATGTCGGCGCTGGAGGTGCAGGCCGGCAGGCAGACGGTCGGCGATTTCGTCTTCATCAACGCCATGCTGATCCAGCTTTCGGTGCCGCTCAACTTCATCGGCTTCATCTACCGCGAGATCCGGCAAGGGTTGACCGACATCGAGCACATGTTCGACCTGCTCGACGTGCCGCAGGAGATCGTCGACAAGCCGGATGCGAAGCCTTTGAAGGTCGGGCCCGGCAAGGTCGAGTTCCGCGACGTGCATTTCTCCTATGATCCCAACCGCAAGATCCTGAAGGGCGTCTCCTTCGACGTGCCGGCCGGCAAGACGGTGGCGATCGTCGGCCCGTCCGGGGCCGGTAAGTCGACCATTTCCAGGCTCCTATTCCGCTTCTACGACGTGCAGGGCGGTCAGGTGCTGATCGACGGCCAGGACATCCGCGACGTCACGCAGGAGAGCCTGCGCGCCGTGCTCGGCATGGTGCCGCAGGACACGGTGCTCTTCAACGACACCATCGCCTACAACATCCGCTACGGTCGCGTCGGCGCCAGCGAGGAGGAAGTGCGCAA
The DNA here is from genome assembly GCF_006439595.1 of Mesorhizobium sp. B3-1-9. NCBI lineage: Bacteria > Pseudomonadati > Pseudomonadota > Alphaproteobacteria > Hyphomicrobiales > Phyllobacteriaceae > Mesorhizobium > Mesorhizobium sp. B3-1-9. The sequence goes on from NZ_VFTJ01000002.1 coordinate 146,689, forward strand.
GGCGGCCGAGCTCGCCCAGATCGGGCCGTTCATCGACAAGCTGCCCGAAGGCTACCGCGCGATGGTCGGCGAGCGTGGGCTTAAACTGTCGGGCGGCGAGAAGCAGCGCGTCGCGATCGCCCGCACCATCCTCAAGGCGCCGCTGATCCTGATGCTGGACGAGGCGACCTCGGCGCTGGACAGTCACACCGAGCAGGAAATCCAGGCAGCGTTGGACCAGGTCAGCAAGGGCCGCACCACCATCGTCATTGCCCACCGGCTGTCGACGGTGGTCTCGGCCGACGAGATCATCGTGCTCAAGGACGGCCAGATCGCCGAGCGCGGCACCCATGCGGCGCTGCTGGCCAAGCACGGCCTCTACGCCTCGATGTGGGACCGCCAGCGCGAAGCGACCGAAGCCGAGGAGCGCCTGCGCATCGCCCGCGAGAGCGACGAGCTTGGGGTGATTGTGCGCAGGAGGACTTCGGAGGTTGGCTGAGGCCTCTTCCTTCTCCTGCAGGGTGAGAAGGAAGAGCCAAATTCCCCTTGACCTCAACTTACCTTGAGCTTGCAAACCGTCTCCGAGCCTCCTGCCAAGCAACCCTTCCAAACGGAGATGGATCGAAATGAGCACCAGAAATCACCGCACCGGTAGCGTGTTCCGGGTCGACAAATTCGTCGTGCCGGCGGAGGCACGCGCGGAAATCCTCGGCAAGGTCTTCATGACGCACGAACTGCTGCGCCAGCAGGATGGCTTCGTGCAGGATTTCCTGCTCGAACAGTTCTCCGGCCCCGGCGAGTTCAACATCGTCACCATGGTCGAGTGGGAAAGCCAGGATGCCGTCGACAAGGTGGTGCCGATCGTCAGGGCCGCGCATGAACGCATCGCCTTCAGCGCGCAGGAAACCATCGCGCGCCTCGGCGTAAAGGCCGACATCGCCAACTACCAGCGCGTACCGGAGCTGTAAGGCCATCCGGCTCCGGACACGGAGACAGCGGCGCTCAGCACCTGGCCGGTGCGGGCGTCGCTGACCATATGCTCGAAGCCGCGCCATTCGGCGGCGGTGATGAACAACGTCCTGCCGTCGGCGCCGCCCAGCATGCAGGCAAAGCAGCCGCGATCGGTCGCGATCCCGTCGAGCTTCACGCCCCCCTCGCGCACACGCACGCAGTGCCGGTTGGGCACATCAGCGTACCAGACACAGCCTTCCGCATCGATGCAAATGCCGTCGGGATAATCGTTCCCGAGGCGCGCCCAGACGCGGCGGTTGAAAAGGCCGCCATCGGTGGCGATGTCGAAGGCGGTCAATCGGTTGGCGTGGGATTCGGCGACGATCAGTGTCTTGTTGTCCGGCGTCACCGCCATGCCGTTGGCGAAGGCGATGTCCTCGGCGACCTGCCGCACGCTGCCGTCCGCTGCGACCAGCACGATCGTGCCCGGCCCGAAATGCTCGCCCGGCGCCGGCGCCGGACCGCCTCCATTGACGTAGATGTTGCCGCGCCCGTCGACGACGATTTCGTTCCAGGGGTTCTTCGACAGATGTCTGAGATCGGCATGGGTGACGAGCGTCCCGTCTGCTTCCTGCCTGAGCAGCAGGCCTTCCCGGCCCGAGACGATAAGCAGCCGGCCATCCGGCAACCAGTCGATCGAATAGGGCAGGATGACCGGCACGGTGAGCATGACTTCGCTCTGGCTATCCTCGTCGACAGCGACGATCTCGCCGGTGCCCCAGTTGCAGAGCCAGAGCCGGCCATCATGCCAGCGCGGCGACTCGCCGAAGGCGAGGCCTGTTGTGACGATCTTGGCACTCATTGCAGGCGATTTCGGCGAAGGCATTGCGGGCTCCTTGGGTGTCCTCTCGCCAAGGACGCGTGGCGGAGCCGAGTTCCGACAGCAGGAGCAAAAGTCAGGTTTGCGCGCCGGCGCTGCCGTCCAGGCTTGTCCTCCCTCCATTGTTGCGTTGCGGGGAGGGGGGCTTTCCGCTATTGAGGCGCAACCTGAAACAGGGACCGTCCCAAGCCCTATGACGCTTCTCGACTCGGTCAAGAATACGTTCGTTCCCATCCATCGCGAAGGCTATCCCTTTATCGCCGCCTTCGCCGCGGCGACGCTGTTTCTCGGCTATTTCTCCTCGATCCTGTTCTGGATCGGGCTGATCCTCACCGCCTGGTGCGTCTATTTCTACCGCGATCCCGAGCGCGTCACGCCGGTCGACGACCGGCTGGTGGTGAGCCCGGCCGATGGCGTGATTTCGGCGGTCGGGCCCGCCGTGCCGCCGAGCGAGCTTGGCCTCGGCTCCGGCGAAATGACCCGCATTTCGGTGTTCATGAACGTGTTTTCCTGCCACATCAACCGCGCCCCGGTGCGCGGCCGGATCACGCGCATCGAGCACAAGCCCGGGAAATTCCTCAATGCCGAGCTCGACAAGGCAAGCGCCGAGAACGAGCGCAACGGCCTGGTCATCGACAGCCCGAACGGCACGATCGCCGCCGTCCAGATCGCCGGCCTTGTGGCGCGCCGCATCGTCTGCTGGGCCGAGACCGGCGGTACGATCGCGATCGGCGAGCGTTTCGGCCTGATCCGCTTCGGCTCGCGCGTCGACGTCTTCCTGCCGTCGAGCGCCGTGCCGCGCGTCGCGGTCGGCCAGACGGCGGTCGGCGGCGAGACCGTGCTTGCCGAATTCGGCGGCACCGCGGTCACGCCCTTGGTCAGGGTTTCCTGAGCGTTGGGCGCGCCGTTCAAGAAATTCGAGGCCCATGCCAGCGGCGGTCCGCGCATCCGCGAGATCCCGATGCGCATGGTGCTGCCCAACCTGGTCACGGTGCTTGCCATCTGCGCCGGCCTTTCCGGCATCCGCTTCGCCTTCGAGAACCGCTTCGAGATCGCGGTGGTCATGGTGCTGCTTGCCGCCTTCCTCGACGGCATCGACGGGCGGCTGGCGCGCATGCTGAAGGCGACCTCGAAATTCGGCGCGCAGATGGATTCGCTGGCCGATATCGTCAATTTCGGGGTGGCGCCGGCGCTGGTGCTCTACGCCTTCCTGCTCGATCGCGCCGGCTCGCCCGGGTGGATCGCGGCACTTCTCTTCACCATCGCCTGCGGCATGCGGCTTGCCCGTTTCAACGTGCTGGCCGACGACACCGACCAGCCTGCATGGCAGACCGAATATTTCGTCGGCGTGCCGGCTCCGGCGGGTGCTGTGCTGGTCATGCTGCCGCTCTATCTCTATTTCCTGCGGCTCGGGCTGGAGCCCACCCGGCCGGCGGCCTTCGTCGCCTCGGGCTTTACCGTATTGGTGGCGTTCCTGCTGGTCAGCCGCCTGCCGGTCTATTCGGGCAAGAGCGTCAAGATACCCGGCGATCGGGTGCTGCCGGTGATCCTCGGCGTCGTGCTCTACATCCTCTTGTTGATGGCCTATCCCTGGTACACGCTGACGGCTTCCGTCGCCGGCTATCTGCTTTTCCTGCCACTCTCGGTGCGCGCCTATTCGAAGCGGGCCATGCGCGAAGGCGAGAAGGTGCCGCCGTCGGATATCGGGTAGCTGGTAATCTTCCCCCTTGAGGGGGAGATCAGGCAGCCGCGCTCAGCCCCAGCCGGTCGATTGCAAGCTTGCGCGCCGATATGTAATCCGTCTTGCCCGAGCCCAGCACCGGGATCTCGTCGACCTTGATGATGTCGTTCGGCACCATCAGCTCGGCCGCGCCTGCCTTCTTGCCGAACTGACGCAACTCCTCGGCGCTGGCGTCGTCGGCCGTGGTCACCAGCACGATGCGCTCGCCGCGCCTCTTGTCGGGCACGGCCACCGCCGCGTGGCGCTCTTCCGGCCACAGCGACTGCACCAGCATCTCGACGGCGCCCAGCGACACCATCTCGCCGGCGATCTTGGCGAAGCGTTTGGCTCGGCCACGAATGGCGATGAAGCCCTCGCGGTCGATCGAGACGATGTCGCCGGTGTCGTGCCAGCCTTCCAGCGGCTGCAATTCGCCCGGCCTGTCGGCGGTCATGTAGCCCATCATCATGTTCGGCCCGTCGAGCCACAGCCGGCCGCCTTCGGCGATGCCGTCGACCGGCTCCAGTTTCATGCGGATCGCCGGCAGCGGCCGCCCGACCGTGCCGTCGCGGCCGTGGATGGCGGTGTTCACCGCCACCACGGGCGCGGCCTCGGTCAGCCCGAAACCTTCGACGATCGAGGCCTGGAAACGGTCGCGATAGGTGCGCCGCGTCTCCGGCTTCACCGCTTCGGCGCCGGCCACGACGAAGCGCAGGCTGGAGAAGTCGCCGTCCTTGGCGGTTCGGGCATAGTTGGCGAGGAAAGTGTCGGTGCCGAACATCACGGTCGGCTTCACCTTGCGGGCGATCTCGGGGATGATCTTGTAGTGCAGCGGCGAGGGGTAGAGGAACAGCTTTACGCCCAGGACCAGCGGCAGGATGGTGCCGCCGGTCAACCCGAAGGAATGGAACGCAGGCAGCACGTTGAGCAGAATGTCGGCCGGCGAGACGGAGACGCGTGCCTCGGCCTGCATGACATTGGCAAGCAGGTTGCGGTTCGACAGCACCACCGCCTTCGGCGTGCCCTCCGAGCCGGAGGTGAACAGGATCACAGCTGGTTTGCCCGCCTGCTGCCGCTGCAAAGGCAGGCGCCACAAAAGCGCGGCCGCGACCTTGTCCAGGGCCGTCACGCCGGCGCGCACATCCTCCAGCCACAGCATCTTGGCGCCGCCCGCTTCGACCGCGGCGACGATGTCGTCGATGGCGGCCTTTTCGATGAAGGCGCGGGATGAGACCACGGTGCGGATCACCGCGGTGCGGACCGCCGCGGTCACGCTCGCCGGGCCGGCGGTGTAGTTGATCATCGCCGCGACGCGGCCCGCCGAGATCAGGCCGACGAAGGTGAGCACCACGCCGTTGGCGTTGGGTAGGAGCACGCCGACCGCTTCGCCGGGCGCTGTCACCACCTCGAAATGGCGGCCGAGGACGCGCGCGCCGATGAACAGCTTGCGATAGCTGAGCGAGCCGGAAATCACGTCCTCGATGATCGGATGCGAGGGGCCGACGCGATCGGCGGCATCGCGCATGGCAAGGAACAGCCCGCGGTCGAGATTGGTGCCGTAGAGCCGCGCTTCGGCGAAACGGTCGAACAGCGCGTTGGTGTTGGAGGCCATGTCCGGGTTGCGCGCCACCAGCTCGGCGATGGTCATCGGCTCCAGCACGCTCACCGAAAGCCGCGGGAACCAGTGGCGCGGCGCTTTCTCCTTCGGCGTCAGCGACACCGGCAGGTCGCGTGTGCCGGCGACGAAGATCGGCACGATGCGTGCGTCGGCCTGCATGGCGATGCGGGTGATGGCGCGAAACAGCCGGAAGGATTTGACGTCCGGCTCGACATCGTCGGGCAGGTAGACGGCGAGCCGCCCCTTGCCCTTCAGCACGCGCACCAGCCGCCGGCTGACGAAGAGATGCTCGGCGTTGAAGGCGATGGTGCGGGCAAGCTCGCGCCAAGGCTCCAGCCACGGCGAGCGCGCCGAGGCCTCGTCCAGGATATGCAGCGTGTCGTCGGGAAGCAGCGACAGCATCAGCGCCGGCTCGATGCGCGACTGGTGCGAGACCACATAGATGACCGGCGTCTTCGCGCTGCGGGCAATGCGGATGCGGTTGTCGGCGATGCGATAGGCGAGCTTGAACGGCACATAGAGCAGCGCCTGGGTGAAGCGCAGGTCGAGCCGGAACCGCTCGATCACGGCGATCAGCAGCCAGGCAAAGACAAGGCCCGCCAGCAGCGCCAGGGTCAGGATCATGCCGCTCTCTCCCAGTCTCCTCCAGGACGCGGCTCTTGGCGGCCGCTTCGGCGGCAGAGGGTAGCGGAAGTGGGGGCAAGGTCAATGCGGACTGAAGCAGTGCCTCGATCTCCACTTGAAAGGCTCTGACACATGTCGTAAATAAAATGACACGTGACGGAGAAGTAAAGATGGCCAGTTTCCCGACGGGGTTTGCCGAAGCACCACACATGGAGCCGGAGTTCGAACGGCTGATCGACCTGTTCGGCGGGCCGAAGGTTCTTGGATCTTCGGTATCCAGCCCGCTCGAGGCGCATGAAATGATCCTGCATGGAATTCCAAGCCAGGCTCTGGAAAGCCTCGTCAGGCAACTGACCGTCATTGAAGCAGATGCCTTCGAGGCGGCATTCGGCATGAGCGAGCGGACATATCAGCGGCACAAATCGGATCACTCCCGGTCGCTCAATCGGGAGCAAGGCTCAAGGACCTGGAATTTCGCCAGGGTTCTCACCAAGGCCACGTCTGTTTTCGGAAACCAGGAAGCGGCCGAGAAATGGATGATTGAGCCCGCCATGGGGTTGGACAACAGGCGGCCGATCGATCTCTTGGCCACAGCGGCGGGTACCCTGCTTGTGCAGGAATTTCTCGAACGGCTCGACTACGGTGTCTACGCGTGACGCCTTTGCCAGGTTCTCTCGGAACGGGCGATGTCGTCGGCTGGAGGCTTGATCACAAACGCTTCCAGGCAAGCTGGGACAGCGGCGAGGGAGCCTTCAAACTCGGGGGAAGGTGGAACAGCAAAGGCGTCAGGGCCGTATATGCGTCCGTTGACCCTTCGACCGCCATTCTCGAGGTGGCGGTCCACAAGGGATTTCGCACGCTCGATACAGTCCGCCACGTGCTGACGGCATTCGAGATCGCCGATCCTTCAAAAATTCATGTGGTGGAAATCGGCGATATTCCAAACGCAAGCTGGCTTCGGCCAGGCATTCCAAGCGCAGGGCAGCAACAGTTTGGCGACGGTCTCTTAGCGGAACACCCCTTATTTCTGATTCCGAGCGCCGTGTCCCAGCATAGCTGGAACCTGGTGTTCGATCCCGGCCGCGCGAGCGGCCTCTACAAGCCGCGCCTGCAGGAGGATTTCGCGCTGGATACCAGGCTTCATCCTCCCGCGAGATAGCGTACCGTGCAGACAGGCGGCGGAGCGAAACACCCTATACTGCCTTCAGCCTCCCGCTGATGAACCGGAACTCCTGGCTCTTGCCGCCATAGCCATAGGCCGCCGCCGGCACCTCATGCACGAAGGCATAGCTTTCCTCATGCACACCGCCAGGCAGCCGGCCGAAAGCCTCGAAGATCGCCTTCAGATAGGCTTCGAGCTCGAGCTTGGTGTTGGTGCCGTCGACGACCTTGATGTCCAGCCAGAACGTGTTGGCGCCGTGCTCGGCCAGCGACTTGCCGCCGGCGAACCAGTGCCGCGGGTCGATGTAGTTGACCGCGACCGCGGTGATCGTCGGATCCTTGCCCAGCTCCCTGGCGGTGATGTCGGTGGCCTCCTTGGCGATTGCCGCGGACAGCTTGGCGTCGGGCTTGCCGGTGATGCTGATGTTGATGATCGGCATTTCTTTTCTCCTTCGGTTTCGCGCGTCGCGCCTTCGATGGGAGAGATATGGGCGTATCCATGCGTCAATAAAATCGAATTGTTTTTGATAATTACTTCGATATTGTCGAAGTATGGAAACGCTCGATCCCGATCTTCTGAAAACCTTCCTCGCTTTCGTCGACGGCGGCTCGCTGGCCAGGGCCGCGTCCACTGTCGGGCGCACGCCGTCGGCGGTGACCGCACAGATGCAAAGGCTCGAAGAGATCGTCGGCGAGCCGCTGCTCACCCCGCAGGGCAGGGGACGCGGGCTGACCCCGGCCGGCGAGGACCTCGTCGGCCATGCGCGGCGCATCCTTGCCGTGCATACCGAGGCCTGGCTGGCGCTGAAAGGCGCGCGCGCCGGCGGCCGCATCGCCATCGGCACGACGCAGGATTTCGCCGATCAAGGGCTGCCGGACCTGCTCCGGTCCTTCGCCGTCAGCCATCCGCGCGTCAGGATCGAGCTGCGCGTCGGCCGCTCGCTGGAACTCGGATCGGCGCTGCAGGCGGGCCAGTTGGACCTCGCGATCACCATGCGCCATGCCCCATCACCGGATGAAACGGCCGTGATCAGCGAGCCGATGCTGTGGCTCTGCTCGGAAAAAGGCCTGGCGGCGCGGCAGGACACGGTGCCGCTGGCCCTGCTCGATCCCTATTGCGGCTTCAGGGAAGCGGCGCTCAATGCGCTCGACGCGGCCGGCCGCCGTTATCGCATCGCCGCCGGCAGCGCCAGCCTTGCCGGCCTGCGCAGCGCGGTCAATGCCGGCATCGCGCTGACGCCGCGCACCCGGCGTTTCGCCCATTCCGGCATCGTCGAGGCATCCGCCGATCTCGACCTCCCGCCGCTGCCGGTTGCCGATTTCGCCATCCGGCTCGGCCGCGAGGCTCCTCGCCCGGCGCGGGATTTGGCGCAGCTTCTCGGCGGCGGCCTGGCCTTGTCCTGAATGGAAACCGTGCCGCCATGTCCCGGGAGTTCCCGAAGCAATTCCCAAAGAAAAAGCCGACCTTTTTGCGGGTCGGCTTCTAGTCGGACGGGTCGAGGGGTTTGGGGGGACTTGGGGGGTGACCCGTCGAACCAACAATGCCTGACTCGGATGATGGTTCCATGACTGCGAAAATAATTTACGAGCGCGCCGATTTCGCCTTCAACCAGTCGCGGCCGGCATGCGCGAAAACCGCGCAAAGCACGATAGCGCCGCCGATGATGCTAGCCATCGGCGGGATTTCGCCGAGGAAAAGCAGGGCAAAAAGGATGGCGAACGGCACCTCGGCCGAGCCCAGCAGCCCGGCTTCCGCCGACGGGATCAGCCGCGACCCTTCCGTCCACAGGATCGAAGCCAGCGCGAAAGAGCAGCCGAAAGTGGCGAGCAGCGCCATGTCGCGGGTGGACACGGCCAGCGGATCGGTGACGAACCAGCCGAACACGAAAAGCAGGAAGGCCGAGACAGCGCCCGCCCAGACGACCGGCGAATCGCGAAAAGCGCGCACCATGATCATGTAAAGCGCGCTGCCGGCGGTCATCAAAAGCGCCAGCCCATCCCCGAACAGGTGCCCGTTGCCGAGGCCGGCGCCCACCATGATGGCGACGCCGCACAGCGATACGGCCGCCGCCAGCATCGTCTGCAGCCGGAATTTCTCCCGCACCAACAGGAAAGCGAGCAGCGCCGCGATGAAGGGCGAGGTCGCGTAGATGACCGCGACATTGGCGACATAGGTGAATTTGAAGGCCGAGATGAAGGCGATGCTGGCCGCTGCCCCTTCGACCGCCAGCAGCCAGCCGCGCCAGCCGAGTTTCAGGCTTTCGCGTCCGCCCGAGCGCTGGCGGCGCCACAGCACGTAGAAGCTGATCAGGATCGAGCCGAAAAAACCACGCCAGCAGGTGATGGTCAGCGGATCGGCATGGATCGACTTGGTCAGCACGCCGGTCAGCGCGAAGGCGATCGCCGAGGCCGACACCAGGATGATGCCGAGCGTGCGCTCGGCGGCCACGTCGGCGACAGGCACAAGCTTTTCCGGCATGTCGAGCGTATCTGTCATGGCGCCAGCTTACCCCGTTGCTCCTGACAGCCTTCTGTCATCAGGCCTGCTCCCGTTTGCGGAAACGCTCGTTGCCGACGATGAGCAGGCCGGCGCCGATGATCAGCGCCGCGCCCATGAACACTTCCGTGCGCGGCAGGTCGCCCCAGATGGCGTAGCCCAGCGCGAAGGCCCAGACCAGCGATGTGTACTCGAACGGCGCCACGATCGACACCGGCGCGCGCTTCATGCCCTCGAACAGCATGTATTGCGCTACGCCGCCGAGCGCGCCGACGCTGATGAGCAAAAGGAACTGCGTTCCGTCCGGCATATGCCACCAGATCAGCGCCGGCACGGCCGAAAAGAGCAGGAAATAGAAATTGTTGAGCACGAGCTGGATCATAGTGCGCTCCTGCATGGCGGTCTTGCGCAGCAGCACGACGGCGATCCCCCAAAGGACGGCCGCCGCCAGCACCAGGAGCACCGGCAGCGAGAGGCCGAGCCGGCTTGGATCGCAGGCGATGAAGACGCCGACGAAACCGATGAACACCGCCAGCCAGCGCAGCAGCGGCACCGTCTCGCCCAGGATCAGCACCGACAGCACGGTGACGATGATCGGTGCTGCGTAATAGATGGTGGTGAGCTCGGCGAGCTGCAGCGAGCGCGCGGCGTTGTAATAGCAAAGCCAGGCGGCCAGCGTGAAGGCGCTGCGCACCAGCATCGGCTTGACGATCGGCGAGTCGATCGTTTCGGCGAACAGCCGCCTGCCGCCGATCGCGCCGCAGGCGACGAGCACCGTGATCGAGCGGACGAACATGATCTGCCAGACCGTCATGCCGACGACCAGGAGCTTGATCGAGGCATCCTGCGCCGAAAACAGGAAATAGGCGGCGGCCGTGAACAGGATGCCGGCCAGCACCCTTTCGCGGCTTTCGAGGACGACGATATCGGCCATGCGGTTTCAGCGTGGTTGCGTGGAAAGCGGTTCCGCTCCAGTCGGGACCGCTGCTCCAGCTATAAGGGCGAAAGCTTGCACGGCGCTGCTCCACCGCGGCACTTGCGTTGGCGCAGGTCGTTCGCCGAAGGCCGGTCGGGGGACTACTGCGTCGCCTGATAGAGCTCCGATGCCGCGTCCTTCAGCGCGCGTCGCCCATCCGGCCGCAGATACATCATGTGGCCGCCCTCGACGACGTCGAGGCGGATCGGCTTGGCGTCGGCGAGCGAGGGAACCTGATTCACCAGGTAGCGCGAGGCGAGATAGGGTGTGACGAGGTCGGTGTAGCCGTTGACGATGACGACGCCGAGGGCAGGGTTGAGCGAACGCGCCCGCTGCAGGTCGTTCATCACGCCGGCATAACCCTGGCCCGATGTGCCGTAATCCCAACTGCGGCTGATCTCGCCGTTGAGCAGCCGGTAGCTGACATCGGTGCGGTAGTTGAGCTCGTCGCGGGCATAGGCGACGAAGGCGGATGTCAGCGCTGGAATGCTGCGGTCGAGCACCGGGTCGGGGCCCACGTCACGCGCGCTTTGCGGCGCGATGTCGGCGGTGCCGATGGTGGCGTCGTAAGGGCTGAGCACCTTGCCCGTGGCGCGCTGGAATTCCTTGGCGAAAAGCCCGATGGGGATGCGGGCGAAATTGCGTTGGACGAGCTCGAGCGGCAAGCCGGTGATCTCCGAAACGCGACCGCTGGCGAGCTTGCCGCCTTGCTCCAGCCCGCTGTTCAGCGCCGTCAGATAATCGCCGAGCGCGTAGTGCTCGACCTCGGCCAGCCTGTCGCGCAACGCATCACCGCTGACGCCGTCGCCCTTCAGGCGTGTCGCCGCCAGCGAAGGCAATTCCAGCGCCCAATGCAACTGGTCGAACTGATCGGGGCGCACCAGCATGAATTCCAGCGCTGGCGAGATCAGCACGACGCCGCTGGGGCTCAACCCAACATCCTCCTGCAGTGTGCGGGCGAGCAGCGCGGCGCGAAAACCGCCATAGCTCTCGCCGGCGAGGAACAGCGGCGATCCGCTGCGGCCGTTCTGCGCCAGATAGAGGCGGATGAAGGCGCCGACCGAGCTGGCGTCGGCGTCGACGCTCCAGAATTCCTTCGGCTCATGCCCTGGCGCCTCGCGGCTGTAGCCGGTGCCGACCGGATCGACGAAGACGAGATCGCTCATGTCGAGCCAGCTGTCGGGATTGTCGATGAGCTTTTGCGGCGGCCGCAGGAACTCGCCGTCGGCGGCGGTCTCGACGATGCGCGGCCCGATCGCGCCGAGATGCAGGTAAGCCGATGCCGCGCCCGGTCCGCCGTTGAAGACGAAGGTGATCGGCCGGTCCTTCGCCGGCGCAGGCGACTGCTGCGTGTAGGCGACATAGAAAATCTCGGCCGTGACGTCGCCCTTGCCGGACAAGAGCGACAGCGTGCCGGCCTTGGCCTGGTAATCCAGCTTGCGCCCGGCGAGCGTGATCGAATGCTCGGTCACCTGAGGCGGCGGCAGGAGAGAAAGCACACCACCCTCGGGCGCCGAGCGCTCGGGTGCTTCGGCGGCGACGCCCGGCTGTGAGAAGGCGGCGAACGCCAGCAGGATGAAGGGGACGAGTCTCAGCTTGGACCTCATGATGCCTCCGCAAAGGGGTTTCGCAATAGGTATGGCCTGGGTCTGTGAAGTCAAAGCAACTACTCGCTCTCGCAATCCGTCACTGTGCCTGAGGCAGCCATACCGGGCCGCCTTGCCGCCATTCGCCAGGTTGAACTTGCGGCGGCATGCGCTAGGCTAGGCGCGAATGCTCGCGAATTTTTCCCTGGACCGATTTGCAAGCTGGAGCGGCGGCGTCGCCGCCGCGGCCGGCGCTGCAACGCCCGAGGAATTGTCGGCCCGCTTCACCGCGGCGGCGGGCGTGCTGCTCGGCTCCGATCGCGTCTATGTCGGCTTCTATCGCCGTGACATCACCTCCCTGACGATCGATGACGCCGGCCCCGATCGCTGGAACCGTGACTACGACGCCCGCGTCTACCGGCTGGACCCCTTCTTCCAGCGGTTCGCCAGCAGCCGGCAGGATTTCCTGTTGCCGTTATCGGCTCTCCGCAGCGGCGATTTTCAGCGCTCGCCCTATTACCGCGAATTCTATGGCCCCTCCGACAGCTTCGACGAGATAACCGGCGTGTTCAATCTCGACAGGCTGACCGCCGGTTATGTCACCTTTCTGCGGCGCAACGGCGCGCCGCCCTTTGGCGAGCAGGACCTGGCGCTCGCCTGCGCCGCGTGCGGCGCAACGAAGCTGGTTCTGGAAAGATTGTTTCACTTGTGCCGCCTCCGGGACAAGGGCGGGGCAGTCGAAGCCGCGCGGTCCCTGCTCAGCGCGCGCGAGAGCGAGATCGCGCGGCACCTGATCGACGGCGGCAACGCCAAGACCATCGCGCGGAGCCTTTCCATTTCGCCGGGCACGGCCCGCAACCACATCAAGCAGATCTACCGCAAGCTCGGTGTGCACTCCCAGGTGGAGTTGCTGGCAGCCGTTCGCGAGGCCGCGCGCAACTGATGTTGCGCGCCGGCCCTACTGCCCCGTCACCACACGCGTCCACATACGATTTTGAGACCGCAGCAGCTTCGCGTCGCTGTTGTCGACCACGAACAGCTTGGCCTTCACGTCGTCGGGAGGAAAGACACCGGGGTCGCTGGCTATCGCCTTGTCCATCAGCGGCAGGGAATCCGGTATCGCGTTGGCATAGGAGACATAGCTGGAGTTGGCAGCGGCAATATCGGGCCGCAGGTTGAAGTTGATCCAGGCCATGGCGTTGTCGGGGTGCGGCGCATCCTTCGGCACCGCCATCGTATCGAAGTTGATGAGCGTGCCTTCCTTCGGAATGGAATAGGCGATCTCCAGCTTCTTGGTGGATTCGGCGGCACGCGTCCTTGCCTGAAGTATGTCGCCCGACCAGCCAAGCACGACGCAGATGTCGCCGTTCGCCAGGTCGTTTATGTATTTCGAGGAGTGGAAATAGCGGATGTAGGGCCGCACCTTGGCCATCAGTTCCTCGACCTTGGCGAGGTCGTCGGGACTGGTCGACCGCGGGTCGATATGAAGATAATTCAGCGCCATCGGAATGACTTCAGCCGGCGCGTCGATCATCGCCACGCCGCAATCGGAGAGCTTCTTGACGACGTCGACGTCGAAGACCATGGCGAAGGAATTTGTCGGCGCGTCGGGCAGCCGCTGCTTCACCGCGGCGACTTTGTAGCCGATGCCGTCGGTGACGGCCATATAGGGCACGGCATGCTTGTTTTGCGGGTCCGCGCCGGCGATCAGCGAAAGAGCCTGCGGATCGATCTTCGCGTGGTTTGCGAGCTTGGACCTGTCGAGCTCCAGGAAGGCTCCCGCCTTCACCTGGTTCTTCAGGAACGGATAGGCCGAAGGATAGACCACGTCATATCCGGAGCCGCCGGTGAGCAGCTTTGTCTCGAGCACCTCGTTGCCGTCATAGACATCGTAGCGAACCTTGATGCCCGTCTCCTTCTCGAACTTCTCGGCGGTGTCCGGCGCGATGTAGTCCGACCAGTTGTAGACGTTGACGACTTTTTCCTCGTCCGCCGAAGCCGTGCTGGCGATGCCGCAGGCGAGCCCGGCAAGCAGCGTTGACAGGATCAGGATGCGCATGAATCTCCTCCTTTTCGCCTGGGCTGGCACCGATGGATCGCTCAGCCCTCAGTTCCGTTTCGCGGCCGGTTAGCCGGCGTTCGCCTTCGCTCAACGTCGTTGTGGGGCATAGACCGGCAAGGTGATGCAGGCGACATTGCCGCCACCCAGCAAAATCTCGCGGGAGTCCTCGATGCCGACTATTCTGTGGTCGGGGAACAGCTCGGCCAGCTTTGCCTTTGCCTTCACATCGAGGCCGGAGCCGAACTCTGGCACGACCACGACGCTGTTGCCCGGATAGTAGTTGATGTAGCTCGCCGCGATCCGGTTGCCGGCCGGTCGCGCCCAGGTCGAATCGAGCCGGTCCAGGCTCTCGCTTTCTTCCGGCGTCATCTCGATCGGCATGGGATGAGGCAGACGATGCACCTCGAGGGCATGGCCACGCGCGTCGCGGGCCGAGCGCAGCACTTCCTCGGCTTCCCGCACGATCTCATATTGCGGATCGTCGCGATTGTCGGTCCAGCTCAACGCGACCACGCCGGGGCGCACGAAGCAGCAGACATCGTCGACATGGCCGTCCGTCTCGTCGAACGCAAAGCCGCGGGGCAGCCAGATGATGGTGTCGACGCCGAGATAGTCGCCCAGTTGCCGTTCCACCTCGGCCTTGCCGAGATGGGCGTTGCGATTTCGATTGAGCAGGCATTGCTCCGTCGTGATGAGCGTGCCCTGTCCGTCGCATTGCAGGCCTCCGCCCTCGGCGATCAGCGGCGCGCGATAACGATCCATCCTCTCGATTTCGAGCACCTTTTGCGCCGCCAGGTCGTCCAGGTCCCATGGCGCGTAGAGCCCGCCATCGAAACCGCCATAGGCGTTGAAGGTCCAATCGACGCCGCGCACGGAGCCTTGATCGTTGGCGACGAAATTCGGGCCGCTGTCGCGCAGCCAGGAATCGTTGGTGGACATCTCCACCACGCGCACATGCTCCGGCAACCGGGTCCTGGCGTTCTGCCACTGCCGGCTGGATGCCGCCACCGTCACCGGCTCGCTTTGCGCGATCGCCGCTGCGACATTGGCAAACAGCTTCTGCGCCGGCTTGGCGCCGAGGCGCCAGGTGTCCGGCCGCTCCGGCCAGATCAGCCAACACCCTGATTTGGGCTCGAACTCGCCGGGTGCGCGAAATCCGTCCTGTTTCGGCTTCGTCGAAAGGGTACGTGGCATGTGGGGGCACCGGAAAATGGCGGACGACACTCGCCCGGATCAGACTTTTTCGGGGCGTCGTCCGTCAATGTCCCATTTGGGATACCCGGGTGCCGGCTGGAACAAGTCAAGCAGAGGGAATGTTTTCGCGGATTGCCACGGACCAAGCAAGCAGGGCCGCCCGCCGTTCCCTTCAATGGCGAAGACCTGGGCCGCAACGGCGGCAGGGATAAATGCATTGCCTTGCCGATCGATCGGGGCAAATCTCGATCGGACGGCGAATGCCGATGCAGCAACAAGTCGACGAAAAGGACAGGCAATGGACGCGACCGCACTCAAGGCCATGCAGGCTCCGCTGAAGGAAGCCTATCGCGACGACGCCGCCAGGGCGCTGATCACGCTCAAGGCGCGCGGAACGCTCGACGATCAGTCGATTGCCTGCAAGGTGGAGACGGGCAGGGCGCTCGCTGTCGCCGGGCTTCATCCGGCCACCGGCGGCTCGGGCCTCGAGCTATGCTCGGGCGACATGCTTCTGGAAGCGCTGGTCGCGTGCGCCGGCGTGACGTTGAAAGCTGTGGCGACAGCGCTGGAGTTCAAGCTCGGCAACGCCACAGTCGAGGCCGAGGGCGACCTCGATTTCCGCGGCACGCTCGGCGTCGCCCGCGACGCGCCGGTCGGTTTTCGCGAGATAAGGCTGAAATTCAACCTCGACACCGACGAGCCGCAGGAGCGCATCGATTCGCTCATGAAGCTCACCGAGCGCTATTGCGTGGTGTTCCAGACGATCAACAACAAGCCGACGTTGACGGTGAGCGCAGGGCGTTGACACTGCCAATCTCCCCAAGGGAGGAGATCAGCAGCGCCGACGCCTCGCGCTACTGAGCCGACGGCGTCTCCGCATCCCCTTCATCGGTGAAAGGCGAGGCGCTCGGCACGCATTGCACGGCCCAGCCCTGAGGCGTCGGCTGCTTCTGATATTCGGTGACGGCGTTGGTGCACTGTTCGCGGGTGTCGAAGGTGCTGGGCAGCACCACCATGCCGCCTTGCGGGCCGGCAATCACCAGATACCAGACCAACGCTACGCTGGGAGTAGCAGCCATGGGAATTCCTCGCTTTGCTGAAATGTCGGAGTCGGACCGATCCTAGCAACTCCCTTGGGGCGGCGAAAGCGGGGCGGCGGCACACGCTTTCGCCGCCCCGGTCACAGACCCGTGAATAGAGGGTCGCGACCCGGCTCACTCGACCGCGAAGCAGTAGAACCGCCCGTCGCCACCGGTGCCCTTGAGCGCCTCCTGGCTGCAGCCGCCGCGCGAGGCATGCGAGGAATTCCACGACTTCGCCGCCGCCGAATCGTCGAGCCCGGTGCGATCGTGATGGCCCATCATGGCGGCGCCCTGGCGCCGCTCATCGTCCAGTCGCCGCAGGTCTGGTCTGCGATCCTGGCGCCGTCTGGCTTGGAGCCGGTCAGCATGCCGTGGCGGTTCGGCGTGTCGCCGCGGCCGTTGATCGTCTCGCCCTATTCAGTCAGCGCCGTCTGCTTGGTGATGCCGGCGGTGGCGGCAACGAGAAGAAGTCTGCGCATGTCGGCCCTCCGGCTTCGAATGTCCTACATTCGAAGAACGTAGCCGCGGCGCTATTTCATCCGCCTAACACTCAAGGTTATTCCGGCTGACGGTAGGCGACGAAGCGGTTGTGCTTGGCCTGGAAGATCAGCCCGGTTTCCTTCAGTTCGGGGCTGGCCAGCGGCACGATGCGCCTGGCGATCTCGGACGGATGCGGCAGTGTCTCCGGATCCTCGCCGGGCATGGCCTGCGCACGCATCGCGGTCCGGGTCGCGCCCGGATCGGCGGCGTTCACCCGCAGTGCCAGGGTCTCGGTCTCATGCGCCCAGGAACGCATCATCGTTTCGACCGCCGCCTTGGAAGCCGCATAGGGCGCCCAGAAGGCGCGCGCCGAATGCGCCGTGTTGGAGGAGAGAATGATGGCGCGGCCGGCATCGGAGAGCCTGAGCAGCGGGTCGACCGAACGGATCAGCCGCCAGGTCGAGGTGACGTTGATGGTCATCACCTTCTCGAAGGTCTTGGCTTCGACATGGCCGATCGGCGAGATCACGCCAAGCACGCCGGCATTGGCAACCAGGATATCCAGCTTGCCCCAGCGCTCGTGGATGGCGCCGCCCAGACGGTCGATGCCGGCCATGTCGGCAAGATCGAGCGGCACCAGCGTCGCCTGGCCGCGGCCATCGGCCTTGATCTGGTCGTCCAGCTCTTCCAGCCCGCCGACCGTGCGCGCCACCGCGATCACATGCGCGCCGGCTGCCGCCAACTCCCTGGCGATGAAATAGCCGATACCGCGCGAGGCGCCGGTTACGACCGCGACGCGGCCGGAAAGGTCGAGGGTCATGCAGGCAGTTCCGTAAGGTGATGCGGCCTACGCCCCGCTATTCGCCAGCAGCGACAGCGTGCGCACATTGTCGTGGCCTTCGAAGTCGAGCAGGCGGGTGGGGTATTGTCCGGTGAAGCAGGCGTCGCAGAATTGCGGTTGCTCGTTGTCGCGGCCGGCCTCGCCGACGGCGCGGTAGAGCCCGTCGATCGACAGGAAGCCGAGCGAATCGACGCGGATGAACTCGGCCATCTCCTCGACCGACATGCGCGATGCCAAGAGCTTCGACTTCTCCGGCGTGTCGACGCCATAAAAGCAGGACGCGCTGGTCGGCGGCGAGGCTATGCGCATATGCACTTCCCTGGCGCCGGCATCGCGCACCATCTGCACGATCTTCTGGCTGGTGGTGCCGCGCACGATGGAATCGTCGACGAGCACCACCCGCTTGCCCTCGATCATGCGGCGGTTGGCGTTGTGCTTCAGCTTCACGCCCATGTGGCGGATGGAATCGCCCGGCTGGATGAAAGTGCGCCCGACATAATGGTTGCGGATGATGCCGAGCTCGAAGGGAATGCCCGCGGCCTGGGAAAAGCCGATCGCGGCCGGCGTGCCGGAATCCGGCACCGGCACGACGATGTCGGCCTCGACCGGGTTTTCCTGCGCCAGTTCCGCCCCGATGCGCTTGCGCACTTCGTAGACATTGCGGCCTTCGACCGAGGAGTCAGGCCGCGCGAAATAGACATATTCGAAGATGCAGAAGCGGGTCTTCTGCGGCTCGAACGGGAACAGGCTCTCGATGCCCTTGGCGGTGATGACCACCATTTCGCCCGGCTTGATGTCGCGCACGAAGCGGGCGCCGATGATGTCGAGCGCGCAGGTTTCGGAGGCGAGGATCCAGGCGCCGTCGAGGTCGCCCAGCACCAGCGGCCGGATGCCGAGCGGATCGCGGCAGCCGATCATCTTCTTGGCGGTCATCGCCACCAGCGAGAAGGCGCCTTCGACCTGCCGCACCGCATCGATGAAGCGCGAGTTGAGGTCGCGCTCCTTGCTGGTGGCGACCAGATGCAGCAGCGTCTCGGTGTCGGAGGTCGAGGAGAAGATAGCGCCTTGCTTCTGCAGCGCGCGCTGCACGGTCATGGCGTTGGTCAGATTGCCGTTATGGGCGACGGCAAAGCCGCCATCGGCAAGCTCGGCGAAGAAGGGCTGGATGTTGCGCAGGCCGGCGCCGCCCGTGGTGGCGTAGCGCGTGTGGCCGATGGCGCGGTTGCCTTGCAGGCTGTCGATGACGCGCTGTTTGGTGAAGGTATCGCCGATCAGGCCGACATGGCGTTCGACATGGAACTGCGTGCCGTCATAGGAGACGATGCCGGCGGCTTCCTGGCCGCGGTGCTGCAGGGCGTGCAGCCCGAGTGTGACGATGGCTGCCGCGTCCTGCCGGCCGAAGATGCCGAACACGCCGCATTCGTCGTGGAAATGGTCGTCGGCCTCGGCGGAAAGGACTTTGCCTCTATCTGCCGTTGAGTCTGCCATCTGGTGCTCAAGCTCCGCTAAAGCCGCCATATAAGGCGATCGCTCGCCGAACGCAACGCACGCTTTCTCGCATTCACAACCGGCACAGGCCGGCTCGCGATCAGTTTGCCGGCGCCGGAGCCGGGGCAGGGGCTGGCGCGGGGCTGGCCGGCTCGTTGTCGGCCGGGGCATCCCCTTCGCTGTCGTCGGGCGCCGGCGCGTTGTCGTCACCGGCCGCCGGCGGTTCTGCGGCGGGCTGGTCGCCAGTGGCCGGCGCGCCGGCCTGCGGCGTGCCCTTATGCGTGTATTTGTTGACCAGTTCCTCGGTGTTTTCCGGCAGCACGCTTTCGAGCTTGGCGCCGATCGTCTCGAGCAGCGGCCGCGACTTGGCGTTGGCGATCCAGGCGGGCGCCTTGGCGCCGGCCAGCCAGTTGAAGAACAGCAGCGCCACCGCGACCACCAGGATGCCGCGCGCCGCGCCGTAGAGGAAGCCGAGGGTGCGGTCGAGCGCGCCGATGCGCGAATCGATGATCCAGTCGGCGAGCTTCATGGTGATGACGGAGACGACGATCAGCGCGATGAGGAAGACGACGCCCGCCGAAGCCGCCATCGCGATCTTGTCGTTGTCGACATAGGGCTGAACATAGGGCAGGACAGGCTTGTAGAAGAAGAACGCCGCGGCCGCCGCCGCCGCCCAGGAAACCACGGAGAGCACTTCGCGGGAGAAGCCGCGCACCATGGCGAGCATTGCTGAGACCAGGGTGAAGCCGACGAGGATTCCGTCAAGCAGCGTAATCGGCATGGTTCTCGCCCCACTTCCTGTCTTACGGCCCGACGAGCCGCATCACTCCGCGTCGTCGGCACGGCCGCGCCGTGAGCCGGCTATGCGCGCCACAAGGTCGGCAAGCTCGGTGGGCTGAAACGCGCCGGCCCCGATCCCCCCGGCAAGTTCCTCGCTGCCGAGCGGCAGCACCGCGCTTCCAAAACCCAGCTTTTCGGCTTCCTTGAGGCGCTGCTGCGCATGCGCAACCGGCCTCACCGCGCCCGATAGGCTGATTTCGCCGAAATAGACGCAATCGGCGGGAAGGGCAAGACCGGTGAGCGATGAAACCAGTGCGGCGGCGACCGCGAGATCGGCCGCCGGTTCCGAGATCCGGTAGCCGCCGGCGACGTTGAGATAGACGTCGTGCTGGCCGAAGCGGACGCCGCAATGCGCCTCGAGCACGGCGAGCACCATCGACAGCCGCGCGCCGTCCCAGCCGACAACGGCGCGGCGCGGCGTGCCGAGCGAGGAGGGCGCGACCAGCGCCTGAATCTCGACCAGCACCGGCCTGGTGCCCTCCATGCCGGCGAAAACCGCGGCGCCCGGCGATTTCGAGTGGCGTTCGCCTAGAAACAGCTCGGATGGATTGGAGACCTCGCGCAGGCCCTTGTCCGACATTTCGAACACGCCGATCTCGTCGGTCGGCCCAAAGCGGTTCTTCACCGTGCGCAGGATGCGGAAGTGATGATTGCCCTCGCCCTCGAAATAGAGCACGCCGTCGACCATGTGCTCGACGACGCGAGGGCCCGCGATCTGGCCTTCCTTGGTGACATGGCCGACGAGCACGATCGCCGCGCCTGTGGATTTCGCGTAGCGGATCATCGCCTGGGCGGCGGCGCGCACCTGGGTGACGGTGCCCGGTGCCGAATCGGCAAGGTCCGTCCACAGCGTCTGGATCGAATCGAGGATGACGAGGTCCGGCCGCTTGCCGTCGGCGATGGTCGCCAGGATGTCCTCGACATTGGTTTCGGCGGCAAGCTCGACCGGTGTCGAGGCGACGCCGAGGCGTTGCGCTCTCAGCCGGATCTGCGCCACCGCTTCCTCGCCCGAGACATAGACGATGCGATGGCCCTTCGAGGCAAGTGCCGCGGCCGCCTGCGTCAAGAGCGTCGACTTGCCGATGCCGGGATCGCCGCCGACCAGAAGCGCCGAGCCGCGCACGAAGCCGCCGCCGGTCGCGCGGTCGAGCTCGCCGATGCCGGAAACAATGCGCGGCGCGTCCTCGATGTCGCCCGACAGGCTGGTCAGCACCACGGCGCGGCCCTTGCGGGCGTTGCGCGCGTTGGCCGGCCCCGAGCCGATGCCGCCGGACGTGCCTTCCTCGACGAGCGTGTTCCACTCGCCGCAGGCATCGCATTTACCCGCCCAGCGCTGATGCACCGATCCGCAATTCTGGCAGATGAACTGGACGCGCGATTTGGCCATTAGGGGCGGCCCGCGACAATTGGATAGGCCGGCGGGACAGCGCCCCCCTCTGTCCTGCCGGACATCTCCCCCTCCAGGGGGGAGATCAGCAGTTTGGTCGAGGGCGCCCATCTTGCAGCGTCGGCGATTGGCGAAAGGCGACGCGACATCCAATCTCCCCCCTTGAGGGGGAGATGTCCGGCAGGACAGAGAGGGGGGTGAAGGAATGAGGCCTTTCTCAAGAGCTACTCAAACCTCTCCGGCAGATGGTGCTCCTCGGCCAAATCCGAGAACCGCGTGAACTCGCCGTGGAAGGCGAGGCTGACGGTGCCGGTCGGTCCGTGGCGCTGCTTGGCAACGATGCATTCGGCCTTGCCGCGCGCCTCGTTCATCTCGTTTTCCCACTTGACGTATTCCTCGGTGCCGATCTTCGGTTCGCGGTTCTTGAGGTAATATTCCTCGCGATAGACGAACAGCACCACGTCGGCGTCCTGCTCGATGGAGCCGGATTCGCGCAGGTCCGACAGCTGCGGGCGCTTGTCGTCGCGGCTTTCGACCTGGCGCGACAGCTGCGACAGCGCGATGATCGGCACGCCGAGCTCTTTGGCCAAAGCCTTCAGGCCCGTGGTGATCTCGGTGATTTCCTGCACGCGGTTCTGCGAGGCGCGGGCGGAGGAACCCTGCATCAGCTGGATATAATCGATGACGATGAGGTCGAGGCCGCGCTGGCGCTTCAGGCGCCGTGCGCGGGCGGAAAGCTGCGCGATCGAGATACCGCCGGTCTGGTCGATGAACAGCGGGATCTTCTGCATCGTCTGCGAGCAGGCGACGAGCTTCTCGAAATCCATCTCGGTGATCTCGCCGCGGCGGATTTTTGACGACGAGATCTCGGTCTGCTCGGAGATGATGCGGGTGGCGAGCTGCTCCGACGACATTTCGAGCGAGAAGAAGCCGACGACGCCGCCATTGGCGGCCTTGAAGCTGCCATCGGCCTGCTGCGCCGGAACGTAAGCCTCGGCGATGTTGAAGGCGATGTTGGTGGCCAGGGAGGTCTTGCCCATGCCCGGACGTCCGGCGAGCACGATCAGGTCGGAGGGCTGCAGGCCGCCCATGCGGCGGTCAAGATCGCGCAGCCCGGTGGCGATGCCCGACAGATGGCCGTCGCGCATATAGGCGGCGTTGGCCATGTCGACGGCGGTCTTGACCGCGTCGTTGAAGCTTTCGAAGCCGCCGTCATAGCGGCCGGTCTCGGCGAGCTCGAACAGCCGCCGCTCGGCGTCCTCGATCTGGTCGGAGGGCGACATGTCGACCGGCGCGTCATAGGCGATGTTGACCATGTCCTCGCCGACGGTGATCAGCGCGCGGCGCGTCGCGAGGTCGTAGATCGCGCGGCCATAGTCGGTGGCGTTGACGACGGTGACGGCCTCGACAGCAAGCCGCACGACATATTGCGCCACCGTCATGTCGCCGACCTTCTCGTCGGCCGGCAGGAAGGTCTTCAACGTGATCGGCGTCGCGATCTTGCCCATGCGGATGAGCTCGGCCGCGACCTCAAAGATGCGGCGGTGCAACGGCTCGTGGAAATGCGCCGGCTTCAGGAAATCCGAGACGCGGTAGAACGCGTCGTTGTTGACGAGGATGGCGCCGAGCAGCGCCTGCTCGGCCTCGATGTTGTTCGGTGCCTCGCGATAAAGCGGCGTTTCCGCCGCGCCGAATTTCAGTGCCGCCTCTGCCATGATATCCCCGATTTCGATCCCGCTTTCCTCGATACCAGAACGGGAAGATTCGGTGCTGACCTTTCTGCAACACTCCTCGGTCCAACCAGCTTGATGCCCCAATGTTCACAGGATCAGCAAACCATCCACAGGACAGTATTCCGGTGGCCCGATTCCGTTTGACTCGGCAAGCCGTGATTCCTATCGGCGGTTGCCGAACAAAGCAAGAACAATTTCATCGAACAAGATCGCATGGGGGCGCGCCTGCCAGTGGCTCAGTGGTTCGACGACGCGGTGCCGTCGGCCTACGCGGCTCAGTCCAGCGTGTCGCCCCAGTCAGCCCGCCGCGCCGCCTTGAAGGCATCGCCGTCGCGCTTGCTGAACAGGCGCTCGCCGGCGCTGCCGTCAGGCCGGCACAGTTTCAGCACCACCTTGCCGGAGCCGCCTTTAGGCGGCGCGATCACCCGTGCGGCGCGCGCGGGCGCCGGCTGCCGGGAAGCGGCGAGATAAATGAACTTCTCGTCTTCCCACGGCACCTCGGCTTCCTTGACGAGACGATGCAGGCGCGAACGCGCGACGCGGCGTGCGAAATGGCACCAGTCGGGCGGCGTGAGCGGGCAGGGCACCGCATGCGGGCAGGGCGCCAGCAGGTGCGCTCCCGCCTCGATCAGCTGTTGCCGTGCCGCAACGATGCGCCGCCAGCCGGCGGGCGTGCCGGGCTCGACGAGGATGAGCGTGTCGGCCGTGAGCCGCCAGAGGCGGTCGATGAGCTTCGGCAGTGACAGAGGCACGATCTCGTCCAGCACATAGGCGGCGCTGACGAGGTCGGCGGGCATGATGCCGTCGAGATCGATGGTGACGTCGCCGGCGATCCATTCGGTGCGGGCGGTAATTGCGCCTTCCGCGAGCGACTGGCCGACCTTGCGCACGGCAGCGCTTGCCTCGACCAGCACCGCCCGTTCCAGTTCAGGCCAGGCGTCAGTCGTGGCCCAAAGCATGGTGCCAGGTCCGGCGCCAATGTCGAGCAGGCTCGCCGGCCGAAAGTCGGGGCGGGCCTCGCTCAACGCCTCGAGGCTGGCGCGCACGGCGGCATAGGTGGCGGGCAGCCGAGTCGCCAGATAGGCCTTGACCGCCATCTCCTCGCCCATATGCAGGCGGCCGTCGCGCAGCTCGGCGCGGTAGCGATCCGACAGCGTCTTGGCGGCCTGCTTCAGCGCCGGCAGCGGCACCTTCTCGAGCAAGCCGTCGACGCCTTGGCGGAGCGGGGCGGGCAGTTCCATCTCAGGCTCCCCGCGGCG
The DNA here is from genome assembly GCF_006439595.1 of Mesorhizobium sp. B3-1-9. Taxonomy (NCBI): domain Bacteria; kingdom Pseudomonadati; phylum Pseudomonadota; class Alphaproteobacteria; order Hyphomicrobiales; family Phyllobacteriaceae; genus Mesorhizobium; species Mesorhizobium sp. B3-1-9. The sequence continues at coordinate 171,047 of NZ_VFTJ01000002.1, forward strand.
CGAGAAGGATGACCGAGGCTCCGGCGATGCAGAGCGCAGCGCCGGCCAGATCCCAGCGGTCGGGGCGCACGCCTTCGACCAGCCACAGCCAGCCGAGCGAGGCGGAGATGTAGATGCCGCCATAAGCGGCATAGGCGCGGCCAGCCGCGTCCGTGTCGGCCAGCGACAGCAGCAAGGCGAACAGCGCCAGCGAGGCGAGACCGGGGAGAAGCCAGAGCGCCGACTTTTCCAGCCGCCACCACGCCCAGAAGGAAAAGCAGCCGGCGATTTCGGCAAGCGCGGCTGCGATGTAGATGAGATAGGTCATGAAAAAGGTCTCGCGAACGAGACCTTTTTCATGGCGTCAGGCCGCAATGGCAAGCGGCAATGCGTGTCTACTCCACCTTCTTGCGGCGGGTCGGCTTGGAGGGCGCCGGCGCCGCCGGCTCCTTGTGCCCGATATCGCGCAGCTCCAGGGCTTTCTCGCATTTGGCCATGTAGTCGCGCGTCACCGGCAGCGTGTCGTTCACCTTGGCGAGTTGGAACTGGAAGATCACCAGGTCCTGCCAGCGGAAGGCAGCTTCGGAGGCGGCGAGATAGAACTCCCACATGCGGCAGAAGCGTTCGTCATAGATCGCCTTGGCCTTGTCGCGGTTGGCGGCGAAGCGCTCGCCCCAGTGCTTGAGCGTGTCGGCATAGTGCAGCCGCAGGATTTCGATGTCGGTGACGACGAGGCCCGACTTCTCGATCGCCGGCATCACCTCCGACATCGCCGGGATGTAGCCGCCTGGGAAGATGTATTTGCGGACGAAGGCGCTGGTCGCCCATGGCACGCCGGAACGGCCGATCGTGTGCAGCAGCATCACCCCGTCCGGCTTGAGCAGAGTTGAGGCCTTGTCGAAGAAGGTGCGGTAGTGGTTGACGCCGACATGCTCGAACATGCCGACCGAGACGATGCGGTCGAAGCGTTCGTTCAGCGCGCGGTAGTCTTTGAGCTCGAAATGCACCCGGTCCTGGAGACCCAGCGCGTGGGCGCGGTCGGTGGCGACACCATGCTGTTCGGTGGACAGCGTGACGCCCTGCACGTCGACGTCGAAAGCTTTGGCGAGATAGAGGCCGAGGCCGCCCCAGCCGGAGCCGATGTCGAGCACGGTCTGGCCTGCCTTGAGCCGGAGCTTGGCGGCGATATGGCGTTTCTTGGCGGCCTGCGCTTCGTCCAGCGTCATGTCCGGCTGCTCGAAATAGGCGCAGGAATATTGCATGTCCTCGTCGAGGAAGAGCTTGTAGAGCTCGCCGGAGAGATCGTAATGGCGCTGCACGTTGCGGCGCGAGCGTGTTGCCGTATTGATCTGCTGCAGCCGGCGGAAGGCGTGGCGCAGCCCCTCGATCGCCTTCGACCACGACACGTCGATGCCGCTCGAGCCCATGTTCTGGAAAGCGATGCGCATCAGCCCGAGAACGCCGCCCTCGGGAACATCCAGCTCGCCGTCCATATAGGCTTCGGGCACCGCCAGCATCGGATCGAAGGTGATGGCGCGCTCGGCATGCATGGTCTTGATATGGATATGCACCGGCTCGCCGCTACCGTCGCCGAATTTGTGCGTCGTGCCCTTTGGGCCAGTCACCTTGAGGTCGCCAACCCGAACCAGGCGTTCAAGAACGTGTTTCAACAGGATATTCATGACCAAATGTCCCCTCAGTCGGATCACCCGGTAATCGGACTGGAATGCCAGATCGAAATGCCTCAGCGCGTCGCCCGCGTCCAATCGACGCGCCACGCTGTAATGTGCACAAGATATAGGGTGTCGAAAAGTTCCTTTTGGCACAAAAAAGCCCGGGTCGGAGACCCGGGCGTTGGTCCAGAAATCCTGGACGCCTGCGAACCGAAGCGACGCTTCGGAGGATGTGCCGGTCAGACCCCGAAAATCAGGCGTTCTCTTCGCCGCCTTCGAATTCGGCGTTCGGGTCGAAGAAATTCTCCGGCCGGGCGTTGTCGTTGATGTCGTCGCCATAGATGGCTTCGGCCGTGGTCAGCATCTCGCCCTTGGACTGGCGCTCCGCCTCGTCGGCCGAACGGGCGACGTTGAGGGTCACCGTGACCTCGACTTCCGGATGCAGCGCGATCGCCACATTGGAGAGGCCGATGGTCTTGATCGGCTGGTTGAGCTCGATCTGGTTGCGGTTGACGGTGAAGCCTTCGGCGATCAGCAGATCGGCGATGTCGCGCGTCGACACCGAGCCGTAGAGCTGGCCGGTCTCGCCGGCCGAGCGCACGACGATGAAGCTCTTGCCGTCGAGCTTCTCGGCGACCTGCGTGGCTTCCGACTTACGCTCCAGGTTGCGGGCTTCGAGCTGGGCGCGCTGGCCCTCGAACTTCTTCTTGTTGGCTTCGTTGGCGCGCAGCGCCTTGCCCTGCGGCAGCAGGAAATTGCGGGCGAACCCGTCCTTGACCTTGACGGTCTCGCCCATCTGGCCGAGGCGGGAAATGCGCTCGAGGAGAATGACTTCCATGGTTTCGTTCCTTCGGTTGGCGCCGGCCGAAAGACTGGCGCAATGATCTGGAACAGGTCAGGAAGCTTGGTGCGGCATAGCCGCTCTTGTCGCTGTCCTGCCTGTCTGGGCAGTTAGAGGCAATTGGCCCCAACTCGGGATTTTGATGCTCAATCCGATACGCCCGTCGCACCGGTGAAAAGAGCGGGCGGCAAACCGCCCGCTCGAAATATCAGCGAACCACGTAGGGCAGCAGGCCGAGGAAGCGGGCGCGCTTGATCGCCTTGGCGAGCTCGCGCTGCTTCTTCTGGCTGACGGCGGTGATGCGCGAGGGCACGATCTTGCCGCGTTCGGAAATGTAGCGCTGCAGGAGACGCACATCCTTGTAGTCGATCTTCGGAGCGTTGGCGCCGGAGAACGGGCAGGTCTTGCGGCGGCGATGGAACGGACGCCGGGTCGGGATCTGGTTGATGTCGACCATTATTCTGCAGCTCCTTCAAAGCCTTCGCGCGGACGGCGCGGACCACGATCGCCACCGCCATCGCGGTCGCCGAACGAACGCGGACCACGGTCGCCACGGTCGCGGTCGCCGAAGGAACGCGGGCCGCGATCGCCACGGTCGCGGTCGCCGAAGCCGCCGCGCTCGGAGCGCTCTTCGCGCTTCTGCATCATCGCCGAGACGCCTTCCTCATGCGCTTCCACCTTGATGGTGAGGAAGCGAAGGACGTCTTCCGACAGGCCCATCTGGCGCTCCATTTCGTTGAGCGCGGCCGGCGGGCAGGTGATGTCCATCAGCGTGTAGTAAGCCTTCCGGTTCTTCTTGACCCGGTAGGTGAGGGACTTCAGTCCCCAGTTCTCGATCCGGCCGACCGATCCGCCATTCGCCGTGATGACGCCCTTGTACTGTTCGACAAGCGCGTCAACCTGCTGCTGCGACAGGTCCTGCCGGGCAAGAAACACATGTTCGTAAAGAGCCATTATGTTTTAGTGCCTTTCTTCGTTTCTCTCACACCGGCCCTCGCGGCTAAGCCTCTGCAACTTGTCTGACCCGGTCGCGAAAGAGCGGGGAAGAAAGGAGCATCACGAGACGGTCGAGAGCGGAGACACGGGAGGCTGGAAGCCCTTCTGGCTTCGTGTCGCGACCTTCGAAGGCCACGGCCCTCCGTTCAGCCCCCAGCAAGGACCGGCAGATTGCGGGGGTCTATACAGCAATTTCCAGCGAAGGCAAGGCCACGTAGTGCCTCAACCTTAAGCGGGGGCCGTTGCCGAAGCCGGGAACGCGCGGTCCTGCAAAAGCGAGTTGCCGAGTGACGGCAGCCGACCGGACCTATGCGCCTATCGATGCGACCTCAGTACAAATATTAGCCATCCATAATATGCTATAGGCAAAATGTGAGGGTCTGAAATCCATGGGGCGGCTGCAACGGCGTATCGCCTTTATATGTCTTATCTTGGTGGGCGACGCCAACGCCCATAGCTGGTATTCGGGCAAGACTGATCCTGTTCTTAATCTCAAATGCTGCGACGATCATGATTGCCGTCCTATCGCATCAAGCGATGTCAGATCTGCCAGACAGGGCTATTACGTCAAGCAACCCGAGCCTTACTCTCGGAACGATCCGCCTACAGGCGAGTGGTTCATTCCATGGAACCGCGTGCAGGCAGCGCCTGATGACCAGTATTATATCTGCGAAAATCTCTACCCGACATTTCGCGTAGGCAGATATCGAATGAGATGGACGTGCTTCTTTGCACCGCGAGCGACGGGTTGAATTTCAGACTGAGGCACTGGCCAAAGTCGGGAGTTCCCTGCATGGCTGGAGAAGGTGCCGCAGTTTCGGAAGACGCCGGCCGTTGCCCGATTTTATCGATTTTCCAGTAATCGAACTTTAACCACCCCCATAAGGTTGTAACGGGTTGTAACCACCCGTTTATCATGAAAGGCGCATGAGAGGCACGCGGGCCGCAAGGCGGCGGAAAATCGAGCAATTCCAGGGGTAGGGAATGCTTCTCAGGCAGTTTTGGCGCTCAAGGCGCGGCAATTTCTCGTTGATGCTGGCGGTGGGCGTGCCGGCCATGCTGGGCGCGGTGGCGTTTGCCACCGATGTCTCCACCCTGATGCGGGCAAAAAGCAATCTGCAGAACGCGCTGGACGCCGCGAACCTCGCCTCTTCGCATCTCGGCGACGCCGAGACGACACGCAATGATGCCTTCAACAGCTATTTCCAGGCCAATGTCGCCAGCCACGGTGAACTCTCCAACGTCAAGGCCACGCTCACCGTCGACAGGGGCGTCAACTTCGTCAAGACCAGGGCCACGGCCTCGGCCGACGTCAATCTCAACTTCGCGTTCCTGTTTGGCGCCGAAAAGCATATCAGCGTCGACGCTTCGGCGGTCGAATCGAACAATCAGCTCGAAGTGGTGCTGGTGCTCGACAACACCGGCTCGATGGCCGGCGCGCGTATCACCGCGCTCCGGACGGCGACCAAGTCGCTGCTCGACTATCTCGAGGCGGTCAAATCGCCGACCCGGTCCGTGCGGGCCTCGCTGGTGCCCTTCGTCACCGCCGTCGACGTCAACGGCCCCGAATTCGATCCGTCCTGGATCGATATGGACGGCAAGTCGTCCACCAACGGCGTCAACTTTCCGGTCATCGACGGCAAGCGGCCGAACCACATGGCGCTGTTCAAGCAGCTCGGACAGACGGGCGGCTGGAACAATACGGGCTGGAAGGGCTGCGTCGAGGCGCGGCCCGGCGCCTTGAACATTTCCGATACGCCGCCGGACCCGTCGAAGCCCGATACGTTGTTCGTGCCCTATTTCGCGCCGGACGACCCGGACGTCGCCAGGAAGCCGTCGGCCTCGTATGGCAATTCGTCGACCGGCTACAACAATTCCTATCTCAACGACACTATCGATAAGACCAAGCTGAACCAGAACATACTGGGCATAGATCTGAGCGGGCTGCTGACGGGCGTGCTCAACGCGCTGCTCAACGCGGATTTGACGACGATCGCCAAATACGTCGCCTCGACCGGCAAGGAAATCACCGAGGCCGGCAATCCGATCACCATCGGCCCGAACCGCGCCTGCCCGACGCCGATCATTCCGCTGACCGACGACTTCGACAAGCTTCGCCAGGCAGCGAGCCAGATGAGCGAATGGAACGGCTCCGGCACCAACGTGTCGGAGGGCTTGAGCTGGGGCCAGCGGGTGCTGTCGCCGCAGCCACCCTACACCGCCGCCGCCCCCTATAAGACGGCGGGCGTCACAAAGGTGGTGATGCTTCTGACCGATGGCGAGAACGTCGTCTACGGCGCATCGAACACGCCGCAGAAATCGGACTACACTTCCTATGGCTACCTCGCCAGCGGCCGTTTCGGTTCGAGCAACCAGACGGCGGCGGCGCGCAATGTCGACGGCTGGACCAAGGATGTCTGCACACAGCTGAAGAACCAGGGCGTGCAGATCTACACCATGGTGCTGCAGGCCGACACGGCGGCCAATCGTTCGCTCTACAGCGCCTGCGCTTCCGACCCGAGCGACTATTACGCCGTCGAGGACCCGGCCAAGCTGCCCAACGTCTTCCAGACCATCGCCAACAAGTTCTCCAGGCTGCAGCTCACCAACTGACGAGGGTTGGCGCCGTGGCACGGGAACGGTCATATACCGGTCGCTTCTATGCGCCCGTCCGGCGAACAGAGCCAGACCTCCGCCGCACAGGTCGATGCTTTTGCCGGCGCCATCGGCACCGGAACGCCCGCCCGGCCGACAAGGCAAGTCGCGTCAGAGCCTGCGGAGCGCTTCAGCGGGGAGAAGGCGCGTGGCGCGCCAGGCAGGGTAGAGCGCGCCGAGCGGCCCGGCGATGAAGACGAAGATCAGCGCCTGCGCGATCGACCAGCCTGAAAAATAAGGGACGATCAGGCCCGCCGCGAACTTTGTCTTCGCCGCCAATTCCATGGCAAGGGCGCCGAGAATAATGCCGATGACGCCGCCGGCTGCGCTCATGAAAACGCCTTCGATGAGAATGAGCCGAAGAATCCGCCCCGGTGACCAGCCCAGTGCTGCGAGAACCCCAATCTCGAACGTCCGTTCGTTCACGGCCATCAGAAGTGTGTTGGCAACGGCGACAGAGGCCATCATCATGACAACCAGTGAAATTGTCCGGGCAATCGCCTGAAGCAGATCGAAGACGCGAATGCTGTTGGCAAACTGCTCGGTGTCGCCCACCTCGAACCCCGGTGCGGCTGCGATAAGCCGGGTGCGGGCAACAGCGATGTCGTTGTTGTCGAGCGGGCGCTTCAATCTCACCTCGAACAGAGTGAACACATCCTCCCGCGACAGGAGTTGCTGCAGCCCTTCGAGCGGAACGATGGCGCTGTTCTGGTTCAGCATGGACGAGAACGACGCGATGCCGACGATCTGATAGGGCTGGAACTGCAGCTCGACGGTTTCGCCGACCCGCTTGCCCAATGCGCTGGCAATGGATTGGCCAAGGACCACGGGCCACTGGTCTCCCGGCGCGGGGATTCGCCCCGCCACGAGGGGCACGCCTTTCCATAGGAAGCTGCCGCTCGGCCAGCCGGCCATCACGATATTCGCGTCCTCGTCGGCGGTGGTGATGTTGAGGAGAACGCCCGACACGGCCTCGACGTCAGGCACAGCGGAAAGCGCCTGGCCTAGCGACCTGGGCACGGTGCTGCTCACCAGGTTGAACGAGCTGCGCTGGCTTACCACCAGGTCCGCGCCGTTCTCGTCGATTCCCGACGCAAACGATCGCTGAACGCCGGCGGTCAGGCCGGTAAGTGCGACAAAGCCAGCGACCGCCAAAGCGATGCCGAGCACCGTGAGCAGGGTGCGAAGCGGACGCGCAATGAGACCGCGCAGGGGAAGTGTCAGCTCTGTCATGGCTTAGCGGATCCGCGAAGCCGGCGCAGGCGCCGACATCGCCGCCATTCGGCTGTCCGAACGGATGCGTCCATCCGAGATCTCGACGCGCCGGCCGCACAATGCGGCCACGTCCTCGTCATGGGTCACCACGATCACTGCGGTCCCGAATTCGCGATGCGCATCGCCGATGATGCCCATGACCGATTGGCCCGTCTGCACGTCGAGGCTTCCTGTCGGCTCGTCCGCAAGGAGAAGCTTCGGACGGTTGCCAAGCGCCCGCGCAATTGCAAGCCGCTGGCGTTCGCCGCCGGAAAGCTCGGCCGGCCGTAGCGTAGCGCGATCGGCAAGACCGAAATGCGCCAGCAGTTCCAGCGCGCGAACGCTGCGCTGCCGCGCTCCGCCGAGGTTTCCCAACAGCGCCACCTCGATGTTCTCGCGCGCCGACAAGGACTGGAGCAGGGAGAAATTCTGGAAAACGATACCGATCCTGCTGGCCCGGACGGCTGCCCAGGCAGCCCTTCCATTGACGGCCCGTCCTTCGAACCGGACTTCGCCGCGGGTCGGCCGGTCGAGCCCGCAGATAAGGTTCAGGATTGTGGACTTGCCGCTGCCACTGCGGCCGACAATTGCGACGGTCTCGTCGGTCCCGATCGCCAGCGACACATCCTCAACGGCGACAATGCGGCCGCCGTCGAAGTCGCGGCCGACATTGCTCAATTCGACGAGGGCGGACATGAGCACCGGCGAGGAGTCATACTCGGCCTTTCCTGAGATCGGCGACAAGCGCGGGGATCGAGCCGCCATTGCCGGCGAGCAGCTGGCCAATGCGATCCCGCTGCTGCACGGTCACCGAGCCGCCGTCGACAAAGACATCGCCGATGCACAATTGTCCGCGGCAGTGGCGCACACGCCAGTCCACGGAGGTCGGGCCGTGGAGCGGCCGGCGGAATTCGCTACGCACGAGGATGTCGCCGTTGGCCAGGGCCTTTGTGCCGAGCACGGTGAAACTCTTGTCCTGCGTCCGCTCGAGCTTGTCGGCCAGCCTGTGGGCGATGACATAAAGCAGCGCATCGACCACGGCGGCGCGGTCGTCCGCACTGGCGCTGCGCCAATGCGCCCCGAGCACGGCTTGGGCGATCCCCTTTCCGTCGAAGGCAGCGGAGATCGAACGCAGCTGCGCCTTGGCGGGTCCACCGTGCCCAAGCACAATCGCCGCCTGGCGCACGGTCTCAACCAGCTTGGCAGCATCGCTCTGCTCATCGGCAGATGCCGAAAGCGGTGGGGCGCAGATGGCGAGCAACAAAGGGACAACGAGCAGCCGCGCCAAAGCTGCCCAGCTTGTCTGCGACCATAGGCCTGCTGTCATCATCCCATGTCACCCAATGCGCGGTTGACTGTCAATATTGAGCGTCTCACGAGCCAGCGCAGGTGCATTCCCGAAGCTGGAAGCGAGCGGTTCGAGGCGGGCTACGCGCGCTTTCTGCCCTTCCGTCAGGTCGGGATGGCGGTTGCGCAGCTGTTTGCCAAACGTCGCGGCGACTTGCAGCATGCGCTCCTCGCAGCCGCGGGAAAATGGCAGGTCCAGTTCGCGGTAGATCCGCTTCATCTCGCCCATCGGGTCGGCAATGAGATCCTGTAGCCGCACCTCTGCGAAGTCGGCGGCTGGAATCCGGGCTCTATCTGCCAGATAGTGCATCTCCGTCGCGAGATAGTCGCGCGTGATGATCTCCTCCTGCTCGTCCTCGGGCAGCGGCGACTGCAGGGCGAATGCCCGTTGCAATTCTCGCACCAGAAAGATGTTGGACCGGAATACCGCTTCCGGCGAACGGGAGATGTGGACAAACTTGGCACCCGGGAACAATTCCAGCAGGGTGCGGACGCGGGCCGTATGGCTCGGCGACTTGAGCAGAAGTCGCCGCCCGCCTGCGACGAGAGTGAGCTTCTGGACGAATGCGAATTGATGTGAGCGCCAGCGGCTCAGCTCGTCCGCCGAAAGCGCGTCGAGATCGTGATATCGATTGAAGAAGGCTTGCCGGCGGGGAAGCACGGCGCGTCCAGCCAGGATCGACATCCCACCCAGATTGTTCAATGCGAAGTCGTCCTCCGCCGGCAGCCTGGCGCCCACCGGCACGACCGCGTCGAGGCGCGTCAACGGCAGCAAGGGCCCGAAAAGGATGCGCAGGAGAGCCCAGCCAAGGACGAATGTCTGAGGCGCCAGGACCTGCGGCCAGCTCGGCGATCTCAAACTTGGGTCTGCTGCCAGCAGGTTCTGCAAAAACGTCGTCCCGGATCGGAAGTAACCAAGAACGAACACGGGCGCGTTGTCCCGCTCCATCCGGGGAGGCCGCAGCCGCAGCCATGCTGCAAGGATCAGGCGCTCCGGCAGGGAGGCGATCGTGTTGATGCCGGAAAGCAGGAGCAGGAGCACCAGGCGTGGCCAGTAAGCGGGAGGGAACTGGCCTTCCGCGCGCCACAAGACCCGCAATACGGCGTCAAGCGGCGCCACGCACATGAAGTGCGGATACGGCAAGTAGGGCACCAGCCAGCGGGCTGCGAAAGCACGGACGCGGTGCCGGATAGTGTTCGACTTCATCAGGCAGTCCGGAACATCATGGTCTCTGTCGTCAATCCGGGCCCGAACGCCATGCCGCAGCCGAGCAGGCCCGACGGCTCCTTCAGCATTTCGGCCATCACGAACATCACGGTTGCTGACGACATGTTGCCGTATCGCCGGAGCACTTCGCGCGATGCTGCTAGCGCGGTCGGCTCCAGTTTGAGTGCCCGCTCGACTGCGTCGAGCACCGAGCGGCCGCCAGGATGCACCGCCCACAAATCGATCTCCTTGGCGGGCCTGCCGCCGAGGATGGCCGGATGCTCGTTGCGCAGCGTCTCCCGGACGGCGCCGGGAACCTGGCCGGACAGCACCATGTCGAACCCGTCGTCGCGGATGTGCCAGCTCATCAGCTCCTTGCGCTCCGCCGCCACGATGGCGTGGAAGCTTTCGAGCAGGATGCCATGCGGTTCGGCCGTCACCAGCGAGGCCGCGCAACCGTCGCCCCATAGGCAGAACGAGATCAGCTTCTCGAACTTCGTGGCTTCCTTGAAATGCAGCGTGCACAATTCGATGTTGACGACCAGCACGCGTGCGCTCGGATCCGAGCGCACGATGTGGCGTGAAAGCTTCAGGGCATTGATGGCGGCATGGCATCCCATGAAGCCGACGATGGTACGCTCGACCGACGTCGACAGGCCGCATCGCTGCACCAGCTCCAGATCGATGCCAGGCGCTGAAAAGCCGGTGCAACTTGTCACGATCAAATGCGTGATCAGCGAGCGGTCGTCGTTCGCCAGAAGTTTGTCGACGGCCTTTTGCGCGAGCTCCGGCGCGGCGGCTTCGTACATCCGCATACGGATTGCGGTGCTGGCGAACGAGCCTTTGACCGAGGTGCCGTCGCGGTCTATTGCCCCGCCGTGCGGATCGTCGGCAGGCGCAAAGCAGGAATAGCGATGTTCGATCCCGGCCAGAGCGACCATCCGCTCGAAGAGCGCAAGGCTTTGCGCATCGTTTTCAAGCAGCGAGGCTCCATAGCCGAGGAAGAATTGATGCACGTCGTGTTCGGGGACACACGTGGCAATGCCATTCAGATACGCTTGTGGGGACAAGATAGCTCCGAGAATGAGCCCAATCGGGTCTCATAAGAGGTCTGCGTATTGGGGAAGCGTTCATAAGGTAAACGCCTGCATAGGGCATTTTATTGCGCGGCGCCGATATTTCTCATTAGCAAACTGTGATATCAGCCTCCGATCTTGCATAAGGGACCGACCTTCGCTTCGTCATCCGGGTTGAGTTCACATGCGAGTTCCGCGATGAACAGTGCGCGCGGCCATGAAGGTACGACCGAATTCTATTGCCGGATTGCCCCGCTGAGGCCCTAGATTTCCGATCCAGCGCATGACCGACATAAACATCCGGCATCTAGAGCCAGAACTCCTTGACGGCCTCCCGGCCGATGATCCCCGTGCGATTGCATCCCGTCGCGACCTCGTTCGCATCAATGCATTGATGTTCCAGGCCAGGATCATGGCATCGCTGATGCGAGCGAATGTGCAAAAGCCACCGCTGCGTATCCTCGAAATAGGCGCCGGCGACGGAAAGTTCATGCTGACGGTGGCGCGGCTGATGGCGCGCTATTGGCCCGACGTCGAGATCGTCATGGTCGACAGGATCGGCCTGATAGGCGAGGACTTGCGCAACTCTTTCGCTGAATTGGGTTGGCGGGCGCAACCCGTAACTGCAGATCTGTTCGATTGGACACAGGACAGGCCCTTCGACCTTGTTTGCGCCAACCTTATCCTCCATCACTTCGATGACATGCGCCTGCTGGAGCTATTTTCTCGGATCATGACGATGGCCCCGATACTCGTCGCGACGGAGCCATTGAGAGCCAAGGTGCCACTTGTGGCGACACGGTTCCTGCGATTGATCGGCGCTTGCGCAGTAACGCTGAACGATGCGGCGCAAAGTGTCCGCGCCGGTTTTCGCGGCACGGAACTTTCACAATTGTGGCAACTGTCAGGTGGAATGCCTGTGATGGAGGGCCGCAGAGGCCTGTTCACGCAAGGTTTTGTCGGTGGCAGCATGCCCGACACGAAGTGATGCATGACGCAATTGTCATCGGCGCCGGCCCTGCCGGCAGCTCCACCGCCATTGCGCTCGCCCAACGGGGTTGGTCGGTGGCAATGGTGGAGAAGGTGGTATTTCCTCGCCGAAAGGTCTGCGGCGAGTTTATGTCAGGCACCAGCCTTGCCTTGCTCGATCAGTTGGGTGTTGGCGAAAGCTGGCGCGCGGAAGCCGGCCCCGAAATACGTCGGGTCGGGTTCTTTTCGGGCGATGTCTCTGCGCAGGCCCGAATGCCGACCGCCAGGACGGGTCTTGGCCGCGCGCTCGGCCGCGATCGTTTGGACACCATCCTGCTGCAGGCTGCCGAACGTGCGGGCGTCGAAATTCTCCAGCCTTGCAAGGCGGTCGCTGTTCGTCGGCGTGATGACTTGCAATTTGTGACTGTGGAGTCGGGCCAGCAACAGAAGGTCCTCAGCGCATCTGTCATCATTGCCGCGCACGGATCCTGGGAAAGCGGGAAACTCCCGAGCCAGCTTGAGAGAACGAGCCAACCTTCCGACCTTTTCGGGTTCAAGGCGCATTTTACCGGCGCCGCGCTGGCGCCCGACCTGATGCCGCTGCTCGTATTCCCAGGCGGATACGGCGGGATGGTGACGGCGGACCATGGCCGGGTTTCAATCTCCTGCTGCATCCGCCGCGATGTTCTATCCGGGCTTCGCCAGCGCTTTGGAAATATTGCGGCGGCGGATGCGGTATCGCGCCATGTCCTGGCCTCATGCCGAGGCGTAGCAACTGTGCTGGCCGGTGCCGAATTGGATGGCCCCTGGCTGGCTGCGGGACCGATTCATCCCGGTATCCGGGCCGGCTACGATCAGGGCATCTTCCGCGTCGGCAACATCGCGGGTGAGTCGCATCCCGTCATCGCCGAAGGGATTTCGATGGCGCTGCAATCGGGCTGGCTGCTTGCGCGAGAACTGATCGCATCGGGCAAAGGTCACGAGGGCCGCGACGCCGCCGGTCATCGCTACGAACGCGAATGGCGTCGGCAATTCTCGACGCGTCTGCGTGCCGCGGCCTTGATTGCCCGGATAGCGCTTGGGCCAGGTGGCGCGACGGCCATGCGCGCCGTGATCAAGAGTTTTCCGGCGGCTTTGACGATTGGCGCGCGACTGAGTGGAAAGACCCAGCCCGTTCCAGGCTTTTGATGTCCAGATTGCGGCGACGAAACCTTCCGAGGCTCCGGAATTAGAGCATCGCTTCCCGTCAATGGCCGGGATGGCTGTGATCAGCTTTGACCGCCTTCGCCTCAGCTCGTATGCGCGACCAGCTTGTCCACCGTCTCGGGGAAGAAATCGGGCGCCGAGCGGCGCTTGCCGAACATCATGTCGTATTGGATGAGCCGGAAATCGTTGATCTTCGGGTCGATCTGCTTCTGCCTCGCCCAGTCCGGCGTGGCTTCGCCCGAGGGCGACAGGAGCAGGTTGCGGTCGACCACCCGGTAGTGTTCGCGCAGCGCGCCGAGGAAACCGGTGTAATAGGGGTGCGTGATGCCCGCGGTGGTCAGGATATGGTAGGGCAGGAAGGCCGGGCTTACCGAGCCCAGGTTCTGCACCGGACCGGAGCGGTTCGACCAGATGACCAGCGGCGTGTCGTGATGCTCGATCGCGGCGCCGGCGTTAGGTTCCCTGCGCGGCGCGACGTTGTCTTTGAGATAGCCCGTCTCGACATAGACCGGTCCCAGCGGCGGCAGATGGTCGCCGAAGAAGGCGATGATCGTCGGCCGCTGGCGCGCCTTCGCCCAGTCGATCAGGCGCTTAAGGCCATGGTCGGCGTCGGCCGAGCCTTCGGCATAGGAGAGCAGCGATTCCCGCGCCCAGGAGCTGATCGGCGCATCGACCGAATGCGTCGGGTTGCTGTAGCGGTAAGGCTCGTAAGGCCCATGGTTCTGCAGGCTGACCGCAAAAAAGAACACCGGGTCGTCGCTGGCATCGGCCTCGCGGATGATCTCGTCGGTCATTGCCGCGTCGGAGGCAAGCGGGCCGCGCTTTTCCATCGGCGGCAGCGTCTCTTCAGACTTGAAGTCCTTGAAGCCGAAATCGGCATAGACCGCGCCGCGGTTCCAGAACCAGTTGGTGCCAGGATGGATGGCACGCGCATAGTAACCTTCGCTCTTCAGGAAGGTGGCCAGCGACGGGGTCGGGGTGCGCACATATTGCTGATAGGGGATCGAGCCGGCCGGCAGGAAGGCGTTGGAAAAGCCGGTCAGCGCCTCGAACTCGATGTTGGCGGTCATGCCGCCGAACTCAGGCGAGAACATCGAGCCGGAGCGCAAGGCGCGCACTGTCGGGATCGGGTCGGGCTTGATGGTGACGCCGGGCAACTGCGTCGGATCCCAGAAGGATTCGCTCATCACCACCACGATATCCGGCTTCTCGTCCGGTACCGAAGCGGCGACGTCGGGGCGCTGGATCGCGGCCATCGCCTTTTCGGTGTAGCCGGGCGGCGCCGAGACATGCGCCATCGGCACATTCATCGCGAAAGCCAGCGCAAAGCCGTTGGAGGCGTAGTTTTCCTTCTGGTCCCACATGATCGGGATGATCTGCAGCCGGTCGCGCGTCCACGAGAAGGTGGCATAGTCCATGATCGAGACGAAGAAGGCGAGCAGCGGCACGGCAAGCGCCAGCCGCGCCAGGCGGCCTTTGCGGCTGAGGATCGGCACCCGCCTGCGCCAGGTCCGCCAGCCGTAGACAAGCAGCGTCAGCCCGCCGACGATGCCGACCGCCAGCATGACGGCCGTCCACGGCCGCTCGCGCACCAGAAGCGGCATCAGCGCCACGATCTGGCGGGCGAACAGGAAATCCGTAGGATAGAGCGGATCGCCGAGATAGTGCGATTTCTGGTGGCCGACAAAGGCCAGCGCCAGCGTCAGCGGCGCCACGATCATCAGGCTCTGGTGGCTGCGCCCGAGTATGGCGTCCAGCCCGACCAGCACCAGGGCGAAGACGATGATGGTGGTCCAGCCCGGCTTGAACGGCTGCAGGAAGAAATCGACCGTGCCGAAGAAATCGCCGCGCACGATCAACTCGATCGCGAATACGAGCAGGGCGGAGACGAGAAGCGTCGTCAGGCCGTAGCGTACAGTCGGCCAGGCCCGTCCCGGCAGGTAGCCGGTGGACGGATCGTCTTCCAAAAACTGCGGCACGGGCTTGGCCGCGCCTTTTCTGATCCTTGCCACTCTACTTCCCCCGGCCAACGCGACACGCCTTCCACGCCCGTCACGCTTCTGTCATCGAAATGTCACGCAAAGCTAGCGCCTGTGGCGGAAATAAGAAGAGCCAGCAAACTAAACGTGAGCGGTTTTCATCAGGTGTGATCGCCAAAAAGCCTTTCGGAACAGGGAGTCAGCTGGGTTTTCCGGCTGAAATGCTGGCTGAAGAGGCGCCGGCGGGCTTGACTTGGCTGTGCGCCTTGCGCCAGAGGCAGGGAAAAACCAGCCTCTGGAGAGACCCAAAATGGCCGTCGCATTCACCTTTCCGGGACAGGGCAGCCAGGCCGTCGGCATGGGCAAGGACCTCGCCGATCAATTCCCCGAAGCGCGCCGCGTCTTCGAGGAAGTGGACGCCGCGCTCGGCGAAAAACTGTCGAAACTCATCTGGGAAGGGCCGGAAGAGACGCTGACGCTGACCGCCAACGCCCAGCCGGCACTGATGGCGGTGTCGCTGGCGGCGATGCGGGCGCTCGAAGCGCGCGGCTTCTCGCTGAAGGACAAGGTGGCCCATGTGGCCGGTCATTCGCTGGGCGAATATTCCGCGCTTGCCACAGCTGGCTTCGTTTCGGTCGGCGACGCCGCCAAGCTTTTGCGCACCCGCG
This sequence comes from Mesorhizobium sp. B3-1-9, assembly GCF_006439595.1. NCBI lineage: Bacteria > Pseudomonadati > Pseudomonadota > Alphaproteobacteria > Hyphomicrobiales > Phyllobacteriaceae > Mesorhizobium > Mesorhizobium sp. B3-1-9. Next base: position 186,897 of record NZ_VFTJ01000002.1, read on the forward strand.
GCAACGCCATGCAGGCTGCGGTGCCGGCCGGGGAGGGCGCCATGGCTGCCATCATCGGGCTGGAGCAGGTCGATGTCGAAGCGGCTTGCGCGGAAGCGGCCAAAGGCTCCGTCTGCCAGGTCGCCAACGACAATGGCGGCGGCCAGCTGGTGATTTCGGGCGCCAGGGCGGCGGTCGAGCTGGCGGCGAAGCTGTGCACCGAAAAGGGCGCCAAACGGGCGCTGATGCTGCAGGTTTCCGCGCCCTTCCACTCGGCGCTGATGGCGCCGGCGGCAGATATCATGCGCGAGGCGCTGGCGGGTGTGGCGAAGCAGGTGCCGGTGGTTCCGGTCGTCTCCAACGTGACGGTGACGCCGACCAGCGACCCTGATGAGATCGCTCGCCGCCTGGTCGCGCAGGTGACCGGCCGCGTGCGCTGGCGCGAGACGGTGGAATGGTTCGGCGCCAACGGCGTCGCGACGCTTTACGAGGTCGGCGCCGGCAAGGTGCTGTCGGGCCTGGCGCGCCGCATCAACCGCGACCTCGCCACCGGCGCCATCGGCACGGCGGCGGAAGTCGAGGCGGCACTGGCGGCGCTTGGCTAAGGATCGCTCGAACGTTACCGGAGGTGTCGAATGTCTCCTTCGAAGATTGGTCGAAGCAAAACCGAGCACATGGCGGAGGACTATCGCATTGCAGCTGAGGTTGTGGAACGCATCCGGCGCGGTGACGAGGATGTCCTGACGACCGAAGATTTCTGGCATGGCCTGGATGATTTGACGTATACGGAACCGGGATCGCCCGCGGCGCATTCGGAAAAATGAGGTTGAGAAAATGTTCGAACTGACCGGCCGCAAGGCGCTCGTCACCGGCGCAACAGGGGGCATCGGCGAAGCGATCGCCAGGGTGCTGCACAGCCAGGGCGCTATCGTCGGCCTGCACGGCACCCGTGTGGAGAAGCTGGAAGCCCTGGCGGGCGAATTGGGCGACCGCGTAAAACTGTTTCCAGCGGACCTGGCCAACCGCGACGCGGTCAAGGCGCTCGGACAGAAGGCTGAAGCCGACCTCGAGGGCGTCGATATCCTGGTCAACAATGCCGGCATCACCAAGGACGGCCTGTTCGTGCGCATGTCGGACGCCGACTGGGATTCTGTGATCGAGGTCAACCTCACCGCCGTGTTCCGGCTCACCCGCGAGCTGACCCATCCCATGATGCGCCGCCGCCATGGCCGCATCATCAACATCACTTCGGTGGTCGGTGTCACCGGCAATCCCGGGCAGACCAATTACTGCGCATCCAAGGCCGGCATGATCGGCTTTTCCAAGTCGCTTGCGCAGGAAATCGCCACCCGCAACATCACCGTCAACTGCGTCGCCCCGGGCTTCATCGAATCGGCCATGACCGACAAGCTCAACGACAAGCAGAAAGAGACGATCATGGCCGCGATCCCGACAAGACGCATGGGCACCAGCGTTGAAGTGGCGTCGGCCGTCGCCTATCTCGCCTCCAACGAGGCGGCCTACGTGACCGGCCAGACCATTCACGTCAACGGCGGCATGGCGATGATCTGAGGCATGGGCGGGCGCCTGTGAAAACAGCCATTTCGGCTTGGACGCCTGCCATTTTTCGTGTAATGCGGCCCGCAACCCGGCGGTTCGGGCAAAAACCGGTCCTGTAGCGTGCGTTGCCCGCAAGACCATCTTTCAGCTTGATTAGCGGCATTCCGCCCGCTAACGAAGATAGACAACTTAAGACGAGGATTGCCCCAAATGAGTGACACCGCAGAGCGCGTCAAGAAGATCGTCATCGAGCATCTCGGCGTCGACGCCGACAAGGTGACGGAGCAGGCGAGCTTCATCGACGACCTGGGCGCGGACAGCCTCGACACGGTTGAACTCGTCATGGCGTTCGAAGAAGAGTTCGGCGTCGAGATTCCGGACGATGCGGCCGAGACCATCCTGACCGTCGGCGATGCCGTGAAGTATATCGACAAGGCCTCGGCCTGAGTTCTTTCGCAGGCATTATCGGGGAGGACCTGCGATGAGGCGTGTCGTCGTCACGGGCCTTGGCCTGCTTTCGCCATTTGGCATGGGCGTCGAGCACAGCTGGCGGGAATTGCTCTCCGGCCGCAGCGCTTGCCGCCGCGTCACCGAATTCGAGGTGGACGATCTTGCCTGCAAGATCGCCCACATCATCCCGCGCGGCGACGGCTCGAACGGCACCTTCAATCCGGAGGCCGTGCTCGAGCCGAAGGAACTGCGCAAGATCGGCGAGTTCATCCTCTATGGCATCGCCGCCGCCGACGAGGCGCTGGCCGATTCCGGCTGGAAGCCCCAGACGCATGAGGACCAGTGCGCCACCGGCGTGCTGATCGGCTCCGGCATCGGCGGTATCGACGGCATCGCCGAAAACGCGATGATCCTGAAGGAGCGCGGCCCGCGCCGCATCAGCCCCTTCTTCATCCCTGGACAGATCATCAATTTGGTCTCGGGCCAAGTCTCCATCCGCCACGGCCTGAAAGGCCCGAACCATGCGGTCGTCACCGCCTGCTCGACCGGCGCGCACGCCATTGGCGACGCCGCTCGGCTGATCATGTGGGGCGATGCCGATGTGATGCTGGCCGGCGGTGCCGAGGCGCCGATCACCCGGCTGTCGATTGCCGGCTTCGCCGCCTGCCGCGCGCTCTCCACCGAGCGCAATGACAGCCCCGAAACAGCTTCGCGTCCCTATGATCGCGACCGCGACGGCTTCGTCATGGGCGAGGGCGCCGGCGTTGTCGTCCTGGAAGAGCTGGAGCATGCCAAGGCGCGCGGCGCCAAGATCTATGCGGAAGTCACCGGCTATGGCCTGACCGGCGACGCCCATCACATCACCGCGCCGGCAGAAGACGGCGATGGCGCCTTCCGCTGCATGACGGCGGCGCTTAACCGGGCGAAGCTCTCGCCGGCCGACATCGACTACATCAACGCGCACGGCACCTCGACCATGGCCGACACGATCGAGCTCGGCGCGGTCGAGCGCCTGGTCGGCAATGCCGCCTCGAAGATCTCGATGTCGTCGACCAAGTCGTCGATTGGCCATCTGCTGGGCGCCGCGGGTGCCGCGGAAGCGATCTTCTCGATCCTGGCCATCCGCGACAACATCGCGCCGGCGACCATCAATCTCGACAATCCGGAACGCGAGACGGCGATCGATCTTGTGCCGAACAAGCCACGCCAGCGCCAGATTGACGTCGCGCTGTCGAATTCCTTCGGCTTCGGCGGCACCAACGCCTCGCTCGTGTTCCAGCGTTACAATGGCTGAAGGGCCAGCCGGAGCAATCCTAGGAAAAGTGCGCAGCGGTTTTCTACCCGGGATTGCTCAGAGACAGACAACCAGCCGGCAGTTCCGCCACCTGCCGTCATTTTTGCCAAATTCTCCCCTAGCTTTTTGCCGGGGGATTCGTTGCAAGATCAGACGGTAGGGCGCGCCATGAGCACAAATCCGGGCAGCACAAATCCGGGCGGCGACGGGGAATTCGGACGGCAAGGCACAAAGGGGCCGATTAGGCCGAAGACCGCGGCCGAGGCGTTGCGCCCGGAAGCCGGCACGCCGCCGCCGTCGAAGCGCTCGCGCGCCTCGCGCAGCCAAGTCGTCGTCTTCCTCAATTTCTTCCTCTCCATGGTCATCCTGGTCGTGCTCGCCTCGGGTGTCGCGCTCTATTTCGGCATGCAGGCTTTCGTCGAGCCCGGCCCATCCGCCAATGGCGACACCTTCCTGATCAAGCCGAGCACCGGCGTGCAGGAGATCGCCGACCAGTTGGAACGCCGCAACCTGATCAGCGATGCCCGCGTCTTCCGGCTGGGCGTGCGCGCCACGGGCAATGAATCGGCGCTGAAGGCTGGCGAGTACGCCATCAAGCCGCGCGCCTCGATGCGCGACATCATGGAGCTCTTCAAGAGCGGCAAGTCGGTCATGTACTCGCTCACCATTCCCGAAGGGCTGACGGTCGAGCAGGCGCTGCAACGCGTCGCCGATCAGGAGGCGCTGACCGGCGATATGCCGCCGGCCTTGCCGCCGGAGGGCAGCATCGCCACCGACACGCTGCGCTTTACCCGCGGCGCCACAAGGCAGCAGATGGTCGATAAGCTGATCGCCGACCAGAAGAAGCTGGTCGACGACGTCTGGTCGCACCGCGCGCCCGACCTGCCGATCGCCAACATCGACGACTTCGTCACGCTGGCCTCGATCGTCGAGAAGGAGACGGGCAGGAGCGACGAGCGCTCGCGCGTCGCCGCGGTGTTCCTCAACCGCCTGGCCAAGGGCATGCGGCTGCAGTCCGACCCGACCATCATCTACGGCCTCTTCGGCGGCAAGGGAAAGCCGGCGGACCGGCCGATCTACCAGTCGGATCTCGACAAGCAGACGCCCTACAACACCTACATGATCAAGGGCCTGCCGCCGACGCCGATCGCCAATCCGGGTCGCGCGGCGCTCGAAGCGGTCGCCAATCCGTCGAAGACCGACGACCTCTATTTCGTCGCCGACGGCAATGGCGGCCATGTCTTCGCGGCGACGCTGGAAGAGCATAATCAGAACGTTGCCCGCTACCGGGCGCTGCAGAAGAAGCAGGCGGACGCCGCCGCCAAGGCTTCCGGCCAGACGACGGCGCCGGCCGCTCCCGATGGCAACGGCGACAGCGGCGATGCCGGTGCCAATGGCGGCAGCGGCGAGAACGGCGACGCCGGCGGCGGCGGCGCGCAATAGGCGCACTGCATGTCGCCCAAAAGTGCGCAGCGGTTTTGGGAAAACGACATGCATCAAACGGAAGTACGCGTCCTTTGACGCGAGGCCGTATTCATGTTTTGAGGGGGCGCCGGCCTTTCGTCCGGCGATGTTTGGGGCGCGCAGCGCTGGGCCAAGCATGCCTTGGCTGCGACAGGGGGACGACAGGGCAATGAGCCTGCAAAGCATGACCGGTTTTGCGCGGTCCGCCGCCGAAAGTGATGGCACCTCGATCGCCTGGGAGGTGAAATCGGTGAACGGCAAGAGCGCCGAGGTGAGGCTGAGGTTGCCGCAGGGTTTCGACCGGCTGGAGACGGCGGTCCGGCAGACGATTCAGAAGGGCTTTGCGCGCGGCAACTTCCAGGCGACGTTGACCGTCGGCCGCGCCGCCGCCAGGCAAGTCCAGCCGGTGGTCAACGAGGCGTTCCTCAAGGATCTGGCGGGACTGGCCAAGCGTTTGCAGGATCAGTTCGGCACCGAGCCCGCCACCGCGGATGGCCTGCTTTCCCTGCGCGGGGTGCTCGACATCCCCGAGGCCGTGGAGACCGAGGAGGAGCGGGCTACCCTCGATGCCACGATCCTGTCGGCGCTCGAGGCGGTGCTCGCCGGCCTTGAACAGGCGCGCCTCGGTGAGGGCGCGGCACTTGGCGCGCTTCTTTCCGGCCATGTCGACACCATCGAGACGCTGACGCTGAAGGCGGAGGCCGACCCCTCGCGCGAACCCGCCGCGATCCGCGCGCGCATCGCCGAGCAGATGCGTCTGTTGATGGATGCCTCGGCCAATCTCGATGCCGTCCGGCTGCACCAGGAAGCGGCCTTCCTCGCCACCAAGGCCGACATCCGCGAGGAGATCGACCGGCTGAAGACACATGTCGCTTCGGCGCGGGCGCTGCTCAAAAGCGGCGGCGCCGTTGGCCGCAAGCTCGATTTTCTCGCGCAGGAATTCAACCGCGAATCGAATACGTTGTGCTCGAAATCGAACGCCGCCGCGGTCACCGCGATCGGGCTGGAGCTCAAGGCGGTGGTCGACCAGTTTCGCGAGCAGGTCCAGAATCTGGAGTGACGGGGATGGTTGCCAAGGAACCGACGGCCGCCAGGGATCTGGGGTCCCGCATCCGCCGCCGCGGATTGATGCTGGTGCTGTCGTCGCCGTCGGGCGCCGGCAAGTCGACGATCGCGCGCAATCTTCTGGAAAGCGATGGAAGTCTCGAGCTTTCGGTCTCCGTCACGACAAGGCCGCGCCGCGGCTCGGAAATCGAGGGCGTCCACTACCATTTCCGCACCATGCGCGAGTTCGAGCGGCTGCGCGACTCCGACGCGTTGCTCGAATGGGCCGAGGTGCACGGCAATTGCTATGCGACGCCGCGTGAGCCCGCGGAAATCGCGCTGGCCGAAGGCCGCGACATGCTCTTCGACATCGACTGGCAGGGCGCACAGCAGCTCAAGGAAAAGATGCGCGCCGATATCGTTTCGATCTTCATCCTGCCGCCGTCGATGAAGGAATTGAAGGCGCGCCTGAAGCGCCGCGCCGAAGACCAGGAATCCGTCATCGAGACCAGGCTGAAGAACGCCCGCCTCGAGATCGAGCATTGGAAGGAATACGACTTCGTCATCGTCAACGACGATCTCGACCGCGCCTTCGCCGAGGTCCGCGCCATCGTCACGGCGGAGCGGCTTCGGCGCGACAGGCGCCCCGGCCTGTTCGATTTCATTTCGGGGTTGCTGGACGAGAAGACGACGTAGGCTGGCCGGACAAGCCGGATAAATAGCGTCAGCTGTCTGCAAGATCGTCCGGCCAGCGCTGTGCTCCATGAAGCACACGCAGGATTCGAATCCTGCTCTCAGCTATCTGATAGGCCGCGACATATGGCGTGCCGACGATGACAAGCTCTCGTGTTCCTGAAAGCCTGCCGGTACGGCCGCTCTCGGGAAAGTCACGGAGACGGCCTATCGCAGCGACAATCCGCTCATCGATCGCGGCCGCGGCGGCAGGGTTGTCAGCCTCGATATGCGTGAATATCCCATCGCGATCCGAAAGTGCGAATGCCGACCATACGATCTTCAAGATCTAGGCTCATTGACCTTGCGACGTGCTGCAGCGCGTCTTTCGGCAAAGTGCGACTCGACTTGTTCGTCAGGAATGTCGGCTCGGGTGTCGTCCAGAGCCTCGCGCACCTTGGCGCGAAACCACACATCGTAAGCCTCACTGTTTGCGAGCAGATCGATGGGCAACGCGCCCTCGTTGGCGGTTCGGGTAAGAAGTATCCGCACCGCATCCGAAACCGTGAGTCCCATGCTTTCGAGCACCGCGGAAGCCCGATCCCGGATATCGGCGTCGATACGCGTCTGGACAAGTGCGTTCGTTGGCATGGCCATCTCCTTTGCCATGAATGTAATGCGTTTGAATGACGGTTGCCAGCGCAACTTTCCCTTAGGAGCGCCATACTTTTGCAGGTTCGCGCCGCCCCTCATCTGCCTGCCGGCATCTTCTCCCCGTAAACGGGGCGAAGAGAACTACACCGCGTTCGTCAACCTGACGAACTCCTCGACGCTCAGCGTTTCCGCCCGACGCGTCGAGTCGATGCCGGCGCGGGTCAGCAGCGCCTCGCCACCCAGGCTCTTCACGCTTTGCCTGAGCATCTTGCGGCGCTGGCCGAAGGCGGCCTCCGTGACGCGGCCCAACTTTCTGGCGTCCACGGGCAGGGGAGATGGGCGAGGCACCAGATGCACCACCGATGAGGTGACCTTCGGCGGCGGCGTGAACGCCTGCGGCGGCACGTCGAAGGCGATCCTCGCCTCGGTGCGCCAGCCGGCAAGCACGCCGAGCCGGCCATAGGCGTCGCTGCCCGGGGCCGCGGTGATGCGCTCCGCCACCTCGCGCTGGAACATCAGCGTCATCGATTGGTAGAAGGGCGGCCAGTCGGCCACCGTCAGCCAGCGGATCAGAAGCTCCGTGCCGATATTGTAGGGAAGGTTGGCGACGATCTTCACAGGCGCGCCGTTCGCCGCGCCGGCGAGCGCGGCAAAATCCTTCTTCAGCGCATCGCCGGGAATGACCTCGATCCGGCCTGGATAATGGTTGGAAACCTCGGCCAGCGCTTCGAGGCAGCGCTCGTCGCGCTCGATGGCGATCACGCGCCGCGCGCCGTTGAAGAGCAGTGCCCGCGTCAGTCCGCCCGGGCCCGGACCGACTTCGATCACTGTCGTCTCGCAGAGATCCCCGGCGGCGCGCGCGATCCTGCCTGTCAGGTTGAGGTCGAGCAGAAAATTCTGCCCGAGCGCCTTCTTGGCCTGCAGGCCATGCCGCTCGATCACCTCGCGCAGCGGCGGCAACCCGTCGATTGTGGTGCGTCCGCTCAATGCATCCTCACCCGGCGGTCTGCCGTCCGCTGTCGGCCAGCCGACGCGCCAGCCTCAACGCGGCGATCAGGCTGTCGGCGCGCGCGATGCCCTTGCCGGCGATGTCGAAAGCGGTGCCGTGGTCGGGCGAAGTGCGGATGAAGGGCAGGCCGAGCGTCACGTTGACCGCCTCGTCGAAGGCTAAAGTCTTGGCCGGGATCAGCGCCTGGTCGTGATACATGCAGAGCGCCGCGTCATAGGCGGCGCGCGCGCGCGGATGAAACATCGTGTCGGCCGGCAGCGGTCCGATCGCGTCGATGCCTTCCGCCTGCAACATCTCGACGGCGGGAGCGACGATCGCTGCATCCTCCAGCCCCATGGCGCCGCCTTCGCCGGCATGCGGGTTGAGCCCGGCGATCGCAAGCTTTGGCCGCGCGATGCCGAAGCGGCTCTTGAGATTGGCGGCGGTGATGCGCGCGGTTGCGACGATCAGCTCCGTCGTGAGCATTTTCGGCACGTCGGCCAAGGCGATGTGGATGGTCACCGGAACGGTGCGCAGGTCCGGTCCGGCCAGCATCATCACCGGCGTCACGTCCCTGCCGGTGTGGCGCGAGGCCAGATGCGCCAGATACTCTGTGTGGCCCGGAAAGCCAAATCCGGCATCATAGAGCGGCTTCTTGGCGATCGGGCAGGTGACTATCGCCGCGGCGCGGCGGGCGAGGCAGTCCGCGACGGCGCGGTCGATGGCTTCGATCGTGCCTGCGGCATTGGCCGGGTCCGGCTCTCCCGGGCTGTCGACATGGCGCGCATAAAGCGGCACGACGGGCAGCGCGCGGGAAAAATGATGCGCTGCCTGTCCTGGCAGCGTCTCGGCAATCGCAACATTTGCGCCGACCAGGCGGGCGCGGGCTTCGATCAAAGCGGGGTCTGCAAGCAGGTAGAAGGGCGGCACGCCGGCGCTGTCGCCGGCCTGCCAGGCGGCGATAGCGATTTCGGGCCCGATGCCCGAGGGATCGCCGACACTGAGCGCCAGCGGCGCATCGGTCTTCTGCGCGCTCATGCGGTGGGCCGGCTGCGGTATTGCACGCTTGTCGCTCTAGCGTTCGACGATCTTGGCCTTCTGGCGCAGCTCGGCGACATATTTCTTGCTGAGTTCGTCGGCGTCCTTGTCGTTGCTGCCTTCTGCCTGGAACACCATCTGCGCGGCCTTGTCGTCGGAAACATCGCGCGAGGAGCAGACGCCGATGAATTCGATGCCGCGCTCGGTCTCGCGGGTCGGCGTCGCGGCGCCGACCTTGGTCGCCTTGATCTGTTCGGCCCAGTCGGACGGCAATTGTGGCGCCAGAAAGCGGCCGAGATCACGCACGGTGACGTCGAGCAGGCCCTTGGCGAAGTCGCGCGTGGTGTTGCAGCCGCTGAAGCGGGCGCGCATGGCGTCTGCCTCGCGCTTGCGCTTGGCGAGCGTGGCGGCGCGCTCCGACGCGGGCACCACGAAGATCACCTGCTGCAGCATGTATTCCGTCGCGGTCGGCTTGGCGCCGCCCTTGTCCAGCATGCGCCGCACGGCATCCTGCTCGGTCACCGAGCCGCCTTCACCGGAGCGGTAGCGCGCGCTGAGCGCCTGGTTCCAGGCCATCTGGGCGCGGATGAATTCCTTGAAGTGTTCCTTGGTGACGCCCGACTGCGCCATGATCGCGTCGAGTTTCGCCAGCGGCATCTTGTTGCCCGAAGCGAAGCGCTGGTAGGCGGCGTCGACCTGCTGGTCGCTGATGCGGATGCCGAGCCGCTTGGCCTCGGCCAGCCGCAGCGTCTGGTCGATCATCTCCTGCGCGGCATCGCCCTTCTTGTGCTGCAGCTTGAAGAAGGCTGCGCGGTGCGCGATGTCGCCGGTGGTGATCGCTATGTTGTTGACGACATACTTGATCTCAGCGGCGAAAGCAGGCTGCACGACAGCCGTGACCGAAACCGAGGTCGCCACCAGAAGCGCGAATCCCGCTGAAAACAGGTATTTCCTCATCTTACCTTCCCAATCTTCCCCACCATGACGGCGCCGCGCGTCCTCCGAACGCCTGCGCGATGCGGTCGACCCCATTGCCCGTCTTATGCGGCGAAACGATGTCGCCGGCTCATGACGCCTAGAATCGAGCCTATACTCAGGGGATCAGGCGCCAAATCAAGACCAAACCACCATCAGCGCCGAGCGACGCACGGCTCCGTACGCCCACCCTTGGTCACTGGATGGTATCGACCGCGCTTGTTGACGAACCGAAATCGCCGAGCGTGCGGAACGACAGGTTGAAACCGATGTTCTGCGACACTTCCTTGGTGACGGTGTCACGCGTCTGCGAATACGTCATGATGTAAGTGAAGCAGGAATCGTTGTAGGCGAAACCGACACCGTCCTTGACCAGCACATTTGTCTCGATGTCGTAAGTGCCGGTGCCGAACAGCCGCCAGTTCTGCGCCACATGGGTCGAGGCGCCGAGCGTGAGCTCATGGCGGTCGGTGGTGAAGCCATAGAGCGGCTGCGCCTCGATGAAGGCATATTTGGCGCTGAGCGATATCGGCAGGCTGGAATAGGCGGCCTTCACTTCGGCGCGCCTGACCTCGAAGGTCTGCTCGTCGAAACGCCCGCTCAGCGAGCCGGAGAAACCGCTCGGGCTGTTGAAGCCGACAAGGCCGACATAATCCGAGGTCGGCTTGTCCAGACCGGACTCGGCCCCGACATTGACGAGATCGGGCGCGGCAAAAGAGTTTTCGCCCGCGAGCTGATAGGACTGGCCGAAGATGGCGTTCGTGCCCCAGCCATTGTCATAGGCGCCCGAATAGCGGAAGCCGACATTGGCGCGCGTGCCGCCTTCTATGCGGTCGTAGCCCGAGAATTTGTCGCGCTCGAACAGCGTGGTGGCGTCGAAGACGAAGCTCTGCGCGTCTTCGTTGGGGATCGCCAGCCCGCCGACATATTGCTCGTTCGGACGCACGAAGACCTGCGCGGTCGGTTCCAGGATGTGGCTGGAACTGGGCATCGAGAACAACAGCGGCCAGCGCGCCTCGAGCCCGAGCGTGGCCATGTAGCGGGCAAGCGACGAGCGCATGTCCACGTCCTGGCCGAGATTCGTCGCCATCTGGTTGACGGCATCGAGCGAAGCCGAATTGGCGTTGACATAGCCGGCGTCGCCGCGCAACGCGAGCAAAGGCGTCAGTTGCAGGCCGTTATCGGTGGTGAAGGTGCGCTTCCACTCGGCTTCCGCCGTCAGCCGGCTCGACTCGCCTTCGATGCCGCGCACGTTGTTGATCGAATTCGGATCGCTGCCATCGGCGAGCACGGCGTCCAGCCGGTTGCGGCTGATCACGCGCGCGTTGACGTTGAACGACAACTGGCCGCCGGCCACCGAGGTGTCGGGGATATAGGCGTAGTCGAGCGACGGCAGCACCCAGGGTTGCTTGGCAGCGCGCGCTGTCGGGTCGCTGGAGAGCGTGTCTTCCTGCACCTCGAAGCGCATGGCACGGACATCGAAATAATTGCGGTCGCTCAAGCCCGTCAGATAGATCGACGACTGGTGGACGAGGTCGCTGTAGCCGTCGATGTTGTAGGTGCGCGAGAATTCCTTGTCGGTCTGGAGCAGCACGTCCCAGCCGAAATTCCAGCGCTCGTTGATGGCGAACTGGCCCTTGGTGCCCATCATGCCGCGGAACTTGTTCGGATCGTTGGCAGGCCCGGAATTCACATTATGGCCGGCCGAATCTACAAACGCATCGGGATCCTGCTGGTTGATGCCGGCGATCTTCAGCGTGTACTGGCCGTTGTTGAAGCGCTGGCGCCACTCGGCCTCGCCGAGGAAACCCTGCTTGGTATAGCCGCTGCCGGTGACGGTCAGGTCATAGGTCGGAGACAGCGCGAAGTAATAGGGGACTTTGACGCCGACGCCGAGGTGGTTGTTGTAGACGATGCCGGGGATCAGGAAGCCGCTCTTGCGCTTCACCGTCGGGTCGGCGATCTCGAAGGCCGGCAGGTAGGCGAGCGGGAAGCCGAAGAACTCGAAATTCGAGTTCTCGAAGCGGACCGTCTTCTTCTCGCCGTTCCAGATGATCTTGCGCGCCTTGACGCGCCAGGTCGGCGCTTTGTCCGGCTTGTCCTCGCAAGGTTCGCAGGCGGTGTAGACGCCGTTGTGGAAGGTGGTGAGCACGCCGCCCATGCGCTCGGCGCTCTCGGCGGCGAAATAAGCCTTGTCGATCGTCTCGACACGCAGCGCGTTGAGAAAACCGTCGGCGAAATCGTCGGTGATGTCGATATGGTCGGAATTGACCTTGGTGCCGTCGCTGTTGATCAGCTCGACGGCGCCGCTGGCGACGAGGCGCTTGGTGTCGCGATTGTAGACCACGCGCTGGGCGACCAGCTTGTTGCCGCCATAGTCGATCTGCACGCCGCCGACGGCCGTCACCGTATGCTTGTCGTTGTCATAGACAAGCGTATCGGCGGCCAGCAGCATCTGCGTGCCGGAAGGGACGGACTTGGCAGCGATCGTCTGCGCCAGCGCGGGCGCCGTCGGCACCGCACAGGCGAACAGACACGCCAAGGCGGTCGCCCCATAGAGGCGTGCCAGACCGGCCTGCCTATGGCTGCGCAAAACCGCCTCCCTCACTAGCCGTCTTCCTTGTATAGCAGAAACGTCACCCCAAAGAACATAGCCACGACAACCGGAACCCATGCAGCCACCACAGTAGGCACGAATCCGGCGACACCGAATGCCTTGACCAGTACCGAAACGACATAAAGCAGAAAGCCGGCCACGACGCCACCCAGAATCATCGTTGCCGACTGCCCCATTCGCGCAAATCTCATTGAAACCGTTGCAGCAATCAGCGTCATGGCCACGAGAAGGAACGGCAATGCCACAAGCGAATTAAATTGCATGGCGAAGGCGTTTGCCTTGAGTCCGAAGGAACGGGCGACCTCGATCTTGCGCGGCAACTCGTAGAAGGGGATGGTTTCCGGACGCGCCAGCCGCTCCTGCACGAATTCCGGCTTGAGATTCGTCGGCACCTTGTCGGACGCCAGCGTCTGGATATTGCCGCCCTTGAAGACCTTGACGTCCTGCAATTCCCAATAGCCGTCGCGCAGGAAGGCCTTGGCGGCATCCTTGCGCTCGGTGATGTTGCCCTCATGGTCGAGGACGAAAAACACCGCATCCGCCATCTCCAGCCCCTGGTTGAGGATGGCACGGGCGCCGATGATGGTGTCGCCCGATTCGGTCTTTTGCCGAAGCCACGGCGTGACATTGGTGGTGACTGCATTCGACTTGCCGGCCCGCAGGTCGTTCTCCATCTGCTCGGACCAGGAAAAGCCATGCGCAGCGATCGGGTTGATGATGGCGACCGACAGCACGCCGAACATCAGCGCGCCGACGCAGCAGGGGAACAGGAACTGCCAGGCCGAGACACCGGCCGAGCGCGCAATCACCAGCTCGTAGCGGCGGTTGAGCGACACCAGCGTCGCCATTGCCGAGAACAGCCCGACGAACGGCACCGTCTGCAGCATGATCATCGGCATCCTGAGCGCCGAAATGGCGAAGGCAATGCCGTAGGTGAAGCCGGGCAGCCCGGTCGTGCGGCCGGAAAGCTCGGTAAAGTCGATCAGGAACACCAGCGCCAGCAGGCCCAGGAAGAACCAGAAGGTGATCGAGACGTAGCGGAAGAAGAAATAGCGGCCCAGTGTCCAGCCCATGGTCAGGCTCCCTGGCCGGAAGTGCGCCGGGCGAGCCAGAGCTTGAATGCCGTCCAATTGTCACCGGCGCGCTTGGCAAAACCCGTCAGCCAGTCGGCCCAACTGACCGGCAGTTCCATGCTGCGCGAGGAAACGATGAACCAGATCGAAACCGCTGAGGCGATGATGGGTATGCCGTAGAGCAGGTAGACGTAATACCAGACCTTGTCGGCCTTGCCGGCGGCGAAGAAGCCAAGCCATCGCACGAAAAGCGCGATTGCGATCGCCGTGATCAGCGGATTGATGCGCGACTCGCGATGCGAGCGCGCATCGCCCGCGACCGCAAGCGCGATCAGCGCGAACACAAGCGAATAGGACCATTCGGCGAAGCGCTGGTTGAGTTCCGCCCGGTAGCTGCCGGGTTCGCGCTGGAACATCTTGTCGTTGGGATCCGGGTTGAGCAGATACGCCGTCGTCCGGTCCTTGGGCAAAAGCGTGATGTCGTTCGCCGCCGACATGAAGGCCGACATGTCGAAGGCGTAAGAGGTGAAGCGGATGACGGAGAGGTCGCCGGTCACCGACTTGCGGTTGATGACGCCGTCATTCATCATCAGCACCTTCTCGTCGCCCTTTTCGACGATGCTGCCGGTCTTGGCGTAATAGGTGAGGCTGGCTCCTTCCTCGCGCGAATCGGCGACGAAGATGCCGCCGAGCCGGTTGCCGGGAAGCCGTTCGCCGACCTGCAGGTAAAGGCCCTCGTCGATCTTGCGGAACGTGCCTTCCTGGATGATCAGCGACACGAGGTCGGCGCGCGAGGCCGCCACCAGCTGGCGGTTTTTCTGCCTGGCATAGGGGTCGGCGGCGTTGTCGACGATGAAGGAAAACGCGCAGGCAAAAGCCGCGAGCAGCAGGATCGGCCGCGCGATCGTCCAGCGCGAGGCGCCCGCGGCGCCGAGCACGGCCAGCTCCGAATCGGTGTTCATCGCGCTCAGCGTCTGCGCCACCGCCACCACCAAGGCGAACGGCACGACGATCGGAATGATGGAGGGGATGATGAGCGCCGCGACCTCGAAGAAGGTCAGCGCCGACTGGCCGTTGTCGGTGACGAGATCGATCTTGGCCAGCACCTGCGTCGTCCACACGATCGCCAGCGTCCATACCAGCGATGCGAGGAACATCGTCAGCGCGCGGCGCATGATGTAGCGTTCAACGACCTTCATGAAGGCTTTTCTCGATTTTGCCGAACGGCATCATGCCCGCCGACAAGGTAGTGATCCGGCAACGCCCGCACAACTGGGTCATAGGCGGCTCGCTCCGGTTCGTCGCCCCACGCCGCGTGCCCCGGCGCGGCGGAGTCTCCGCGTCAATGGATAAGAAATGCAAAACATCGATGGTTAACAGCACGTTACGGCAGCAAGCTAAGGTCGTGCCGGGGCGAATCCTTTGTCTATGGTGGCGCTGATATAGACAGCGATTTCGGCCAAAGTCTTGCCAAATGGCTGAAAACGACCAAATGTCGCGCACGCTTGCCAAACGCGTTGCTCGCCAAGAAATACCCTTTGCCGGCACCTTCCGGCCATCCCCGAAAGCAGGACCTGATGACGTCGAGACCTTCCATTTCTTTCGCCAAGCTTGCCGCGCCGAAAAAGGGCAGCGTCTTCGTGTTCGCGGCCGATGGCGGCGGGCTCGGCGAGGCGGCGAAGGCCTGCGATCCGGCCGGCGCGCTGGCACGCGCCTTTCCGGTCGCGGATTTTTCCGGCAAGTTCGCAAGCTCGGCCGAGGTGCTGGCGCCGGAAGGAACTTCGGTCGACCGGCTGGTGGCGATCGGCGCCGGCAAGGTCTCGAGCCTCGACGACAATGCCTGGCTGAAGCTCGGTGGGGTCATTGCCGCTTCGCTGCGCAAGGCGGCCGAGGTGGCCGTCATCCTCGATCTGCCCGAACTGCAGCCCGACGGCCGCCAGGCGGCCAACCTAGCCGCCGGCATGCTGCTGCGCAGTTATTCCTTCGACAAATACAAGACCAGGAAAGACAAGGAAGACGGGCAATCTGACGCGAAGGGCGCCAAGAAGGCCGAGGCGGCGAAGCCCGCGAGGATAACCATCCAGTGCGCCGACCCCGCGGCCGCGAAGAAGGCGTTTGCGGGCGAGGAAGCCGTGACCGATGGCGTGCTGCTTGCGCGCGATCTCGTCAACGAGCCGGCCAATGCGCTCGGGCCTGTCGAATTCGCCGAACGCGTCAAGGCGCTGGAGCAGCTCGGCGTCGAGGTCGAGATCCTGGCTGAAAAAGAGATGAAGAAGCTCGGCATGGGTTCTCTGCTCGGCGTTGCGCAAGGCTCGCCGCGCGGCGCGCGCCTGGCGGTGATGCGCTGGAACGGCGGCAAGGCCAAGGACGCGCCGCTTGCCTTCATCGGCAAGGGCGTCACCTTCGACACCGGCGGCAATTCGATGAAGCCTGCCTCCGGAATGGAGGACATGAAGGGCGACATGGGCGGCGCGGCCGCCGTCACCGGCCTGATGCACGCGCTCGCCGCGCGCAAGGCCAAGGCCAATGTGGTAGGCATCATCGGCCTGGTCGAGAACGCCGTCGACGGCCATGCCCAGCGCCCCGGCGACATCGTCACATCGATGTCTGGCCAGACCATCGAAGTGCTCAACACCGACGCGGAAGGCCGCCTGGTCCTGGCCGACGCGCTCTGGTACGCCAACGACCGTTTCAAGCCGAAATTCATGATCAATCTGGCGACGCTCACCGGCGCTGTCATGGTGGCGCTCGGCCAGCACTATGCCGGCCTGTTCTCAAACAATGACGAGCTTGCCGGCCGGCTTTTCGGCGCCGGCCAGGCCAGCCAGGAGCGGCTGTGGCGCATGCCGCTCGGGCCCGAATACGACAAGCTGATCGATTCCAAGAACGCCGACATGAAGAATATCGGCGGCCGCTATGGCGGCGCCATCATCGCCGCGCAGTTCCTGCAGCGCTTCGTCAAGGACACGCCCTGGGCGCATCTCGACATCGCCGGCACCGCGATGGGCGCGCCGTCGAGCGAGATCAACCAGTCCTGGGGCTCGGGCTTCGGCGTGAGGCTGCTCGACAGGCTGGTGCGCGATCACTACGAAGGGTAGGGGATGGCCGAAATCCTGTTCTACCATTTGACCGAATCGACGCTCGAGGAGGCGCTGCCCGGCCTGCTCGAGCGCAGTGTCGAGCGCGGCTGGCGCGCGGTGGTGCAGACCGGCACCGAGGAGCGTCGCGACGCGCTCGACCAGCATCTGTGGATTTTCCGCGACGATTCCTTTCTGGCGCATGCCACCGACCGCGAGGCCTATCCGGCCGAACAGCCGGTCCTGCTCACCACGGGCCAGGGCAACCAGAACGCCGCGCAGATCCGCTTCCTGGTCGACGGCGCAAGCCCGCCCGAACTATCGGGCTACGAGCGCGCCGTCTTCCTTTTCGATGGCCATGACGCCGCGCAGCTCGAAGGCGCGCGGACGCATTGGAAGACGCTGAAGGAAGCCGGCCACGCCGTGACCTACTGGCAGCAGACGCCCGACCGTCGCTGGGAGCGCAAGGCTTAGAGCCGTCAGCGATCGCCGATCGTTACCTTGTTGATTTTCGTACCGTGCGGAAGGTCTTTTACTTGCCGGTGAATCTGGCCGGCTATGTGCACTTTGACCACGAAGAAAGTCTTGTTGATTTGCTTAACGGACATTTCGCCACCGAGCACGGGCGGCTTTTCGAAGTCGTAACATTCGTCGACCCCCAAGACCAATCCCTTCTTTCGTGCCGTCGTCACTAATCCAGCCAGCAACAGTTCCTCGCGACGATCAGGATCATTGAACTGGGTTGTAAGTTCCGGCCACGTTTCCGACACTTGGGTCAATCGGCCTCCGACCATGTCCAGCAATTTGACGGAACCATCGGGAGCGCGGAAGAAAATGTCACCGAACGCAGAGACTGCGCCGGGCTCCAAGCCATCAAGCCCAATCCACTTCCAGCCGTCCAGCGCTTCCCAGATATCCTTCTTTGATGGCTCGATAAACAGATGCTGGAGACCGCTCGGCCACGGGCTTCTGACAGCGTCTGCATTTGGCTTAGAAACAGAATTCCCAAAGACAAAAGAAATAAAGCGAGAAAAAGAATTAGCCATACCTCACCCCCTGGAAGCATCGCATACTTACAGCAGAATGATCGACGATCAAACATGGTCGCGCAGACGCCGATGATGGCCGTCGCCTCGAACCGCTTTTTGCGTTAGATAGGGCCAAGCTCACGCGGCGGGGGGAGAATGCGGATCAGGATCGTCGGAACCGGCAGGGCGGTACCGGCTGAGCGCCTCACCACACGCGCCCTGGAGGCGAAGCTGAGCCTTGGCGAGGGCGCGCTTGAAACCGTCACCGGTGTCGTCGAGCGCTATGTCTGCAATGCCGAATCGCAGATCGATCTCGCCTGTGCCGCCGCGCGCCTTGCGCTTGAGGATGCCGGCCTAGAGGCCGGCGCCGTGGACCTGATCGTCGGCGGCTGCGGCGTGCCCTACCAGCCGTTGCCGGCGACCGCGCCGCTGGTCATGCAGCGCCTCGGGCTGGCAGACGGCTCGGCCGCCGCCTTCGACGTCAACAGCACATGCCTTGGCTTCCTCACCGCCTTCGAGACCGCGGGCCGCATGATCGAGGCGGAGCAGTGCGAGACGGCTCTGGTCTTCTCGTCCGAAGTCGCCTCGCGCGCTTTGCCATGGCAGGACGCGCCGGAGATCGCCGCGCTCTTCGGCGACGGCGCGGCGGCGGCCGTGCTGCGCAAGGCCAAGCCAAGCGAGGGAAAGGTGGCGGCGAGCCTGATGCGCACTTATCCGTCGGGCTGGGAAGCCTGCGGCATTGGTTCGGGCGGCACGCGCTTCGATTTCCGCAAGGAGCGGGAAGCGTTTGCCGCGCACAGCCTGTTCCACATGGACGGCAAGGAACTGTTCCGGCTTACCTCGCGCCACTTCAACGGCTTCGTCGATGCTCTGCTCGGGCGCGCCGGCTGGCGGCATGACGATGTCGATCTCGTCGTGCCGCATCAGGCGAGCCCCTTCGCACTTGCCCATATGACGCGCCAGACCGGTTTTGCGCCGCAAAAGCTCGTCGACATCTCCGCCCGCTTCGGCAACCAGATCGCGGCTTCCATTCCCTTCGCGCTCGACGTCGCGCGCCGCGACGGGCGCGTTGCGCCAGGCATGAAGCTGCTCTTCCTCGGCACGTCGGCCGGCGTCTCCTTCGGCGGCATGGCGCTGGAGACCTGAAGGATGCCTGTGCTCGTCACCGGCGCCAGCGGCTTCCTCGGTGCTCATGTGCTCGAGCGGCTTGCCGCGTCCGGCACGCTGGCGCTCGGGCTCGGCCGCGATGAAGCGCGCTGCGCCGCGCTGGAGGCCGCCGGCCATCGCATCGTCCGCCACGATCTCGCGCAGCCGCTCGATGGCGCGCTCGATCCGAGACTTGGCAGGGTCGAGCGGATCATCCATTGCGCGGCGCTCTCTTCGCCCTTCGGCCGCCTCGCGGATTTCGTGGCGGCGAACGTCACGGCGACACGGAACCTGCTCGACTTCGCCGAGCGACTAGGGGTCAGCCGCTTCGTCCACATCTCCAGCCCGTCCGTCTGCTTTGCCTTCCGCGACCAGCTTGGCCTCGCCGAGGATATGGCCTTGCCGGAGCCCGTCAATCACTATGCCCGCACCAAGCGCGAGGCCGAAAAGGTCGTGCTCGGCCGGCCCGCCATCCATCCGGTGGTGCTGCGGCCGCGCGGCATTTACGGCGCCGGCGATCGGGCGCTGCTGCCGCGGCTGATCAAGGCCGCGAGGAGCCGGCCTTTGCCACTGTTTCGCGATGGCCGGGCGGCCATCGACCTCACCCATATCGACGATGTCGTCGACGCGGTGATGGCGGCGCTTGCCGCGCCCAGGGAAGCGGAGTGCGAGATCTTCAACATCTCCGGCGGCGAAATGCTGCCGGTCCGCCGCATTGCCGACGAGGCCTGCGCCCGCGCCGGTATCAAGGCGCGCTGGCGGCCGACGCCGCTCATGCCGGCGATGCTGGCGGCCGGCCTGATGGAAGCGGTGGCGCTCCGGTTGCCTGGCCTGCCCGAGCCGCCGGTCACGCGCTATGGGCTCGGTCTCTTCGCCTATGCGCAAAGCCTCGATCTCTCCAAGGCGAAGCGGATGCTTGGCTGGGCACCGAAGATCTCGTTCGAGCAAGGGCTTGACCGCACGTTTTCCGGTGGGGCGCAGGCATGAGGATCGTCTTCGCCAACAGCGCCTGGGTGAGCGCCGCCGAGCGATTGATCCTGCGCGGCGGCAGTTGGCAAAGTGTCAAGCTGCGCGTCCGCTACGGGCTGATCTTTCACCCAACTGCCGGGCCGGTGCTCATCGATACCGGCTATACGCAGGAAGCTTTGAGCGGGGCGCGACGCGGCCGGATGCTGCGGCTCTACGGTGCGCTGCTGAAACCCGAGCTCAATGCGGCCGAACAGGTCCTGCCGGTGCTTCGGCGTTTCGGCCTGTCGCCCGATGACATCCGCACAATCATTGTCACTCATTTCCACGTCGACCACATTTCGGGCCTGTCGCTGTTCCGCAACGCTCGCTTCATCGCCAGCGATGCCGCCTGTGCGCGGGTCAAGGCGCGCAGCCCGAGGCAGAATCTGCGCCATGGCGTCTTTGCCGAACTCTTCCCGCTGGATTTCGAGGCGAGGCTGGAGGGCCTGTCCGCGAAGCGGAGGGTCGAGGCGCGCGAGGATGTACCCGGCGGCGCCGATCTCTTCGGCGACGGCAGCGTGATCGCGGTCGATCTGCCTGGACATGCCGATGGCCAGTTCGGCCTGCTGTTCAATGGCCTCGACCGGCCGCTGCTCTACGCCGTCGATGTGCAATGGCTGCTCACAGCCTTGACCGAAAACCGCACGCCGGGTTTCCCTGCCACGCTGATCGCAGAGGATGCCGCGGCGATCGAGCCGACCAGTGCCATGCTGCGCCGCTTCCTCGCCGTCGGCGGCGAGGTGATGCTCTGCCATGATCCCGCTCCGACATCTTATGATCTCGCGCCGGAGGCCGCATGAACGGGCTGGCGGAAGCGGCAGGCTGCTTCGCCCTGACACGCTGGGTCTCGCGCAAGACCCGGCCCGGCTTCGAGCGCTGGCAGGCGGCCGCCTTGCGGCGCTTCCTTGACCGCGACCTGCCGCGCGCGTCCTTTTACGGCAAGGCGCCGGCGCACCTCACCGACTTGCCGATCACCGACAAGGCGCTGCTGATGGCGCGCTTCGACGAATTCAACATCCACGGTCTCACCGCCACGCAAGCCTGGGCGGCCCTGGCGCGCGATGGCCGCGCCGGATCGCTCACTGTCGGCGCCAGCACCGGAACATCGGGCAATCGCGGCTTGTTCGTGATTTCCGGGGCCGAAAAACACCGCTGGCTGGGCGCGATTCTGGCCAAGGCGGCGCCGGATCTTCTGTGGCGCGGCATGCGCGTCGCCGTCGTCCTGCCGCAGAACACAGGGCTTTACGACAGCGCCCGCAAATCGCGCCTGATCCAGCTCGCCTTCTTCGATCTGACCGCAGGGCCGGAGAGCTGGCGCGGCGCGCTCGAAATGTTCGACCCGACGGTCATCATCGCGCCGCCAAAAATCCTGCGCCATTTCGCGGCCGAAAACTTCCGGCTCCGGCCGAAGCGGGTTTTTTCCGCCGCCGAGACGCTCGATCCGGTCGACCGTCCGGTAATCGAAAATTTCTTCCAACTGCCGCTCGACCAGATCTACATGGCGACCGAAGGCCTGTTCGCGGTGACCTGCCGGCAGGGCGGACTGCATCTTGCGGAAGACTCCGTCTTCTTCGAATTCGAGCCAGCGGGAGAGGGGCTGGTGACGCCGCTGGTGACGGCCTTTCGGCGCCAAACCCAAATCATGGCGCGCTACCGGATGAATGACCTTTTGCGCCTGTCCGGACAGGCCTGCGGCTGCGGCTCACCGCTGCGCTGCGTCGATGAGATCGTCGGCCGCATGGACGATGTTTTCCGTCTCATGTCACAGGATGGCCCGATCCTGGTCACGCCGGATGTGTTGCGCAACACCGTGCTCAAGGCCGACCGCCGCATCGACGACTTTCGCCTCGTCCAGTCCGCGCCGGACAGGGTCGAGCTCCGGCTTCCACCAACGCTCGCGGACGAAGCGGCGGAGGCCGCTCATCAGGCAGTCCGCGCGCTGCTGGAAATGCGAAAGGCGGTCGCTACCGTGACGCTCATCCGCGCGCCGCTGCCTCTGGAAACAGGCCGCAAGCTGCGCCGCGTCGAATGCCGCCTGGAGCCGGCGCGGTGAGCGGCGCGGCGACGGCGGAAAGGCCTGCGCAGCAGGCCGAGCGGGTCGAGAACAAGCCGGCAAAGGTCGAGGCTTTTGTGAGGCTTTTCAACGAGGTGCCGGTGCGCGATCTCATCGCCAACCTGAAGACGAAAGTCGAGACGTTCGAAGCCGCCGGGCGTATTTTTCCGCTGACGCTGAACGACGCCGATGAAGCGCCCAACTGCTATATCTGCTGCCCGACCTGCGCCTATATCGACTATGCGATGGACGAGACGCGCAACTTCGCCGCCCACCCGCTGCTGCAACGCGCGCTCAACGCCCTGATTGGGGCGTGCGCGCCGCTTGTCAGGGCAAGCGGCCTCGACCATCAGGCGCAGGTCAACAACTGGCTCTATTCGACCAACCCGGTGCCGCTGCTCGACCGGCCGGCGGTCGCGTCGCTGCGCGCGGCCCTGACCGCGCGTTTTCCCGATCGCGCCATCGTCATCCGCTCGTTGAACGATATCGCCGATCCAGCGACCATGGCCGCCTTGAAGGCCGAGGGGTTCCGCATGCTGGCGGCGCGCCAGATCTACATCTTCGCCGACCGCAGCGCATCACCCGCAATGACGCGCGACATGAAGCGCGATCGCGCCCGCCTGCGCGCGACGCCGTTCGAGCGGGTCGGCAATGGCGATTTCACCGAGGCCGATTATGCGCGCGCCGAGCAGCTTTACAATCTGCTCTATCTCGACAAATACACGCCGCTCAATCCGCACTACACGGCTCGCTATATCGCTGAAATGCACCGGCGCGGCATCATCGGCCTGGCGGGGCTGCGCAGGCCGGGCGGCGAGCTGGTCGCCGTCACCGGCCTGTTCGAAAACGGCGGTACGCTGACCCAGCCGATCGTCGGCTACGACACGGGCTTGCCGGTGGCCGACGGGCTTTATCGCATGATGATGACGATGGCGCAGGACCACGCCACGGCGCGCGGCCTGTTCTTCAACATGAGCGCGGGTGCCGCCGATTTCAAACGCTGGCGCGGCGCGGTCGCCGCGATCGAATACAACGCCGTCTATGCCGGGCATCTTCCGCTTCGCCGGCGCCTGGCGATCCGCGTCATGGAGACCGTGCTGGCGCTGGTCGGCATTCCCCTGCTCAGGAGGTTCGAATTGTGAGCGAGCGGCGTGGGAAGGATCATTGGCAGGCGGCGGCGCTGTCCGCCGATATCGGCAAGCGGCCGAAGCGCATTCTGTTCGACGGCGCGCCGGTGGTGCTGTTCCGCTCGGCGCAGGGCATCGCCGCGTTGTTCGACCGCTGTCCGCACCGGCTGGTCGAGCTGTCGACCGGCAAAATCGTCGGCGGCGAGATCGAATGCCCCTATCACGGCTGGCGTTATGACGGCGAAGGCCGCTGCACCGCGATCCCCGGCCTTGTCGGCGCCATGCCGCACTACCGGGTCCGCCGCTACGCGGCGATCGAGCGCGACGGCGTCGTCTTCATCTCGTCCGGCACGCCGCGGGGCGAGCCTTACCTGCACTGCATGCAGGGCAGGGACATCATCGCGCGGCGGGTGCGCTCATCGACGCAGTCGACGGTGATCGACGCCGCCGAGAACATCCTCGACGCCACGCACACTCATTTCACCCATAAGGGCCTGCTGCGCGGCCTCAGCTCCAAGCGCCATCTGGTGCGGGTCGAGGTGACCGGTGGCGAGGGCTGGGTCGAGGCCAGCTACACCGGCGAGGACCGCCAGCAGGGCCTCATCAGCCGGCTGCTCGAAGGCGAGCGCGCGAAAACGATCGGCCGCTTCCGCCATCCCGGCATCGCCGAGCTCGAATATTGGGGCAAGGACGGGCTGGTCCTGGCCACCACCTTTCACCTCCGCCAGGCCGACGAACGCACCGTCGAGGGCGTCGGCTGGCTTATCGGCCGGCGCCAAGGCCTGTTCGGCGAACTCAAGGCGCTGGCCTTCAAGCCGCTCTTCACCGTCGCGCTGCACCAGGACCGCCGGGTGCTGAAATCGGCCAGCGACAACGCTCGGCTGCCGCCGCAGGCCCTGCCGGTGATCGGCCCGCTTGATTTCCTGCGCCGCGACATCGCCGCGATCATGGAGGGTAAGATGCCGGCGGCGGCAGGTGAGGCAAGGGTGCATTATATCGAGCTGTGAATTATAGTTCACATACCTTGATTTGAATGCTTTCGTGAATTATAGTTCACGCATGATCGAGGTCCGGCAGACCGCCGATTTCACCAACTGGCTGGACGCGCTTCGCGACACCGCGGCTCGACAGCGCGTCGTCGCCCGCATCCGTCGGGTCGAGATCGGTAACATCGGTGATGTCAAATACTTCGATGGCATCGGCGAGCTTCGGATCGACCATGGCCCAGGCTACCGGCTCTACTTTGTGAAGATTGGAAACGCCGTGATCATACTGCTCTGTGGCGGCGACAAGTCCAGCCAAAGGCGCGACATCGCCAAGGCGAAACAGATGGCAAAGGAGATATGACGATGCCTCTCGAAACCACCCGCTTCGACATTCTCGACCACCTGAAAACTCCGGAGGATCGCTTGGCCTACATCGAAGCTGCCTTCGAGGATGGTGATCCCGCGCTCATTACGCACGCGCTCGGCGACGTAGCGCGCTCCATAGGCATGACGGCCGTGGCGAAAGAGGCTGGCGTTACGCGCGAGGCGCTTTACAAAGCACTGAGCAAAAAGGGCGATCCGCGCCTCAGCACGCTGTTGGGCGTCACCAAGGCGCTGGGTTTGCAACTTGAGGTCAAGCCTATCGGCCCGGGCTCGCTCGGGGCCTGAAGCGCCTCAACCAGGCCCATTCCATTCGATATCACGCGTCGACGCCGCCTGCAGGCCGATGCGTTGGCGCAATGCCACTCGCGCAACCTCCAGCAGCGCCGGCCATTGTGCCTTCACCGGCGCGGAATCGCCTGGCCAATCGAGCAATTCCTCGCCCACGCGCATCGCTTTGCGAAAGCGGCCGAGGCCGCCTGAACGCAACGCCGCAGGCAGGCTATAGATCCACATCGCGAGTCGCACGGTTTGCGGCGCGGACACATCGGGAATGACTTCCTGACCGTCGCCGAGCACGGCATCCACAAAGCGCGCCGGATCGCGGAAGAAATGCAGGCCGCTCACGGCGCGTGGGTTGCATTCGAGCGGCAGCACGCGGCCACGCGCCTCGCGCATCAGGTCGAAGGAGATCTGCCCGGTCCATGCGGTGCCGGCGACGATGCGCTCGACCAGATCGCGCGCCGCATCGTCCTCGACCCGCTCGAAGAAGATACCGGCGCCTTTGCCGGCGCGGTAGAGCGAGCGGTAGAGCGCAAGCGCCTTGAGCCTGCCTTCTAGCGCCACCGCATAGGCGCTGATCTCCTTGCCCTCGACAAAACGCTGCGCCACCCAGGGCATGGCGGGCGAGGGCACGATCGCATCGAGGAAATCCGGTGTCGGACGCAGCAGAACGTGGCTGGCGAAGCGCGACCAGACCGGCTTGAACACCAGGTCGCGTGAGCGGCCACGTACCGCCTCCAGATCGTCGCGGGAATTGAGAAGCGTGGTCTCCGGCACCGCCAGGCCAAGCTGTTCAGCCAACCGGATGAAGCTGTGCTTGTTGTGAACCTGCGCCAGCAACCCGATATCGGGGGCGAACAATCGCACCGGCGTGGTCCTGCCGCGCCAGGCGAGTGCGAGGTGAAAGACCTCCTCGCAGGTCGGGACGACCATCTCGACGCCTTCCGCTCGGACCAGCGCCTCCACCGCATCCGCATAAGCCTGCGGCTCGAAGCGCGGCGGCGGCAGCCGGCAATAGCGCGCGCAGGCCTTGCTCGCCGCCGCGATGAGCCGCGCCGGCGTGTCGGCCAGGATCACCCTTTTCCCGGCGCCATGGAGAAGGCGCGCCAGATGCAGCGCCACCGGCGCGCGTGCCCCTGTAATCAGGATGGATCTGTCAGCCCTCGGCATCGGTCATTCGCGGTCGTTCCCGTCGCGGGGACCGATGCGCGAAATCAAGGCGATTGGCAATGCAGCTGGTGCCGGCCAGTCTGCCCGATCACTTCCGGCGCGCCTTCGGCTTTTCCACAGCCGCCGGCTTGCTCGGCCAGTGCCAGCCGTCGCCCTCGCCATGCGCGGGCTGCGGCCGCGCGACATAGGCGAGCGCGCCATTGGCCTCGAGATAGACGCGCGAAAGCATCTCGGCGAGCACGCCCGACGTCACCGCCTGCAGCCCGGCGATCACCAGGAAGAAGCCGGTGATCAGCATCGGCCTGGTGCCGATATCCTGTCCCAAGAAAACCTTGATCGCAAAGAGATAGGCAAGAATCAGCGAGCCGAGCACGCCGAGCACGATGCCGATGCCGCCGAAGAAATGTCCGGGCCGCGTGCGGTAGCGCAGGAAGAAGAACATGAAGACGAGATCGAGCACCACGCGGAAGGTGCGCGAGATGCCATATTTCGACTGGCCGTGGATGCGTGCGTGATGCGTCACCACTTCCTGGGCGATGCGGCGCGGCGTCGTCACCGTCGCCAGCCACGCCGGTATGAAGCGGTGCATCTCGCCATAGAGCCGCACGCTGCGGATGACGCTGCCACGAAACACTTTCAGGCTGCAGCCATAGTCCTTGAGCTGCACGCCGGTGACGCGCGCGATCAGCCTGTTGGCGATGCGCGAGGGCAAGCGGCGCATCCAGAAACCTTCCTTGCGATCCTTGCGCCAGCCGGCGACGAGGTCGAGATCCTCGGTCAGCAGGCGGTAGACCATGCGTGGAATGTCGAACGGGTCGTTCTGCAGGTCGCCGTCGAGTGTCGCGATGACGTCGCCGCGCGCGGCGTCGAGACCGGCCTGCATGGCCGCGGTCTGCTTGTAGTTGCGCACCAGTTCCACGCCATGCACATGCGGCCCGTATTGAGCCGCCAGCCGGCGGATCTCGGCGGGTGTGGCGTCGGTGCTGCCGTCGTCGACCAGCACCACTTCCCAGGGCTGGCTGTAATTCTCCATCGCCTGATGGATGCGGACGAGCAGCGGCTCGACATTGTCAGCCTCGTTATACATCGGGATGACGATGGAGAGCTTGTGCTCGGGCATGACGGCGCCCTCGGGCAGTCCCGATGCGGGAATGGGAAGCACGTTCATGGCGGTCATTTCCTTGCCGGTCCTGCCGTCGGGGTTTCCGGCAGCGTCGATTTCGAGGGGAACAGCCAGGCGATCGCACCGGTTGCGACCGCCGAGCAGAGGATGAAGAGATGCAGCGCCAGCGCCGCCTGCAGGCCATCCTTCATGGCAATGCCGGAATAGAGCAACGCGGCTGCGGCGCCCGCCTCATAGGTGCCGAAGCCGGCGACGCCCTGCACCGGCAGGATGGCCGCGGCTTCCGCGCCGACGGCGCCCGGAAAGGCGGTCTGGAAGGAGATGTTGAGCAGCATTGCGAGCAGCCATCCCTGCACGCCGAGCTTCAGCGCCCAGTTGGCGATCGTCCACCACCAGCCATAGCGTGAGCGTCCCGTCGCTTCGGTGAAGATATCGCGCAATTTGCCGAGCTTCGAGACGATCCTGCCGCCAGTGGTCCAGTTATGCGGCGCGCGCGCCCAGCGCGGCAGATACCATGCGGCGGCGATCAGCGCCGCGATGCCGGCGGCCCTGAGCGCCGGATGCAGGCCCGGCCAGACCAGGCAGGCCAGCACGCCGACGACGAAAGCGTCCTGCAGCCGAAACCAAAGCAGCGAAGCGCTGGCGTGCACGATCGAGACGCCGAACACCTGGCGCAAGAGGATCGGGAAGGCCGTCTCGCCGCCACGGAACGGCACCACGTTGATCATCGCATTGTGGATCAGGATGACGCGAAGCACGGCGCCGAAGCGGCCGTTCACATCGTCGCGAAACTCGTCGCAGACACGCAGCGCCCTGAGCACATAGGTGACGAACAGCGCCGCCGCCACCGCCACGAAAGCGCCGGGCGTGATGGAGGCGAAAGCATCGCCCACCATCTTCCAGCGCTGGTCGCTGGCAAGCCATGCCAGCAGCGCCAGAGTGACGATTATCGATATCGCTCGCTTCAATCAAGTCTCCAATGGGCCGCACGGCCGGGCGGAAGTGCTATCCGAGGGCCTGCAAAGCGGCAACTCTCGAATGTCGGCCCGGCCGGCGGCGGTCCGATATCGGATCCGTGCCGGCTTTTTCAAGGCGCTGTTCCTATAGAGCAGCGGCGGCGGCGAATCCACAAGCTTGGTTGGAGCGTCGATCGAGGCGGCGAAAGGCGGGCGGGGTTCGCGCCCGCCCGCTTTGCCGGGTAAGCTATGCCGGGATAAGTCTTACTGCCCGGCCATCTCTTTCTTGAACTGGTCGAAATCGACCTGCATGCCGTTGAAGATGGTGCTCCAGTGGCGTGTCAGCGCGGCCATCGCGACGGCTTCCTGGATCTCCTCGTCGGTGGCGCCGGCGTGCTTGGCGTTCTCGGTGTCCGACCAGATACAGTAGCTGCACGGAATTTGCGCGGCGACCGCCAGCGAGATCAGCGACTTCTCCTTCGGTGTCAGCGCCGTTTTGTCGCTGAGCTCGATGGCCTTGACCTCGGCCCACGCGCCGGGCAGACCGGCTTTCGGGAACTGTTTCACGAAGCTCGGCACGCCGCCCATCGTCGACTGGATGTCCTTGAGGGCGGCGTCGTAGTCATCGGCCCGGGCGGGCGCGGAAGCCAGGGCAGTGGCAAACACGCTCGCGGCGGCGATGAGCGAGGCGGAACGAAGGCAGGAATGCGCGGTTGAGACGATGCGAATGACTGACATGATCTTCTCCTCTGGTTTTTGTTAGCCTTACGTTGTAAGGTATGTGGAAGATGAACCTTACAGTGTAAGTTGTCAAGCGCCGCCATGGATGCACAGAGCAAAAAAAAGCGACCCCGCGGAAAGCTCTCCCGCGAGATGATCGAGGACGCCGCCTTCGAGGTGATCGAGCGGGAAGGGCTGTCCGGCTTTTCGATGCGCAAGCTCGCCGCCAGGCTCGGCTGCGAGGCGATGAGCATCTACCACCACTTCCCCTCGCAGGCGCATCTGTACGAGGCGCTGGTCGACCGGCAGATGAGTAGGCTTGTCATCCCTGACAACAGCCTGCCGTGGCGCGAGCGGGCGCGCGTCGGCATGCTGGAGTTCCGCCGCGTCGCCACCGAGCACCCGGCCTTCGCGCCCTTCATCGTCGTCTATCGCATGAACTCGCCGCCCTGCCTCGCCAAGCTCAACGCCATCATCGGCCTGTTCGAGGATGGCGGTTTCGGCCCCGAGCTCAGCGCCCGCCTGTTCCGCGCCGCCGGCTATTATCTGATGGGCGCGATCCTCGACGAGACGGCCGGCTACGCCAAGGGGCCTTCGGCGGTCACCACCGTCAGCGACGAGGAACTGGCGCGCGACTATCCAAGCGTCATTAAGGCCGGCGCCTATTTCGGCGCCGGCGGCTTCGACAAGACTTTCGAGCTTGGCCTGGAAATGTTTCTGGACGAGATGGAGCGGGTCCGCGAAGCTGCCCGAAACGAACCCGCCAAGAAATAGCGGCGATCTCGCCCAGAAAACCAAGGCTCTGAATGCGCTTCCTCTTTGTCCTTCTCCTCATCGCCGGTGCCGCCATCGGCATCTTCTATCCCTGGGCGATGAGCAATTTTTCCGGCCATGCGATCGGTACTTACCGCGTCTATGAGGGAGGCCGCTTCCGGCCGGTCACCGTGCAACTCGCCGCAAGCGACGCGCCGGTGCGGGTGCTGGTCGACTTGACCGCGCGGGCCGAACGGGTCGCGGGCCAGCAGCGCACGGTGCTGACGCTGACCGCGGCGAACGGCGGCCGCACAGTCCTGGCGTCGGCGCTCTCCTTCAACCACACCGACAATCCCCGCCAGGCGAGCCCGCAACTGCCCGACAAGATCTTTCGCGACGAGGCCGGCGTCATCGATAGGGTCACGCCCGGTCCTTATGTGTTCACCGTCGGCCCCGGCGATGCCGACGGCATCGACATGCGCGCGGTCGATCTCATCCTGCGCGCCGGCACTGGCTCGATCGACGAACGCGCGCAGCCGGCCGGCTATACGCTGATGGGCGTCGGCCTTGCCGGACTGGCGCTGTCGCTGGTCTTCGGGCGCCGCGGCGGAGGCGATCCGCAGAATCCCAATTCGCAGCCGCCACCGCCACGCTGGGGCCGCAACGGCTCGCCACGAGCATGATGCCGAAAAGTGTGAAGCGGTTTTCGGTCGACATCATGCTCTCTAGAGGTAGGCGCGCATGAATTATCGCCACGCCTACCACGCCGGCAATTTCGCCGATGTCGTCAAGCATGCCGTGCTCGCGCGCCTCGTCGAATACCTCAAGCAGAAGGACAAGGCTTTCCGCGTCATCGACACCCATGCCGGCATCGGCCGCTACGACCTCGCCTCGATCGAGGCAGGCAAGACAGGCGAATGGCAGGGCGGTATCGGCCGGCTGGCCGGGGCCATGCTCGAGCCGCGGGCGGCGGCACTGCTTCAGCCCTATCTGGAGGCGGTGCGCGCGCAAAATCCCGACGGCGGCCTCAAGCACTATCCCGGCTCGCCGCTGATCGTGCGCCATCTCCTGCGCAACCAAGACCGGTTGACGGCGGTCGAACTACACCCAGAGGATGCCGCGCGGCTGAAATCCGTCCTCGCCGGCGATTTCCAGGCGAGGGTGATCGAGCTCGACGGCTGGCTGGCGCTGGGCGCGCAACTGCCGCCGAAGGAGAAGCGCGGCCTCGTCCTCATCGATCCGCCCTTCGAGGAGGAGGGCGAGTTCTCCAGGCTCGTCGATGGCCTGCTGAAGGCGCATCGGCGCTGGCCGGGCGGCATCTATGCGCTCTGGTACCCGATCAAGGATCGCAGGGCGGTGACCGCTTTCCGCGCGGCGCTGAGGGAGACCGGCATTCCAAAACTGCTCGACATTGCCTTTGAGATCCGGCCTGCCTCGAACGAACCCAGCCTCGACGGCAGCGGGATGGTGGTGGTCAATCCGCCCTACACGCTGGAAGGCGAATTGAAGGTGCTGTTGCCCGCCCTTCACAAGGCGCTCGCAGTCCGGCAGCCGTCGCGATGGACGCTTGATTGGCTGGCGGGCGAGTAGGGCGACCGCGCGCCTAAGCCAGCGCCGTAGGCGTCACACCGGTCAGCCGCCGGCTTTCGCGGATCAGATGCGCCTGGTCGGCATAGCCGGCCTCGATGGCGAGCAGCGCGGTCGAAGCTTCGCCCTGCTGCCGTTGCAGGCGCCGGAACCGGTGGAAGCGCAGGATGCGGTCGAGCGTCTTCGGGCCGTAGCCGAAGGCGTCCTCGAAGCGGCGTCGCAGCGTCCGTTCGCTCATATGCAAATGGCGTTGCAGGAAGGGAACCAGCGGCGTCTCCGGCGACAGGCCCTCGTCGAGGACACCAAAGGCCCGGCCCATCCGCGGGTCCAGCGCATCGCGGCCTTCGGTGTGCATGCCGACCGTCTCTTCCAACTGCCGCAGCATGGCCGGCAGATCGGTCGCAGCCTTGATGCGATCCGACAGTTCGCGGGCACGCATGCCCCATAACTCCTGGAGGTCCAGCCGCCCGCCGACGATTTCGCTGGCCGGCACGCCGAGCCAGCCGGCGGCCGCGCCCGGCCGGAAGCGGAAGCCGACGATCACCGCGCCGGCGGCAGGCGTCTCGATCTGTGGCTCCCTGTCCGGCCCGGCAACGCGGAAGCGGCCGTCGATCCATTGCAGGTCGATCGTCGCGTCAGGCGTGATGACGATGGGCGGAGCGGCGCGCTCGTCCATGCGGTGGACCCAGATCGCACAGAAGGCATCGGCCAGGCCTTTGCCAGCGGGCCGTTCCCGGAAGAAGCCGGTTGTCTGCGCCAGGACCGGTTCCATCTCTTCTCCGATCTGCTCCGGCGGATGCCGGATCGGTGCGACGGTCAATTTGGCCGAAATCTTCAAGGCCGGCCACTTCATCCATGGCAGAACAGACGCAGCCTGACGGCGCCCATCGGCGCATTTGCCAACCACATCCGATTTCGGATGTTGGTTTCGAATATAGAAAGGAGTGAGAGAAATGAAAGCTCGCATCACCGTATTGACGCTCGGCGTCGACGATCTGGAAGCGTCGCTCAAATTCTATCGCGACGGCCTCGGCCTGCCGACCGAAGGCATCATCGGCCGGGAATTCGAGCATGGCGCCGTCGTCTTCTTCGAGCTCGCCGGCGGCCTGAAATTCGCCATCTACGAACGCGCCAACATCGCCTGGGATGCCACGGTGCCGCAGAGCGGCCGCAGCCCGACCGAGCTCACCATCGGCCACAATGTCGGCAGCGAGGCCGAGGTCGACGCGGTAATGGCCGAGGCCGTCAAGGCCGGGGCGCGCGTGGTCAAGCCGGCGCAGAAAACCTTCTGGGGCGGCTATGCCGGCTATTTCCAGGATCCCGACGATCACCTGTGGGAGGTCGTCCACAACCCGGCCTTCGTCCCCGAGGACTGAGCGGAGCGAAGCAGATCATCGAGAGGAGGCCGCCATGCCTGGTCAAACCGTTCAAGCGCTTGGCGCTCTCCTCATCGGTGGCGTGTTCGTCTTCGCCGGCATCGAACATTTCCTGAAATTCGGGGCGATGCGCGGCTATCTGGCCGCGCAGAAATTTCCGGCTCCGGCCTTGATGCTGGCCGCCGGTTCGGCGGTCGAGATCGTTGCGGGTTTCCTGCTTGCCGTTGGCATGGCCCGGCCCTTCGCCGCCGGCGCGCTGGTCATCTTCACGCTGGCGACGAACGCGATGCTGCTGCGTTTCTGGGCCAGCGAGGAACCGGAGCGCCAGGTGCTGCGCAACGCGTTCCTGATCAACATCGCGGTCATCGGCGGGCTGCTGCTTGCCGGCACTCTTGGTTAGCTGGTGAAGTCTGGAACGAAGTTTTGCGGAAACCATTGTTTTCGCGACCGCTTGACCGCCGCCAAGCGAATCCGCACAGTGCGCGGAACCGACCTTGAGAGGCTGTCATGACTCGCTTCGCCCATTCCGCCCTTGCCGCGCTGGTTGCGCTGTCCACTCCCTTTGCCGCTCCGCTGGGCTTCACCCAGGCGGCGCAGGCCGCAGACCTTTCCGTCTACAGCGGCGACGATGGCAGCGTCTGCGGCGAAAGCTGGGTGCTGAGCAAGATCACCGACCGCTTCTCCTACCAAGTGCATCACGTGCCGCACCTGCCGGATGTCGCGATCACAGATTTCCGCAACATCCGCCAGCACCGCTACGAGCCGGCGAGCGACGAATGGCCGATCGGCCGCCACTATTGCCGCGCCACCGTCAACCTGTCGGACGGTCGCGACCGCTCGATCTTCTACCTGATCGAGGAAGGCCAAGGCTTTGCCTCGATCGGCGACAATGTCGAATTCTGCGTCTCAGGCTTCGACCGCTGGCTGGTTTATAACGGCCGCTGCCGCGTGCTTAGGTAAATTTTCCGGCTGATAGGCAGGCCGGAGGGGCGCTGTCCCGCCGGCCTATCCTTTCTTTCTCTCAACCGTCTCCATCACCAGCCCGCGCCAGCAGCAGCGCGCGCTCCCGCTCATTTGCTGTCAGCTCGGCGGCGCGGCGGAATTCGGCGCGGGCCTCCTCCATCCGTCCGAGCCTCGCCAGAAGGTCGCCGCGCACCGTGGGCAAGAGGTGCGACTCTTTCAGCCGCAGTTCGTCCCGCAGCGCATCGGCGATGGCCAGCCCTTGCGCCGGACCGAACGCCATGCCGGCGGCGACCGCCCGATTGACCTCGACGATGGGCGAGGGCGCCGCCAGCGCGAGCGCCTGGTAATAGGCGGCAATGGCGATCCAGTCGGTGTCGGCCGCGCTCACCGCGCGGGCATGGCAGGCGGCGATCATCGCCTGCAGCTGATAGGGACCGGGCGTCGGCGTGAGCGCCATCGCGCATTTCAATCGGTCGAGGCCGCGCCGGATCAGCGACCAGTCCCAGCGGCCGCGGTTCTGGTCGAGCAGCAGGATCGGATTGCCGGCTCCGTCGGTGCGGGCGCCGAAGCGCGCGGCGCCGAGTTCCATCAGCGACAGCAGTCCGATCGCCTCCGGTTGCTCCGGCATCAGCGTCGCCAGCAGGCGACCGAGGCGCAGTGCCTCGTTGCCGAGATCGGCGCGCAGCCAGTCCGGTCCGGAGGACGTGACGTAGCCTTCGTTGAAGATCAGGTAGATCACCTCCAGCACAGCAGTCAGGCGCTCGCGCCGCTCTTGCCCGCGCGGCGTCTCGAAGGCGATGCCGGCGTCGCGCAAGGTCCGCTTGGCGCGCACGATCCGCTGGGCGACGGTGGCCTCGGGCACCAGGAAGGCGCGCGCGATCTCCGGCGTCGACAGTCCGCCCAGCATCCGCAGCGCAAGCGCCGCGCGCTGCTCTGCCGGCAGCACCGGATGGCAAGAGGAGAAGATCAGTCGCAACAGATCGTCGTCGATATCCTCGTCGAGCGCCGCCTCGATGTCGGGCATGGCGCATTCCAGCTCGGCGAGATCGACGGCCAGCTGCCGATGCTTGCCGTCGATCAGCACGGTGCGGCGCAGCCGGTCGAGCGCCCGGTTCATGGCGACCCTGGTCAGCCAGGCGGCCGGGTTGTGCGGAATGCCGTCGCCGGGCCAGCGCTCCAGCGCCTCGACAAAGGCATCCTGCACCACCTCCTCGGCCAGCCCGACATCGCGCAGGGTGCGGGTGAGCCTGGCGGCGAGTTTCGGCTGCTCGATCCGCCAGACCGCTTCGATCGTTGCAGTCGCGGTCAATCCTTGAGCTCGTCGAACCCGTCGACGACCTTCTGGACGTCCTCGGGAAAATCGTTCATCTCGAAAACGCGCCGGACCTCGATGACGTCGTTTTCCCCCGCGGGGCAGCGGCATGCCCATTCGATGGCTTCCTCGGGCGAGCGCACGTCGATCATCCAATAGCCGCCGAGCACTTCCTTGACCTCGGCGAACGGGCCGTCGGTGACGGCTGGCTTGCCGCCCTTGAAGGAAACCCGCGCGCCCGAGGACGGCGGATGCAGCCCATCGAGCGCAAGCAGCACGCCGGCCCGCTTCAGCTCTTCATTGTATTTCATCATCGTCGCCACGGTCTCGGCCTCGGGCCTGACGTCGGGAGCCGCGGTCGCGTAGCCGCCGGGGATCATCAGCATCATGAAACGCATCTTTGTGTTCCTTCGGTTTGCAGAATGCGATGATACGACGAACGGCGATCGTCGGAATCGACAGGCGATATGAATTTAATTGCGATGCCGGTAACCGAGGAGGCGCGGGCACGCGGCCGGCGCCAGCCTCTCAGCCGTCGCTGCCTCAGGTTGCCCTGCCGCCCGATACGTAAGCCTCGATCAGCTCGACCATTTGTTTCTGCAATTCCGGCGCGTCGAGCATGTTGCGCCGTGCCGCGTTGTGGATCACGCCTTCGATCGCTGACGAGAGCACGCGCGCCATCGTCTCGGTATCCTTGCGGCGCTTGCGGTACTGCGCGACGGCCGCCGCGTAATGTTCGAGATAGCGCGTCTGGAACGAGGCATGCGCGGCACGCGAGCCGCGGTCGCCGGGCGCCTCGTCGAGCAGCACCTGGTGCAACGTCGGATGGATCGAGTGGGCGCCGATCATGCCGCGCACCAGCTCGCGCGCGAATTGCCTCAGCGGCTTCTCGTCGGCCGCCGCTTCGCGAATCACCGACAGCACATGATCGAAGTGACGGCGCCGGATCGCTTCGACCAGAGCGAGCTTGTCGGGGAAATATTGATAGAGCGAGCCGATGCTGACGCCTGCGGCCTCTGCCACCTTGTTCGTGGAAAAGCCCGCCCAGCCGAGCTCGCTAAGAACGCGAGCACCGGCTTCGATGATCGCCTCGACGGTGGCGATCGAACGCGCCTGGCGCGGCTGCTTGCGCATGCGCGCGGCCGGCTTTGCAATGCGAGTAGACATGCTGGCCCGTCTCCCGAGAATATAAACAGGATACTCACATTCATTTCACCAACGCAAATGGGCCGGAACATGAGCGCCAAGACCTTGCTGAAGAGCCTGCTTGTCTATCAGGCCTGGGCGAATGATGAGCTCGCGGGAAAGCTTGCGGGGATGGATCCGTCCCGCGATCCGGAGGAGCGGCGCGCCGCGATCCACCTGATGAACCATATCCATGTCGTGTCGCGGATTTTTGCCGCGCATCTGAGGGGCGTCGCCCATGGCTATGCGAGCGACAATACCCCGGACACGCCCGAACCGCGCGCGTTGCGCGTCGCCTTGGCCGAGATCGACGGCTGGTATCTCGACTATCTTGAAACCGTTGCAGAGCAAGAGCTTGCCGACCCGGTCGCCTTCACCTTCACCGACGGCGACAGGGGCTGCATGACGAGGCAGGAGATGCTGACCCATATCATCTTGCACGGCAGCTACCATCGCGGCGAGATCGGCCGGATGCTGGCCAAGATCGCGCACTCGCCGCCCTGGGACACCTACGCCGTCCATCTGCACCGGGTCGAGCCGGCGCGCCGCCTGCTGCACGGACGCCAACCGGCTGGCGCTTGATTGTGGTGCCTGAATATGAGCCTTAAGCTCACTTTAAAGCGCTCAAGCTTTGGTCGTCGCGCATGGCCGGTTCATCTGTAGATGTTTCTGCTGGACAAGATAAAGTCGACGTCCGACGGCCTCTTGTCTATTATGAGCACTCTGCTCACATTGTGATGCAAGGTTATGCCGCCGGTCGGTGGAGGATCGTGCGATAGAAGCCGCGCGAAAATCTGTGGGCCGGGCCGTCACTTCGAAAGTGACAGATTCGCTCACAATTTTTCAATGAGATGCATCTTCGAGCGTTTCGTGTAACCAAAATTCAATAACTGAAAATCATTGTGTTGCTTCGCTGGCTAGACAGTCGCGAGTCAGATATGCATAGACACGCCGGGTCACTCACGACCATCGGCAAAACGCAAGGGGCATCGCATGGCAAAGACGACAACCAAGGCGCCGGCGGCGAAAGCGCCGGCAAAGAAGCCGGCAGCTAAGGCTGCCGCGAAACCTGCAGCAGTGAAGAAGGCAGCGGCCAAGCCCGCCGCCAAGGCTCCGGCCAAGGCAGCGGCGAAGGCTGTGGCTAAGCCCGCCGCCAAGAAGCCGGTGGCGAAGGCAGCGGCCAAGCCCGCCGCCAAGGCCGCGGCAAAGCCGGCGGCCAAGCCTGCCGCCAAGAAGCCGGCAGCCAAGGTCGCGGCCAAGCCCGCCGCCAAGGCTCCGATGAAGGCCGCCGCCGCCAAGGCACCGGCCGCTGTCAAGAAGGCAGCTCCGGCGAAGAAGCCGGCCGCCAAAAAGTAATCGCGTAGCTTCGCTCGCGAACCGCAACAGGTGAGGGCGGGTGCCACCTTGGCACCCCTCTCGCCAATTCGGTGTCAGAGCGAGCGGAGTCGGAGCGGGCGCTCCTCCTAAAGCTCTCGGAAATTTTGCCGCCAGGCAAAACGTCCGGGAGCTTTTTCTTTGGGGTGCCTGCGCCGGCAAGATGCATTGGCCAATCCGGATTGCCCGGCTGGCCGTTGCCCTTCGGATCCCGATCGGTCAACAGTGCCGTAAACAACTGGGAATCCGATCATGCCGAAACTGCTCTACGCTTCCACGTCGCCCTACAGTTCGAAGGTCCGCATGGCGGCCGCCTATGCCGGCATCGCGATCGACCTCGTGCCGGTCAAGACGGAGGACAAGCCTGCCGATCTGATCTCGGCCAATCCGCTCGGCAAGATCCCGGCGCTGGTGCTTGAGGACGGCCGCTCCATCCATGACAGCCGCGCCATCACCCAGCATCTCAACCGGTTGTCGAAGAACGCACTCTTCCCGCGCAATCCGGACAAGCGGCTCGAGGCGGAAGTTCTCGAGGCGCTGGCCGACGGCATCTGCGACTGCGCCCTGTCGATGGTCTACGAGCGCCGCACGCGGCCCGAGGCGATGGTCTACCAGCCCTGGCTCGACCGCCAGTGGACCAAGATCGCCACCGCGCTCGACTTCATCAACGCCAATCCGCCGAAGCTGCCGAAGAAGATCACCGCCGGCCACATGGCGCTGCGCGCCGCCCTCGGCTATCTCGCATTGCGTTTTTCCGGCCAATGGGAGAAAGGCCACAGCCGGCTCGTGCGCTGGGCCGCGAGGTTTGACGAGAAGTTCCCGGAGCTGAAGGCAAGCGTGCCGGGGTGAGAACTGCCAATCTCGCTCTTTGCGGGGGAGATCAGCAGCTTCGCCGCTGCACTTCTCCATAACGCCGCCCCCACTTGAACCCCATTCCCTTCCATGCTTGCATGGCATCACCCAAGTCGGAGTGGTGAAGATGGCAAAGCCCTCAACCAGCGCCGCGCCGGACCCGATGGTCGCACGCCTGCGCGCCGCCCTCGGTCGACGCGCCTTCACCGAGCAGAAGATGTTCGGCGGCACCTGTTTCATGATCAACGGCAACATGCTGATCGGCACCTCGAAGCGCGGGCTCCTGGTACGTGTCGGCAAGGGCGCACATGCGGCCGCCGCGGCACTTCCTCATGCAAGCGCGATGGAGATGGGTGGACGCTCGATGGAAGGCTATATCCGTGTCGCGTCCGAAGGGACGGCAACCGACGCCGATCTTGCCGGTTGGCTCGGCCGCGCATTGGCTTTCGTCGAGACGCTGCCGGCGAAGGCGAAACTGCCGAAGCGGTCGAAATGAGGACGACTGGGGAGCTCGCAGCCCTTCTGTCTTCCGCGGACACAAAAAAACCGGGCGCAAGGCCCGGCTTTTCCGTGTCGTGGCTTTTACGACTTAGAACTTCATACCGACGCCGAACGTGACGCGGTTGTCCGAAGACTTGACCTTGCCCGTGTCGCCGAAGTTCTTGCTGCCGTAGTCGGTGTAGCGATACTCGACGCGGCCGAACACGTTGTCCGTGATCTTGATGTCGGTACCGGCGCCGGCGGTCCAGCCGAGCATGGCCTTGCTGTCGTTCACGCCGGTGACGCTGTCGTCGATCTTCTGGTTCTTCGCAGCGAGACCACCCGTGCCATAGAGCAGGATTTCCGGGGTCACGGCATAGCCGAGGCGAGCGCGCAGCGAACCTTCGATGCCGGTCTTGGCCGAAAGGCCGTTGTCCGAACCCTTGGTGCCGTTGTAGCCGAGGTCGGCTTCAGCACCGTAGACGAAGTTATCCTGCTGCCAGTTGTAGCCGCCGAAAACGCCGCCGATGAAGCCCTTGGTCTTGGCGTCGACGCCCGGGGCCTTCACATGGCCGCCGAAGCCGTAGCCGAGATTGATACCGGCATAGGGGCCGGCCCAGGAAGCAACCGGAAGCTCGGCAACCGGGGCGGGAGCCGGCGGCTCCTCGGAAACGACGTCGGCCGCGAAGGCGGTACCACCAAGGGCGAACAGCCCGAGCGCAGCAGCGAGCGGCGCGAATTTGAGATTGGTCTTCATTGTTATACTCTCCTTAAGCCACAAGACACTTAGGCTTGTTTGTTCATGAAACGCCCCGGCCCGTCCGGGGGGATAAACGGGCTTGGCGCTCAACGGTTCCAAATGTCGTGCTGAAATGCGGCTGAAGCGAACCTGAACTTGGGTCATATCCCGGCGCGAATGAGGCCGAAAGTTGACGTTGCATCTTCGCAACAGCGAATGTCAGCAGGCTAAATATGTTGCGCTGCACACCGCTTGGTTCAAGGGGTCCAGCGACATATATTGCCGGGAGCGGTGCCCCGAATCCGGCGGGGCGGAAGCGCGTCCGGGCCGCTTCGCCACATTCTTGCCCCAGGTGGAAATGGCATTTAACGCTTGGCCCGTCATATTGTGCCGGCTTCCCGGAATCGTGAAGCCGATTGAGGATTGACAAGATGAGACAAGCCACGGCTGTCGCGCTGGTGACGGGTGGAGCAAGACGGATCGGCAAGGCGATCGTCGAGGACCTTGCCGCCAATGGCTTTGCTGTCGCCATCCACGCCAACCGGTCAAGCAACGAGGCCGAGGCGCTGGCGGAGAAGATCGCGGGCGAAGGCGGCCGCGCCGCCATGGTAGCCGCCGACCTCACCGACATGGAAGCCGTGGGCGGCCTTGTCGGTCGCGCGCAAGCGGCGCTCGGACCTGTCACGCTGCTGGTCAACAACGCTTCCCTGTTCGTCGACGACCGGGTCGAGGATTTCGACTGGCAGGCCTGGGATCGCCACTTCGCCATCCATGTGAAGGCGCCGGCGCTTCTGGCGCGGACCTTTGCCCGCGCCCTGCCTGAAGGCGAAGAGGGGCTGATCGTCAACATCATCGACCAGCGCGTCTGGCGGCCGACGCCACGCTATTTCTCCTATGCGCTGTCGAAATCGGCGCTGTGGACGCAGACCGAGATGCTGGCGCAGGCGCTCGGACCGCGCATCCGCGTCAATGCCATCGGTCCTGGCCCGACGCTGAAGAACAAGCGACAGGACGACGATGATTTCGGCAAGCAGGTCGACGGCCTCATTCTGAAGCGCGGCCCGCAATTGCCCGAATTCGGCGCCACGATCCGCTATCTCTGGCAGGCGCGCTCGGTGACCGGCCAGATGATCGCGCTCGACGGCGGCCAGCATCTTGCGTGGCAGACGCCCGATGTGACAGGCATGGTGGAATGAGTCCCGCAGCCCAAAGACATAAAAGAAACGGCGCCGCCGACGATCTGCCGCCCGATGTCGATCTCGACATCGAGGACGAGGCGGCGGAGGAGATCGTCGAGCCGGAGTCGATCCCGACCGGGCCTGACGTCGCCTTCACGGCCATAGACTGGACGCCTCATGCCGGCGACGCCGACGGCATGGTCGGCGCCGAGGTGATCCAGACCTTCGTCAAGCGGCTGCCCAACCAGCCTGGCGTCTACCGCATGATGAACGCCGCCGGCGACGTGCTCTATGTCGGCAAGGCGCGCAGCCTGAAGAAGCGCGTCACCAACTATGCTCAGGGGCGGTTCCACACCGCCCGCATCGGCCGCATGGTGCGCGAGACGGCGACGATGGAGTTCGTCGTCACCCGCACCGAGATCGAGGCGCTGCTGCTGGAGGCCAACCTCATCAAGCGGCTCAGGCCCCGCTTCAACGTGCTGATGCGGGACGACAAGTCGTTTCCTTACATCCTCTTGACCGGCGACCATGTCTCGCCCGGCATCTACAAACATCGCGGCGCGCGCTCGCGCAAGGGCGACTATTTCGGCCCTTTCGCCTCGGCCGGCGCGGTCGGGCGCACCATCAATTCGCTGCAGCGCGCCTTCCTGCTCAGGAGCTGCACCAATTCCTTTTACGAGAACCGCACAAGGCCGTGCCTGCTCTACCAGATCAAGCGCTGCGCCGGTCCCTGCACCGGCGAGATCTCGCATGAGGGCTATGCCGAGCTGGTCGAAGAAGCGAAGGATTTCCTTTCCGGCCGCAGCCAGAAGGTGAAGACCGAAATCTCGGCCGCCATGCAGCAGGCCTCGGAGGAGCTCGATTTCGAGCGCGCAGCCATCTACCGCGACCGTCTTGCGGCGCTCTCGCATGTGCAGGCGCATCAGGGCATCAACCCGCAGACGGTGGAAGAGGCCGACGTCTTCGCCATCCACCAGGAAGGCGGCCAGACCTGCATCCAGGTGTTCTTCTTCCGCACCGGCCAGAACTGGGGCAACCGCGCCTATTTCCCCAAGGCCGATCCGGCGCTGGAGCCGGCGGAGGTGCTGGGCTCGTTCCTGGCGCAGTTCTATGACGACAAGCTGCCGGCGCGCACGCTGCTTCTGTCGCAGACCGCGCAGGAGCAAGAACTGCTCGCGGAGGCGCTCTCGACCCATGCCGGCCGCAAGATATCCATCTCGGTGCCGCAGCGCGGCGAGAAGAAGGACCTGACCGACCATGCGCTGCAGAACGCGCGCGAGGCGCTTGGCCGCAGGTTGGCCGAGACCTCGACCCAGGCGCGGCTGCTCAAGGGTTTTGCCGAGACCTTCGGCCTGGAAAAACCGCCGGTGCGCGTCGAGGTCTACGACAACTCGCACATCATGGGCACCAATGCGGTCGGCGCCATGGTCGTCGCCGGGCCGGAAGGGTTCGTGAAGAACCAGTACCGGAAATTCAACATCCGCTCGACCGAGATCACGCCAGGCGACGATTTCGGCATGATGCGCGAAGTGATGCAGCGGCGCTTTTCGCGGCTGCTCAAGGAACATGGCGACGTTCAGCCCGGCCCGGCGGTCGAGGACGAAACAGGCGAGGAG
The DNA here is from genome assembly GCF_006439595.1 of Mesorhizobium sp. B3-1-9. Classification (NCBI taxonomy): domain Bacteria; kingdom Pseudomonadati; phylum Pseudomonadota; class Alphaproteobacteria; order Hyphomicrobiales; family Phyllobacteriaceae; genus Mesorhizobium; species Mesorhizobium sp. B3-1-9. The sequence continues at coordinate 229,177 of NZ_VFTJ01000002.1, forward strand.
GATCTGGTCGCCGGCAATGGCGGCTTCCCGGCCTGGCCGGACGTCATCCTGATCGACGGCGGCCAAGGCCAGATGACGGCGGTGCGCCAGATCCTCGCCGATCTCGGCGTCGAGGACCGGGTGGTGGCCATCGGCATCGCCAAGGGCCCGGACCGCGACGCCGGCCGCGAGCGCTTCTTCGTCAAGGGCAGGGACTCCTTCATGCTGCCGGTGCGCGATCCGGTGCTCTATTTCGTCCAGCGCCTGCGCGACGAGGTGCACCGTTTCGCCATCGGCTCGCACCGGGCGCGGCGCAAGAAGGAGATGGTCAAAAGCCCGCTCGACGAGATCGCCGGCATCGGCCCGGGCCGCAAGCGCGCCCTGCTGCTCGCCTTCGGCACAGCCAAGGCGGTCAGCCGCGCCGCGGTCGAGGACCTGGTCAAGGTCGACGGCATTTCCGAGCATGTGGCGAAGCTGGTCTACAATCACTTCCACGAGAGCTGAGGGCTGGTCGCGTGCACGGAAGGTTGACCAAGGCGTCCGTGTGGTGAGGGATGTTGCACCTTGGCGATTAGCTCAAACGCCCACCACGTCGTCATTCCAGGGCGGAGCAAGGAGCGCAGCGACGCGGCGCAGACCCTGGAATCCATTCCGTTACCTCTACGCGTTGCAGCGGTTCAGAAAACCTCCGTTCCGCGCGAGGTCACGGAATGGATCCTCGGGTCTGCGCGTCCGCTTCGCTCCCGCTCCGCCCGTGGATGACGAAGTTGCCTGGGCTTCGCCAATCCCCAACGTTGCAAAAAGAGCTTACATCGAAGTTGCCAATCTCTGCCTCTGACGTGGGATGCCCAGGCCAGAGAACGCCGACCTTCGCGCCATTTTTCCCTGTCCAATCGAATCTCGCCTGTTGACCCCCTACATTCGCTTCTGATTTGAGTACGTCTGGCGGAGGAGATTTCCCGAGACAACATGGCACAACGCGCGTTCAACCTGCCGAACATCCTCACCTATGCCCGCATCGTCGCGGTGCCGCTGGTCGTGCTGTGCTTCTTTCTCGAGGGGCATCTGAAGTCGTCCGACTTCGCCCGCTGGTCGGCGCTGGTCATTTTCCTGCTGGCCTCCATCACCGATTACTTCGATGGCTATTTCGCGCGCGCCTGGCAGCAGACCTCCAACATCGGCAAGATGCTGGATCCGATCGCCGACAAATTGCTGGTCGCCACCTGCCTGCTCCTGCTTGCCGCCGACACCGACCGCCATGGCGGCATCGCCGGCTGGTCGCTCTGGGCGGCCATCATCATCCTGTGCCGCGAGATCCTGGTTTCGGGCCTGCGCGAATATCTGGCCGCCTTGAAGGTGTCGGTGCCGGTGACCCAGCTCGCCAAGTGGAAAACCACGATCCAGATGGTCGCCATCGCCTTCCTGCTGGTCGGCCCGGCCGGCGACAAGATCTTTCCGCTGACCACCCAGATCGGCCTGGTGCTGCTGTGGGTCGCGGCGCTCGTCACGCTCTACACCGGCTACGACTATTTCCGCGCCGGCCTCAAGCACATCATGGACGAGTGAAGACAATGCCCACGAAGCTCATCTATTTCGCCTGGGTGCGCGAGCGGATCGGCAAGCCGGAAGAGGACGTCGAATTGCCTTCCGGCATCGAGACGGTCGCCGATCTGCTGCGCTGGCTGAAGTCGCGCGGCGAGGAGTATGAGAACGCGCTGCAATACCCCGACGTCATCCGCGTCGCCATCAACCAGGAACATGTCGGCCACCGCGAGAAGATAGCGGGCGCGCGCGAAATCGCGCTGTTTCCGCCGATGACCGGGGGCTGAGATGGCCGGCGCGGTCGTGCCCGCCATCCGCATCCAGCGCGAGGATTTCGACGTCGCCGCCGAGATAGCCGGCCTGACCGAGGGCCGGACCGATATCGGCGCCGTGGTCACCTTCTCCGGCCTTTGCCGCGACGAGCAGGGTGCGCTGTCGGCGCTCGAGCTCGAGCACTATCCCGGCATGGCCGAGGCCGAGATCGGCCGCATCGCCGCGCAAGCCCTCGAGCGCTGGCCGCTGCAGGGGCTCACCGTCATCCATCGCCATGGCAAGATAGCGCCGGGCGAAAACATCGTGCTGGTGGTCGCGGCCTCGTCGCACCGCCAGGCGGCCTTCGAGGCGGCGAATTTCCTCATGGATTACCTGAAGTCGCGCGCGCCCTTCTGGAAGAAGGAGCATCTCGCCGACGGAACTCAAGGTGGCTGGGTCGAGGCCAAGGAAGCCGACGATCACGCCGCGGACCGCTGGAAGAAACAAGGCGAATAATGCATGTCGCCCAGAAGTGTGCAGCGGTTCTGGGGCAACGACATGCATCAGAAAAAAACTCCCGTTCGGCCATCGAACGACCGCAATCCTTCCCAAGCTTGCCAATCGGTTTGATTTGCTTGGCGGAGCAATCTCATGCTGGACGGGATCGCGGAGTTCTTCATCTTCGGGCTGGTGCCGCTGGTCGTCGGCGTGCTTGCCGTGCCGGAAATGACCAATGCCGGCGAAAAGACGATCGCGGGCGAGGTGACCTATCGCGAACGCATCGCCCTGCCACCCGATGCCGTGCTCGTGGTCGAGCTCACCGACGTCTCGCTGGCAGACGCACCGGCGACCGTGATCGCCAAGCGCAGGATAGCGCCCACCGGCCAGGTGCCGATCAAATTCGACATCGGCTTTGACCCCAAGGCTATCCAGAAGGGCCGGACCTACGCGCTGCAGGCCCGCATCACGGTCGGCGAGCGGCTGATGTTCATCCCTGATACTCGTCATCAGGTCGATCCGCTGGACGGCAAGCCGCAGACGGTTTTGCTGAAAATGGCGCACTGACGTCGTGCGCCGCGCCTGACCGCGCGACTTTTCCGCCTCGAAACCGTGTTCGCCGGAATAAGCCGGCAACGCCAGGCGTTGACTTATGCAGATGGCGGGCAGGCAAAGGGACGATGTCCCTTCACTTAACCGCCAGACCGAATGCGCGGATCGATCTGGCACTCAAAGGAGACCAGATATGAAAAGGCACACGCTCTTTCTCGCAGTCACAAGCATATCGCTGATCGCCTTGGCCGGTTTTGCCAGGGCGGACGATCACCTGTTCAACGCCACGCAGCACGGCCTCAGCCCCGACAGCCAGCCTTTCCAGACCAACAAGGCCGGCCACAGCGGCGACCTTGCGCCTGGACAGGGCAGTCCGTTCGCCGGCGAGGAGACGAAGACGCCGTCTACCGATACCGAGGCGGCGAACGCCCATGCGAATGTGAAAGACCGTCAAGCCAAATGACGTCCGCCCGCCGGGGGGGCGGCGGGTTTTAAGAGCAATTCCAGGAAAGTGGGACGCGGTTTTCCGTCCGGAATTGCGTGAAACAAAGAGATAGAGCGGTTCGCCGTTTCCAGGAAATGGTGAAACGCTCTAGCATGCCGGACCGCGTCAACAGCGCGAATAAAAATCCCGCTCGGCCATCGAACGACCGCAATCCTTCCCAAGCTTGCCAATCGGTTTGATTTGCTTGACGCGAGTTGAGGTCAGTCGGGATTCCATTCAGCCCAGTTCGATTTGCGGCATGCGCCAGGAACTCAAGCCTGCGGCGTCGCCGCCGCCGGTGTCAGGCCGAAGCGGCGCATCAGGTCCATGATCCTGGCCCGGTCCGGCGGGCCGCCGGCGCGAAAAATGGCAAAGGCCTCGCGGAAATAGTCCGGGCTGATCGCCGCGGGTGTGACCACGCACAACACTTTGGCGGTTTCCGCGGTGTTGTTGTCGAAGCGATGGACCGCGCCGCGCGGAATGCAGAGAGCCTGTCCCACCCCGACCTCGTGTCTCTGGCCGTCGACCGTGAGCGTCAGCACGCCCTCGATGCCGTACATCGTTTCTTCGTAGTGGTCGTGGCTGTGCGCCGGGGCGAGAAGCCGCTGCGAGCCGGGCACGGTCAGTTCGAAGGCCGCGATGCTGCCGTTGGACTGGTCGCCGGTGAGCAGGAAGTGAATGGCGAGGCCGCCGTCATCGCTGATCGTTTCTTCCGCCGGATTGACGCGCACATTGCTGGCTTTCCCTAGCATTCCATCCTCCCATGTGGTAAATCGAATTTACCGAAATGAGTAAACTCAATTTACTAGTATGTCAATGCCTCAATCCACGGACGATCCTCCGAAAAAACCGCCATTGATCGGCGCGCTGTTGCGTGTGCCGGCCTTGGCCATCCACCGCAAGCTGATCAGGGATTTGCGGGCATCCGGCTTCGACGATTTGAGCCCGCCCCATATGGCCGTGATCCAGTATCCGGGGCCGGACGGGATGCGCCCCAGCGCGCTTGCCGAGCGGGCCGCCATGAGCAAGCAGGCCATGAATCAGTTGCTGAAGACGCTGGAAGGGATGGGCTACATCACCCGCAGCGCGGCGCCTGACGATGCCGGTGGGACCGTCGTGAACTTCACCGACAGGGGCAGGGCCGCTTACCAGAAGATGGCGGACATCCTGCTCGACATCGAGCGGGAATGGGCCGAGGAGCTTGGGCCGAAACGCTTCCAGGAATTGAAGACGCTGCTTGGCGATCTCTGGGACACGCCGCTGATCCGCTGAGGGCACCAATTGACCGCGCCGCCTCGACCTCCTAGGCTCCCTCGAAAATGGGGATGGGGTTCCCCCGAAACCGCCCTTATGGGCTGATGACTCCTGCCAGGCGTGTTCTCGCGCGGCAGGATTTGTTTTTCCCGCTCGCATCATGCCTGATTTCGTGAAGTGGTTCCGATGCGGAATCGCGTTTGGAAAGGCATTGAAGCGATGACCCTTGCGGCTTGCGCCCTGGTCCTGATTGGCGGTTTCCTCGGCGGCATTTCCCGCTTTTTCCTCTCCGGCGTGGTCGGCCGTGCCATCGGCGAGACCTTTCCCTGGGGCACGTTGCTGGTAAACGTTTCCGGCGCCTTGGCCATCGGCGCCTTCGCAGGCGCGGCGCGGGCTGTCGGCGGCGTATTCGCCGGCGATCTCGTCCGCGACCTGATCGTCGTCGGCCTGTTCGGCGGCTACACCACGGTATCGTCCTTCTGCCTGCAGACGCTCAACCTCGCGCTCGGCGGCGAGGGGCGGCTCGCCGCTTTCAACGTCGTCGCTTCGTCGGTGCTGTGCGTGCTGTTCGTCGCGCTCGGCTTCTGGGCCGTCGCCTGGGTAGTGGGCTGAGCGATGATGGACGGACAGATGGCGATGCGGCTCTATCTGGCGGTCGGTTGTGGCGCGGCGATCGGCTCGCTGGCCCGCTTCCTGTCGAGCTATGTCATCGTCTCGCTGCTCGGCATAAACGCGCTTTGGTCGACTGCTTTCGTCAATGTCGTCGGCTCGTGGGTCATCATGGCCTTCGCCACGCTGACCGGGCCGGACGGGCGCCTGATGGTCGGCCCGGCCAGCCGCAATTTCGTCATGGCCGGCTTCTGCGGCGGCCTCACCACGTTTTCGGCGATGAGCCTCGATACATTTATCCTGCTGTTCGAGGGCGACTGGCCGCTGGCCGCGACCTATCTCATCAGTGTGGTCGGCCTGTCGCTCGCCGCGGCGCGGCTGGGCTATCTCATGGCGTCCAGGCTCAACCGCTTGCCGGCCGACAGGTGATCGGGCCAACAGGTGATCAGGGAGAAGAGAACATGGAACTTCCCACCCAATGAGCGCTGCTCAGGATCTTCTTTGGCGAGGACGACAGAGCAGCCGATGGCAAGCCGCTGCATGAGGCGATCGTCATCAAGGCGCGCGAGACCGGCATGGCGGGCGCGACGGTGCTGAGGGGCCCGCTCGGTTTCGGCCGATCGAGCGTGCTGCACACCGCCAAGATCCTGCGCCTGTCGCAGGATCTGCCGATCGTCGTCGAGATCGTCGACGCGCCGGAGAAGATCGATGCGCTGATCCCCGAGATCAAGGCGCTGACCAGGACGAAGAGCTGCCTAATCACCAGGGAGAAGGTCGAGGTCATCCGCTACGGCGATGGCGACTGAACCCAAAAACAAAGGGCCGGCGAAGCGCCGACCCTTTTCCAGATTTCGACCTACAGGCTCAGCCGACGATCTCGGTGTCCGAGAACCAGTACTTGATCTCCTGCGCGGCGGTCTCCGGCGCGTCCGAGCCGTGCACGGAGTTCTCGCCGATCGACAGCGCATGCACCTTGCGGATAGTGCCCTCGGCGGCGTTGGCCGGGTTGGTGGCGCCCATCACTTCGCGGTTCTTGGCGATGGCGTTCTCGCCCTCCAGCACCTGCACGATCGTGGGCGCCGACGACATGAATTCCACCAGTTCGCCGAAGAACGGGCGATCCTTGTGCACGGCGTAGAAACCTTCGGCCTCGCGGCGGCTCATCCACACGCGGCGCGATGCGACGACGCGCAGGCCGGCATCTTCCAGCATCTTGGTGATGGCGCCGGTGAGATTGCGCCTGGTCGCGTCCGGCTTGATCATGGAGAAGGTGCGTTCGATCGCCATAGGGTCGTCCTTGTTGTGGGAATGGAAATTGGAGTGGCGGGCTCTATACAAGTCGCCCGGCGGCTTGCCAAGGGGAGGCGGCTTCTGGTCAAGGCGAGCCGTTTGCGGGATAATAAGGCAGCTGCATGCGCCTCGGGCGCGAGGTCCGGAGCGCCGCGGCGGCGGAGCCCGAGGCGATGAACCGGCCTTATCTCAGACGCGGCGACATGGCAGGCATAGTTCTCATGGCGGTCATGTGCGCCGTGATCATCTTCGTCCTACTGGCCCTGCCGCCGCGAGATCACAATTTCGGCTTCGGCCCGGAATGGCAATGCACGCGCATGGGCGAGGGCGACCCGATTTGCGTGAGGCTGGTCGACAACGGCGAGACGACCAAGGCGCCCCAGAAATAGGCGCTAAAGCTCGATCTCAACGGTCACTGTAGGCTCATCGCCCGCCTTGAGGCCTTCCTGCTGGCGCACCGAGCCCTTGACTGGCAACAGCAGGCTGCCGGACGGCTTGTCGGGAAAGAGCGACGTTTGCCACCTGGTCTTGCCGATCGTCGCCGTGATGCCGAGCGAGCCCCAAGGGCGCGCTAGCCCCGCCGTCGCCGCCTTGATCCGCGCCGCGACGTCCGTCGGCAGCGTCATGAAATGCCAACCTCCCTTGCCGGGATAGACCCAGATCTCGGCCCGCGTCTCATAGCGCAACATGGCAGTCCCGCGCTCGCGGCGCTCACGCCGCAGCCGCGACCTGCCGGCCGATCCCGCCATGCAGGTCGAGGCAGCGCTCGAACCAGCGCGCGATGCTGTCGCCATCGTCGAGCAACTGGAAAGGCGAGGCAATGCGGCCCCATTGCAGCGCCCCGAACACGATGTAATCGACAAACAGAGGCGCCTCGCCGCCGATGAAGGGCTGGTAGGTCAGCGTCGAGCGCAGCGGCTCCAGCGCGGCGCGGAAGGCCGAGAGTCCGGCCTCGCGATTGGCCACGACGTCTTCCAGGCGCTTGCCGTAGCGCTGTTCGCGGTTCTCGCGGAAATAGGCCGCGTTCGGTTCGTCCTGCATCGCATGCAGATCGGTCAGAGCCACCGTCGCGATATAAGGGTGGATGGTGAACTGCGACCAGCGCTCGATGAAGCGCGCCATCGCCTTGCCGCCTTCGCCGCAAAACAGCGTCGGCCGTTCGGGGTAGGCTTCGTCGAGATAGAGCGCGATGGCGAAGGAATCGGCCACCACGCGCTCGCCGTCGCGGATCACCGGCACCGTCTTCGATACGCCGCCCTCGACCTTCGGCACCTCCAGGAAGCGCGTCGGCACCTTGGTGGCGGCGAGCCCCTTATGCGCCAAGGCCATCTTGGTCTTCCAGCAATGCGGGCTGAAGGGGCGGGCGGTGTCATGGCCGACAAGGTCGTAAAGCAGAATGGTCATTGGCGGGTCCGTTGCTGCGGGTTACGAAGGGGCTGGATTCGGGTTAAGCCGGGTGGGAAGAATGAAGCAGCATTTCATGATGTTTGCGGCCTACAATCAATGGGCCAATGGCCGCCTCTACGATGCCGCCGCCGATCTTGGCGAAGACGAACTCGGTCGCGACGTCGGCGCCGCCTTCGGCTCGATGCTCGGCACGCTGAACCATCTGCTCGCCGTCGACCGCGTCTGGATGAAGCGTTTCACCGGCGAGGGCGACGCGCCCTCGAACACCGCCGCCATACTCTACCACGCCTTGCCGGCCCTGAGGCTGGCGCGCGAGGCCGAGGACAGGAGGGTCGTCGACTGGGTGACAGGGATGGGCGACAAGGCGATCACCGGCCGTTTCTCCTACATGACTGTGGACATGCGCACCGTCTCGCAGCGCCTTTCGCCTGCGCTCAGCCATTTCTTCAACCACCAGACCCACCATCGCGGCCAGGCGCATATGGTGCTCACGGTGCTCGGCCGGCCCTCGGTGCCGCTCGACCTTGCGCTGTTCCAGCGCTCCGAGGAAGGTCGCGCCTACGCCTGAAAGCGCGTTGGCCGGAAGAAGTGCTCGATGCGAGTTCTCCGGTAATAGCCGGTCAAGTGGCATATCGGGCTGCATTGTCCATGAATGGCTGAGTTTGCGGCCGGGTTGTTATTGAGAAGTTTTCCAAATTTAAGAAAAGTCAAGGCAACGGCCAACCGGGAGTGTCGAACCGGCCGTGAGGCTCCGCGGCATTCTCCTACCGCGTCGCCGGCTGCGGCGGCGCGCTGACGAGAACCTCCGGCCAGCCGGAGAGCCCGTCACTAAAGGCGATGCCGACGGCGTGTTAACCACACTTGCGTTGAAGCTAATATGTTAGGACTTCTTTTGCGCTCGCGCTGCACAATAAGCCAGTTGCAGTGGGAGCAATGACATGCGCATCGATTTGTCCCCCACGAGTTGGGGCAGGGTCGTGGTGGTCACCGCCGCCGGCACCGCCTTTTTCATTGCCGCCGCCTTCTTCGTCGATTCCTTCAATTTCCCCTCGCTGTCGCCGCAGGCGCTGCTGTGGGCGCAACTCACGGACCTGTTCCTGCCGCTCGTCCTCGGCGGCTCCTTCCTGTTCTTCCTGATGTGGAAGATGCGCCAGCTGGCGATCACGCAGAAGGAACTCAGCGTCATTGCCGCGACCGACAGCCTGACGGCGGTCTTCAACCGCGGCGCCTTCTCGATGCTGGTCGAGGCCTATCTCGAGCGGGCGCGGGGTCAGACGGTCGCCGATGCCGGCGCGCTGCTGATCGTCGATGCCGATCACTTCAAGTCGATCAATGACCGCCTCGGTCACGATTGCGGCGACCAGGCGCTGAGGTTGATCGCGGCGACGATCAAGGGGCAACTGCACGGCGCCGACATTGTCGGGCGTATCGGCGGCGAGGAATTCGCGGTCTTCCTGCCCGGCGCCGACGCCGCGCGCTCCTTCCTGGTCGCCGAATCCATCAGGCGCCGCATCCGCGAGGCCGAGTTTGCACCCGGCGGGCGGCCCTGGCCGCTTTCGGTGAGCATCGGCGGTACCGCCTTCCGCGGCCCGACCACCTACCACGACATGTTCGAGGTCGCCGACCGCCATCTCTACAAGGCCAAGTCCAATGGCCGCGACCAGGTTAGCTTCGAGAGCCCGCGTGGCGGGCTGGCGGGCGACGCCGCCGGCACGGTCCACTAATCAATTCCAGGAAAGTGCGATCCGTTTAGGCCCGGCAACCGCGCCGTAGCCGCTCGTTGCCGTGCCTGCGGCCCTGGAAGCCGAGGTCAACGGTGGCTGCGGTTGAGCAGTGGCCTGTGCTGGCGGATCAACTGGCGCTCGACATCGAGATAGGGCCTGATCAGGCCGGCCGCGGTCGTGGTCGGCTCCGGCTGGTGCACCACCGCCGTCAGCGTGCCGTGTTCGGTGAGCAGGTTCAGCCACTTCAGCGCCTCCCATTTCGGCGTCGCGCCGCCGCGGCCGGTGAGGCTGCGGTTGATATAGCCGGGATAGGAAAGCAGGCGCTTGCCCGCCGAGGCGCCGCAGGTGCCGATCCTGACTGGCTTGCCTCCGGCGGTGATCCAGGCATAGACGGCTTCGCCGAGTTCGCACACAGTGGGGTCGGTTATCGTCACCCGGATGGAGGATCTGTCCCGGCTGAGCCGCATTTCGGCAGCCGGCTTGAAACGCTCGGGATCGAGAAACATCCGCCCTCCTTGCCGCGCGTCCGCACTGACATGGTGAACGCGAGCGGTCCGTGCGGTGTTTCACGCAGCGCTCGAAAAGTTTCATAGGGTGTCGCGGCGCCGCGCATGCCTAGAGCCGGATGATTTCAGGTCTGTTCGACCTGAAATCTGAATCCTGCTCTGAATCAAAGAGATAGAGCATGATGTCGCCCGAAAACCGCTTCACGCTTTTCGGCATCATGCTCTGCCATCAACGGTCCGTTCATCCTTTGGCGGCTAGTGTCGGAGGCTGGCCTCAGCCGATCCGCGAGCGACCGTGTTCGACCTTATCGATTTCAAGGCGGTGCTGGTCATCGCCCTCATCTTCATTCCGCTCGAGCAGCTTCTGCCGCTGCATGCCGAGCAATCGGCGACGCGCCGGCACTGGCTGAACGACGTCGTCTATCTGCTCTTCAACGGCATCGTCATCAAGCTCGGCATGTTGCTGGTGGTCGGCGCGGCGATGCTTGTGGTGCAGCGTTTCGTTCCCGAAGCGCTCACCGCCGCCGTCCAGTCGCAGCCTTTATGGCTGCAGGCAATCGAGGCTGTGCTCATCGCCGATATCGGCTTCTACCTTGCCCATCGCGCCTTTCACGCGCTGCCGTTCCTGTGGCGCTTTCACGCCATCCACCACTCGATCGAGGAGATGGATTGGCTGGCCGCCCACCGCGTGCACCCGGTGGACCAGATCCTGACCAAGTCGGCTTCGTTCCTGCCGCTGTTCGCGCTGGGTTTTTCCGGCGAGGCGGTTCTTATCTACGTGCTGATCTATCACTGGCAGTCGGTGTTCATCCACTCCAACACGCGCATCAAATTCGGGCCGTTGAAATGGCTGATTGCCTCGCCGCAGTTCCATCACTGGCACCATGCCAACGAACGCCAGGCCTATGACAGGAATTTCGCCGGACAGTTGCCCTTTCTCGACCTGATCGGCGGCACCTTGTTCATGCCGCAACGAATGCCGGAAAAATACGGCGTCGACGAGCCGGTGCCGCAATTCTATCACCAGCAGCTTGTCTATCCCTTCGTCGCCGCGGCCGAACCGGCCGCGCCGATCGTTGAGGCCGCGCCCGGCGCCGCCAAGCCGGAATGACGGCACCCGCCACTGAGGGCGGGTTTTTCGCGGGAGGGTAATCCTTTGCCGTAAAACTCAGCCGGCGAAACCGCCATATCCGCGCGCCACCGGCTTGACCGAGACGACCGGCTGCTCCGAGGGCCAGAGCACGCCCGCCGTCACCGCGAAGGTGATCAGCGCATCGCGCGCCGCCTCGGCCGAGATTTCTCCACTGCGCGCCGCCTCGCAGGCCTTCACCGCGGCGCCGTAGCTGAGGCGGCGGCGCGACGGCGGAAACTCGGTCAGGAAGTCATGCATCTCGAACAGCGAGGCGATCATGCGCTTGTGGCCGGCGCCGACGCTGAGGGCGACCGGGGTGAAGAACATCCTGTCGTACATTCGGACCTCGTCTATTGGCTGTGGAAGCGGGGCTGCCGCCTCCGGTCTGGAGGGAGGACGTCACACAACGCGGCTTGCGGCGAGTGGTTCCGCGCGCGCCGATTTTTCCGTACTGGACGTGATCCGTCGGGCAGGCGGCCTATTTCCACATCCCGCGCATGCGGGAGCCGAGATCGACCTTGACGCCCGGCTTCTGGCGCGGGTCGTCCTTGAGCGCGGCGCTTGCCCAGGACGACTGCTCGAAGGCCGAAAGCATCGAGGCCGGGATGAAGCGGGTGCGCGAGGCATAGACGTGGCGGTCGCCGCGAGCCGGCTGGTTGTGCGGATAAAAGCGCTGCGGCACGACGAGATGCAGGCTGTCCTTGGCCCTGGTCATCGCCACGTAGAGCAGGCGCCGCTCCTCCTCGATGTCCTCCTTGGTGCCAACGCCGAGATCGGCAGGGATGCAGCCGTCGACGGTGTTGAGCACGAAGACGTTCTTCCACTCCTGGCCCTTGGCCGAATGGATGGTCGATAGGATAAGGTAATCCTCGTCACGATGCGGCGGCCCGGCCTGGTCGCTGGTGGCGTCGGGCGGGTCGAGGGTGAGCTCGGTCAGGAAGCGCTCGCGCGACGGATAGGTCGATGCGATCTGTTCGAGCTGGATGAGGTCGGCGCGGCGCGTGATCGCATCTTCATGGATGCGTTCCATATGCGGCTCGTACCAGAGCCTGATCCGCTCGAGGTCGGCCGGCCATTTGGCGCCGGCGCGTAAGCCGCCATAGATGTCGAGGAAGACCGGCCAATCTTGCGCGGCGCGCTGCGGCGGCCGGAAGCGGGCAAGGCCCAGCGTCTCGTCCAGCGATGTCGCCATGGCGTCCACGATCTGCGAGGCGGCGGATGGGCCGATGCCCGGCATGAGCTGCAGCACCCGAAAACCGGCGACGCGGTCGCGCGGGTTTTCGGCGAAGCGCAGCATCGCCAGCATGTCTTTGACATGCGCGGCATCGAGGAATTTCAGGCCGCCGAACTTGACGAAAGGGATGTTGCGGCGCGTGAGCTCGACCTCCAGCGGCCCGCTATGGCTCGAGGTGCGGAACAGCACCGCCTGCGCCTTCAGCGCCGTGCCGGCCTCGCGCTCCGCCAGGATCGCCTGGCAGACATAATTGGCCTGCTCGGCCTCGTCGCGCACGCTGACCAGCTGCGGCTTGTGCGATGATCGCCGCTCGGTCCACAGATTCTTGGTGAAGCGCTCGCTGGCCTCGCCAATCACCTTGTTGGCCGCGGCCAGGATCGTCTCGGTCGAGCGGTAATTGCGCTCCAGCATGACGACCGCTGCTTCTTGCGCGAACTGTCTTGGAAAGTCGAGGATGTTGCGCACTTCCGCAGCGCGGAAGGAATAGATCGACTGCGCGTCGTCGCCAACGACGGTCAAGCCCGCGCCGTCCGGTTTCAGCGCCAGAAGGATCGAGGCCTGCAGCCGGTTGGTGTCCTGGTATTCGTCGACCAGTACATGGTCGAAGCGGCTGGAAAGATGCGCGGCGATCTCAGGCTCCGCCGCCATCTGCGCCCAGTAGAGCAGCAGGTCGTCGTAATCGAGCACGTTCTGCGCCTGCTTGGCCTCGACATAGGCCGCGAACAGCGCCTTGAGCTGGTCCGCCCATGCCGCGCACCACGGGAAGGCCGAGCCCAGCACTTCACCCAGCGGCGCCTGCGCATTCACCGCCCGCGAATAGATCTGCAGGCAGGTGCCCTTGGTCGGAAAGCGGCTTTCGGTTTTCGAGAATCCCAGCTCGTGCCGGGCAAGGTTCATCAGGTCGGCGGAATCCTCGCGGTCGTGGATGGTGAAGGCCGGATCGAGGCCGATCTGCTCGGCATAATCGCGCAGCAGTCGCGCGCCGATGCCGTGGAAAGTGCCGGCCCAGGCGAGCGCGTCGGCGATGATGGCCGCGTCGCGCCCCAGCACCTCGCCGGCGATGCGCTCAACGCGCTTGGCCATCTCGGCAGCGGCGCGACGGGAGAAGGTCATCAGCAGAATGCGGCGCGGATCGGCGTCCTTGACGATGAGATGGGCGACGCGATGCGCCAGCGTGTTGGTCTTGCCGGAACCGGCACCTGCGATCACTAGCAGCGGCGCGGCCACCTTGCCGTCGCCATGCATCACCGCCAGCCGCTGCTCGTCGTTCAGCCGGCCAAGATAGGCGGGCGCCTCGAAGGACGAATCACGAGCGGCGATGTTCATCGCCCATCAAGCATCGTTTCCGCTTTGTTCGCAACGGGTATGGCGCTGGCGATTGGCGAAAGCCGACGCGACAGACGATCTTCCCCAGAAGGGGAGATTCTACCGCTTCGGCTCGACTCCCATCGCCGCCGACTGGCGCCGCAAATTGCGCCTCTCGTCGCCCGGCATGTCCAGCGGTGCGACATCGCCGGGAACCTCATCGATGATCCTGATGGCGACGCGGTAGGCGGTGTAGGCAAACAGCCCTGTTAACAGCAGGCGGATCATGGCCATCTCCTTATCCGGTTCGATCGGGTCTCAACCGGGCGCGCGCAGGTTGGTTCCCCTCCAGCCAGCCAAACCGCGCCACGCAACCAAACCGCCACCGCTTCGTTGCCCTTGAGATCAAGGAGCAAACGAGAGGAGCTTGTCATGAAGAAGAAGCTTCCTGTGCTGCTGGTTCTTGCGGCAGGGCTCGTGCTCGTCGCCTGTGACAACAGCGTGCAACCCACCAAGGCGCCGGGCGCTGAAGTCAACCAGAACCCTCAGGTCGACAAGAACCCGGTGCCGAAATCGACCACCGGTGGCGACCAGCAGGGTACAGCGCCGAAGCAATAGGGCAGGGCGGGCTGAATTGTCGTCAGCCTGAAACGAAGAAGGCCGGCGCTGCTTGGGAGGAAGCTGATAGCGCCGGCCAAGCGGGAAAATCAGGCCCGCCGCGGGACCAAAGATAGCTGAGTCTCGACCCTGCGTCATGGTGCGATCGCGGTAGCCGGCTATACAGCCTCGAGCAAATCACCGGAAAATCCCGAAATTCTGCAAGGCTCCACCATTGTGGGGTCTCTGATGCTGCCTTGGGTGACGCGCGATCGGAACCAACTATGAAGACTGTTGCAACAACTGCCCTTGCTCTCGCCGCGCTCACCGTCGCTGGGCCGGTCATCTGGACGGTCGCGTATAACCATCAGCAACATCTCGGCGACCGGGAACTCATCTCGATCGCTGCCGAGGATGTGGTAAGAGTTGAGCTTGGGGCGATCGCCTACGCCTCCGCCGAGGAACTGCTGTCAAGCAACCCCGGCTGCTGCATCGTCAGTCACTCCAATCACGAGTGGCTGCGGTTTCCGGCGCGCCTCTACGAAGACGGCGTCTCAATCGTGCAGATGAGCTATCTCATCGAAAGGACGCCGAAACCGGAATATTACTTCCGCGAAGTCGCGATCGATGCGGATGGCCGAATATTGGAGACCAGGGGCATTGAGACAGACATGCAAGAGCATTGGTAGCCGGCAATCGCCGCCCGCATCTGCGCATTCTCAATATCGAGGCATGGATGACTAGGAAGCTTGCATTGGGCGCGTTGGCAACAACAGCAATTCTATTGGCCGTATTGGCAGCGGCGTCGTGGTATTCCGGTGAGTTGAATGGGTACTGCGGTGAAACGGGCCAGATCGCATCCGACGCTGCGTTGATTGAGAGCGCGCTCATTCTGGAAGCCCGGGAGTCGGATTTTCCCCGCGCAATTTCCGGCGCCGCTGCCGCAGGCGAATACGCAAAAGATAACCCCGATTGCTGCGCCGTCGAGCGATGGGATCATCCGTTCATGGCAAGTCCCTTTTTGACTGTCCTGTCGGGGACGCGTGGATTTGCTGTTACCCTAATCTATCCGCGGAAGCATCCGGATGCTGACGGCGCCTACCAGCAAACAACCAATATAATAGATGGCTGTGGTACGTCGATCGACAGGTACTCGATGTCAAGTGTGCGAAAGCCGATGGCGACGCAGTATTAAAAGGGTTCGAGCATCTTCATTCGAGATGCCGGTGGAAACCTTTATCAGCACCAGCGACCACACTTTCGCGGAATATCTTGCGCGGCGGGTGCTGGATTCGTTCCAGCGCGCATTCGTGGGGCCTCACGCCACCGCCGAGCGCGCTTGTTGTCCGCCGGCGATCTCGATGTCCAGCTGGCGCTGCGTCAGCGCCGCTTCGGACATGAGCCACCGCTTGAACAGCTCCACCTTGCGGGCGCCGAGCGCCTTGATCGGGCTGACGAAATACCAGCCCGCCGTATTGGGATGGTGGACCGCGAAAGGAGCCACCAGCCGTTCGGCGCGGATATCGCTTGCCATGTAGGCACGGTTGGCGACGGCAAAGCCCATTCCGGCATTGGCCGCCTCGTAGGACATCATGCAGCTATCGAAATAGACGCTCCTGGTTTCGCCAAGCACGAAGCTCGCGCCGGCAAAGCCCAGCCACGACTGCCAGTTCTGCGTGCAGGTGTCGGAATGAAGCAGTGTGAAATAGCGCAGGTCTTCCGGCGTCACCTTCGACAGCGGTTTGTCGCCCAGCACATCGTGGAAGAGCTTGCGGCTGCAGACCGGTGTCAGGTCTTCCTTGAACAGCAGTTCCGAGGTGAGGCCGGGGAAGTTGCCGTCGCCATATCGGATCTCGAGATCGTATTCCGAGGTTGAGAATTCATGCGTGGCGTAAGAGGTCGACACCCGCATCTCGATGTCGGGATATTGCCGCTGGAAGGCCGAAAGCCGCGGGAACAGCCAGCGCGCGGCGAAAGTCGGCAGCACGCAGATCCGCAGCACATGTGCCTGCGACTGGCCCGTAGCCTCCATGCTGGCCGCCACGATCCGCTCCAGCGCCTCGCGGACGCGCGCCACGTAGGTCTCACCCTCCGGCGTCAGCGACACGGCATTGCCGCCGCGCTCGAAGATCTTGAAGCGAAGCTGATCCTCCAGGCTCTTCACGCGCTGGCTGACGGCGGAAGCGGTAATGAACTGCTCTTCGCCGGCACGCGTGAAATTCTTGTGCCTCGCGGCGCTCTCCACGATTTTCAGCGAGTTGAGGTTGACTTGACTGAGCAGCCGCACGGGGTTTCGTCCTTAAGCTGGGCTTACGCTACCACCAGCATTCCTAAATTTACAGGGGTAGGCGTTTAAATGACTGTTAACCAAGTGTTGCCCCCACCTTGGAGAAAGTAGAATGAACGCCCATACAATTCCCGAACTGCGTTGCGCAATGAGTCGCGAGGCCATCATTGGTCATGAGACGTCCTGGAAAGTGTCTGGTTTCGGCGTCGCCCAGTATCGTCACGGTTACGACCCCGCTCTGCTTGCCGCCATCGAGGAAGCCGCCCTGAAGTTGAAGGCCAGCCATGCCGTGCACAAGCACCTCGACCTCACCTTCATCACCGGCGCCGACCGCTTTATTCCAGAGATCAAGGAGCTTTTGCACGACAAGCTGCGCCTGGAAAGACTGTCCGACATGATGGGCACCAAGCTTGAGCCGTATCCACTGTCGATCGTCGGCTCGACCGTCACCTTCATGAATCCGAAAGACGGTGCGGTCGAATGGCATTGCGACGGCGTTCCGGTGACCGAGCTCATTCCGCTGTCGATCAGCGACCCGCTCATCGGCGGCCATCTTGAGATCTATTGCGACGATTCCGAGACCGGCCGCTCGATCCTGGAATCCGGCCGCGATCTGCCGCGCAACAAGATCATGCGCATCGACCACAAGATGAACTATGCCACGCTCGGCCAGTTCCTTGGCGTGCTCCACCGCACCGCGCCGATCCAGCTCGGCGAGCGCGTCACGCTGGTGCTCAACCAGCGCTCGGCGATCAAACCCTATGTCGACGATAACCGCATGTTCTACCTTGCCGCCGACAACGACCATGACCGTGCCTGGGTGAACGAACTGGCGGAGGATGTCTGGACCAATCAGCTGCCCGCCTACCGCCGCCATGCCGAGGAGCATCCCGTGCCGCAGCCGACGGCGGAAGCGGTTTCCGGCGCGGCGAGGGAGTCGTGGTAATGAGCCACGACCCGGTCGACCGTCAGCCGCTGTCAAGGTCTCTGAGCCTCGGCCCGGTCGCGCCGGAAAGTCAAAACCGTTCCAGCGTCGCCCCCGGGGCGGCGCTGGCCTTCGCCCTCGGCGCCGTGGCGCTGTGGGCCACCAACGCCCTGGTCGGCAAGACACTGCTTGCCCTCTATCCGGTGTCGCAAGTGCAGTTTCTGCAGTTTTGCGGCGCGGCCATGGTCTTCGCGCTGATCCGGCTGACGAGCACTCCTCCTTCCCCCCTTGTCGGGGAAGGTGGATCCGCGCTTGCCGCTTACCTTGTCGGCTTCGTGGGCCTGGTCGGCACGATGGTGCTGCAATATATCGGCTTCGCCTCGATGCCGGTTATCGAGGCAAACCTCGTCGCCTACACTTGGCCGCTGATGACCGCCGCGGCGGTTATCCTGCTTGGCCGTCCGCGCCGTCCGCTGCTGCTCGGGCTGGCGGCGGCGCTCGGCTTCGTCGGCGTGGCGCTGGTCATTTCGGGCGGCCGCGCGCAGACCTGGTTCCAAGGCGGCAGCCTCGTCGGCTACCTTGCCGCTTTCGGCTCGGCGCTCTGCATGGCCTTTTACTCGCTCGCCGTCGGCCGCCTTGCCGTGTCGCCGGAGCGTCTGCTGTTGCCCTCGGCGCTGATCGGCGTCGCGCTCACCTTTGCCTGGTGCCTGCATGACGGCTTCGTGCGCCCGACCGGCGCGCACCTTCTGCTCGGCCTCTATCTCGGTGCCGGCCCGATGGGGCTCGGCTATTATTTCTGGTCGCGCGCGGCGAAGCTCGATCATGGCGGCAGGATAGCGGTCGTCGCCTATCTGACGCCGATTGCTTCCACATTTTTGCTGACGCTCACGGGCGAAAGCCTGTCGATGACGGCGGTTGCCGGCGCCGTCCTCGTCATCGGCAGCTGCCTTGCGGTCGGCGTCGAAGGTACGGAGACCCGGAACGATGTCCAAGACGGCCGTTGACGATGACGAACGCCGCGCCAGGCAGGAGGCGTACTGGCTGGTCAGGGAGTTTGGCGCGGAGGCGCCGCTCTATGCGGCCATGAAGGCCGAAAAGGCCATCGAGCAGAAGGATTTCGGCCGCTGCGCGCGCTGGAAGCGCGTGCTGGAGATCCTCGCGGACAAGCCGCCCGCGGAACTCAGGCGCGGTGTCGCCGCCAAATGACCGATTTGCCATGGGGCCGCCGAATCGCGCATGTTCGATTATCCGACGGTAGATTGTCGCGGCCGTGCCGGAACTTGCCCTGAACTTTGATTTTTCAGCAACTTTCACGGCGAATCGAAGTGCTATAGCGCCTTTTGCGCATCCAGGCGGACCGCCTGAGCTATAAAACGCTGGCTATAGCTATTAGAATTCCTAACTTGCGCGTTTCCAGTCCGCGTAGAAACATCGCCCGGTATTGAGTTTCGTAGATTTACTGACTATGGACGGTCCGTTGGGGGACAGGTCCAATTCGATACACCGACGAAAGTCTTAAAAAAGAGCTGGCGATTTGAGGGCCAGCAGAAGGTGAAAAAATTGTCCAACATCGACGACAAGACTGCAATCGAGCTGACCGCCGACATTGTCTCGGCCTATGTCGGCAACAATCCGCTCCCCGCCTCTGGCCTGCCTGATCTGATCGCCAGCGTCAGCGCCTCGGTTCGCAAGCTCGCCAGCGGCAGCGTTGTCAAGGAGGCGGTGGCTCTGACGCCCGCTGTCAACCCGAAGCGCTCGGTTTTCCCCGACTACATCGTGTGCCTGGAGGATGGAAAGAAGTTCAAGTCGTTGAAGCGCCACCTCGCGACCGACCATGGTCTGACGCCGGACGAATACCGCGCGAAATGGGGTCTGCCAGCCGACTATCCGATGGTGGCGCCCAGCTATTCGGCGACCCGCTCGGCGTTGGCCAAATCCTCCGGCCTCGGCCGCAAGCCAGCCGGCGGCGACGCGGGCAAGGGCAAGCGCAAGGCCAAGGCCTGAGGCATGTTGCCCGCAACAGATGATGTCGCGCCATTACCATGGCGCGACCATCTGGCCGCCCTCGGCGCGTTGCGCCGTGGCGTAGCCGCCCAGTCCTCGGTGGACGCGGCCAACGGCGTCAGGGCGCGGCGCATCCTGTTTTCGCTGGGCGATCCCTCCGGCGACATGCTTGCCGCGCTCGACGCGCTTGACCGGTTCGAGCGCGCCATCGTCGAATGCGACGACCCGTCGGCCATCGAAGCGCGAAGACTGAATTGCTTGGTTATCCTGGACCGCCTTGCGGCAAACAGTTCGCCGCGCGCCTAGACTAGCGGTGGGCCTGAGGCGGCTTGACCGGCCGGGCTCGCTTGGAATCCTGCTCGCCGGCAAGGCTCTCCGCCTCGACCGCTGTCATTTCAAGGAGATAGACAAGCATCTGGTAGCGCGTGCGCGAGAGCATTTTGGCCAGCTTGCGCGTGATCTCCGCGACATATCGCAACGTTCGTAAATCGCTGGGCGCTCTATCCATCGTGAGCTCCTGATATGGCCAAGTTATTTGGGCCAAGTTACGTGAACCAAGTTATTGTTGGCGCCCACTCACGACTCACGGCGCGCCTACAGGTTTGCAGGTTTGCGGCAAAACTGAAAATCATTTTTGATAAGCATCATGCTTAGCCCGGAAGATTTTGCCGTCTTTTTTTGGTGGTATCACCACTTGTGGTGCTAATATTGAACCAAAGCCGAACTTGCGGTCGTCTTGCCGCGCTGGGCTGATTTTCCGCCAGGGAATGTTGATCGTAACAGGCCGGCTATGGCCGCTCAGCCTTTATAAGCAGAGCAGAAGCCCGGCGGGTTGTTTTTGCCGATCATGGCGCAGCCGCGCTTGATCTCGTCGATCATCATGCTGCAGGCATTCTGCCCGTTGCAGGGCGGATTGGTCGCCGGCGACACCTGGATGCACTGCGAGACATACTGGTCCGACTTCGCCTTGCCGGCGGATTGCACGCATGGCCGCGTGTCGTTCTGGCTTGCCTTGGCAGGGGCGGGTTTCGCGGGCGCGGCGCCAGCCGTCGCGGGCGCGGCCTTCGCAGGCGCGGCACTGCCGCCGCTTTGCGGCACGCAGGAGAGATCGCCTTCGGGGCATTGCAATTGGTGCTGCAACTGCGCCAGCCGCGCCTTGGTCAACTCCGCCCTGCAGGTCTCGATGAGGGTCGAGTACACTGAGCCATCAGCATAAGGCTGGGTGCGGAAGGCGCACTCCTTGTCGCGGAACGGGATCCAGGCGCGCTGCGCGTCGCGCAAGCGCTTCAGGTTGGCGGGAGCGAGACGTCCCGCCAGCGCCTTGTAGACTGCGTTGAGGCCCGCGTCGGCCGAAGCGGCATTCGCTGCCGTGCAGGTAGCAAGGTCGGCCTGCGTCTTCGCTGCCGCGCAGTCGGTGGCTGCCGCGTGGGCCGATGGCGTGGTGAGAAACAGGCTGGCAGCGCCCGCGAAAATCCCGATCACCAGTGAAGCCGAAATGAGCGTGGTCTTGCCTGACATCTGATCTTCCCTCTGCTTGAATCGAACCCCGCCGCTCGCGCCAGCATAGGTTGAGACAACAGCCGCGATCAACGCCAATCCCACGACGCGGCAAGCAAAGTGTGACCGGCGCGGATTGGCTACGACGGAGCAGCGCCCAGTCTCGGGACGGTGCCTCGCCGCTCTCCGCGATCGCTGCGGAGGCTGGAGGGGCAGGGTGCTGTCCTGCCCGCCACCATCTCCTTGTTTTGACGCAATTCCGGATGGCGGCTATGGCGAAGGCGCCGAGCCCAACCGCACACACTTTTCCTGGAATTGCTCTAGTCGTTCATAGGCGACGCCTAAAACGCCTTCCCGGAATCGATCTGGATCAACAGGTGTTCCGGCGCCCGCGTCTCTGGGCTGTTCGCAATCTTTCCCGCCTGCGCAGAGGTTGGTTGGGCCTGCGGCCCACTCGCGGGCTCAGTCGGGACAGCAGTTTGAGCAGTCTGGTCCTCGAACAGAACCACCTGCGTCGCCAGCGCGGTTGTCGTGGCGACCTGGAAGAAGATGAAGGCTAGGGCGAGATAGCGGATCACGGGCCTCCAAACGCTTCGGCCGGCAACTGGTTCCAGTCCGTCGTGTTTTCTGTGAACGGCCAATGCATGTCGCCCAGAAGTGTGCAGCGGTTCTGGGACAACGACATGCAGCAAAACAAAGGCTTAAAGCGCGTGGCCTGAATCCGCTTCAGCGCGACGCGCTTTTAAGTCAGCGCGGCGGGCCTCATCCGAGCCCCTGGCTCTTGCGAAGCGCCGATCTCCCGTGCAAAAGCCGGCCATGCTTATCATCAACGACCTTACGCTGCGCATGGCGGGGCGACTGCTTCTCGATCATGCCTCATTGACCCTGCCGGCCGGCACCAAGGCCGGTCTCGTCGGCCGCAACGGCACCGGCAAGACCACGCTGTTCAAGGCGATCACCGGCGATTTCCCTTCGGAGACCGGCTCGATCAGCCTGCCGAAGAACACCCGCATCGGCCAGGTGGCGCAGGAAGCGCCCGGCACCGAGGAGCCGCTGATCGACATCGTCCTGAAAGCCGATGTCGAGCGCCAGGCCCTGCTCGAGGAAGAAAAGACCGCGACCGATCCGCACCGCATCGCCGAGATCCATACGCGGCTGGCCGATATCGACGCGCATTCGGCCGAATCCCGCGCCGCCACCATCCTTGCCGGCCTCGGCTTCGACGATGCCGCGCAGCGGCGGCCGGCCTCGTCTTTCTCCGGCGGCTGGCGCATGCGCGTGGCTTTGGCCGCCGTGCTTTTCTCCGAGCCCGACCTGCTGCTGCTCGACGAGCCGACCAACTATCTCGACCTTGAAGGCACGCTGTGGCTGGAGAACTACGTCGCGAAATATCCGCACACGGTTTTGCTGATCTCGCACGACCGCGATCTGCTCAACCGCGCCGTCAACTCGATCGTCCATCTCGACCAGAAGAAGCTGACCTTCTGGCGCGGCGGCTACGACCAGTTCGAACGCCAGCTCACCGAGCAGCGCGAGCTGCAGGAAAAGAGCCGCGTCAAGCAGGAAACCCAGCGCAAGCATATGGAATCCTTCGTCGAGCGTTTTCGCGCCAAGGCTTCCAAGGCCCGGCAGGCGCAGTCGCGCCTGAAGGCGCTGGAAAAGCTGAAGCCGATCGCCGCTGTCGTGAATGACACGGTACGGCCGTTCTCCTTCCCGGAGCCGGTGAAGACGGTGGCCTCGCCGATCGTCGCGCTCAATAGCGTCAATGTCGGCTACACCGAGGGCAGTCCGATCCTGAAGAAGATGACGCTGCGCATCGATGCCGACGATCGCATCGCGCTGCTCGGCGCCAACGGCAACGGCAAGTCGACCTTCGCCAAATTGCTCGCCGGCCGGCTGAAGGCCGAGACCGGCACGGTGACGGTTGCGCCCGGGCTGAAAGTGGCGATCTTCGCCCAGCACCAGCTCGACGATTTGCGCCCCGAGGAAAACGCCTACGAGCATGTACGCCGGCTGATGCCGGACGCGCCGGAAGCCAAGGTGCGCGCCCGCGTCGCCCAGTTCGGCCTTGCAACCGAGAAGATGAACACCGCTGCGAAAGACCTGTCCGGCGGCGAAAAGGCGCGGCTGCTGATGGGTCTGTCGGCTTTCGAGGGCCCGAACCTCTTCATCCTCGACGAGCCGACCAACCATCTCGACATCGACAGCCGTGAATCGCTGATCCATGCGCTCAATGATTTTCCGGGCGCGGTGATCCTGATCTCGCACGACCGGCACCTGCTCGAAGCCACCGCCGACCGGCTCTGGCTGGTCAAGGACGGCGCGGTCAATCCCTATGACGGCGATCTCGAGGATTACAAGACCTTGGTCACCGGCGTGTCGTCCAACCGCCGCGAGCAGAAGGAAGCCGACAAGGCGTCCAAGGCCGATCGCCGCCGCGAAGCCGCCCAGCGCCGGGCCGCATTGGAACCGCTGGCGAAGGAAATCCGCGCCACCGAGGCGCTGATGGACCGCATGCGCAAGCGCATCGACCTGATCGAGGACGAGCTCGCCAATCCGGCGGTCTACGAGAAGGATCCCTCGACCGCCACGCGGCTGGCCAAGGAGCGCTCGCAACTGGCGCAGACGCTGGCGCAGAACGAGGACAAGTGGCTGACGATGTCGGCGGAATATGAGGAAGGGATCGCGGAATAGCGCGGTTTCTCCTTCTCCCGCAAGGGGAGAAGGAGGAGCTCTATCTGGCCCTACACCTCGTCCCTAAAACCCGCTACACACCCCGCATGAACCAGCACGCCAAGCTCCGGATCGGCCATTCGGCCTGTCCGCATGATTGCCCCTCCACCTGCGCCCTCGAAGTCGAGTTGCTCGAAGACAACCGCATC
This sequence comes from Mesorhizobium sp. B3-1-9, assembly GCF_006439595.1. Taxonomy (NCBI): domain Bacteria; kingdom Pseudomonadati; phylum Pseudomonadota; class Alphaproteobacteria; order Hyphomicrobiales; family Phyllobacteriaceae; genus Mesorhizobium; species Mesorhizobium sp. B3-1-9. The sequence continues at coordinate 253,137 of NZ_VFTJ01000002.1, forward strand.
GGCCGCGTCCACGGCGCCAAGGCGAACAGCTACACGGCGGGTGTCGTCTGCGCCAAGGTCGCGCGCTATGCCGACCGCGTCCACCATCCCGACCGGCTGCTGAAACCGCTGGTGCGCGCCGGCGCCAAGGGCGAGGGCGCCTGGAAGGAAGCCAGCTGGGAAGCAGCCCTCGACCTCGTGGCGGAAAAATTCATCGCAGCCGAAGAAAAATACGGCTCAGAGACGGTCTGGCCTTATTTCTACGCCGGCACGATGGGGCTGGTGCAGCGTGACGGCATCCAGCGGCTGCGCCACGCCAAGAAATACTCGGGCTTCTTCGGCTCGATCTGCACCAATCTCGCCTGGACTGGCTGGATGATGGGAGCGGGCGCGCTGCGCGGTCCCGATCCGCGCGAGATGGCGAAATCCGACTGCGTGGTGATCTGGGGCACCAATGCCGTGGTCACCCAAGTCAACGTGATGACCCATGCGACCAGGGCGCGCAAGGAGCGTGGGGCCAAGATCGTCGTCATCGATATCTATGACAATGCCACGATGAAGCAGGCCGATCTCGGCCTTGTCCTGAAGCCCGGCACCGATGGCGCGCTCGCCTGCGCGGTCATGCACGTGCTGTTTCGCGATGGGCTGGCCGACCGTGCCTATCTCGAAAAATACACCGACGATCCGCGCGGGCTGGAAGAGCATTTGAAGACGCGCACGCCCGAATGGGCGGCCGCCATCACCGGGCTCAGCGCCGATGAGATACAAGCTTTCGCGCATTTGGTCGGCACGACGAAGAAAACCTACTTCCGCCTCGGCTACGGCTTTGCCCGCCAGCGCAACGGCTCGGTCAACATGCACGCCGCCTCCTGCATCGCCGCCGTCACCGGCGCGTGGCAGTATGAGGGCGGCGGCGCTTTCCACTCCAACTCCGGCATCTTCAAGCTGAACCAGGATGTGCTGGAAGGTACAGCGATGCGCGACCCGAAGGTGCGCTATCTCGACCATTCGCGCATCGGCCCGGTGCTGACCGGTGCGGCGGATGCGCTCTATGGCGGTCCCCCGGTGACGGCGATGCTGATCCAGAACACCAATCCGGCCAATGTCGCGCCGCAGCAGCGGCTGGTGAAACAGGGTTTTATGCGCGAGGACCTGTTCACTTGCGTGCACGAGCAGTTCATGACCGACACGGCCAAGCTCGCCGACGTCGTGCTGCCGGCCACGATGTTCCTGGAGCATGACGACATCTACAAGGGCGGCGGCAACCAGCACATCACGCTCGGCCCCAAGCTGATCGAGCCGCCGGAAGGGCCGCGCACCAATCACTATGTCAATGAGGAGCTCGGCAGGCGGCTGGGCGTCGGCGACCGTCCGGGCTTCGGACTGACGGAGCGCGAGCATATCGACATTATCCTCGGCAAGCGCGGGCTGGGCAGCTTCGACAGCCTGAAGCAACAAAAGTGGGTCGACCTGCAGCCCGGCTTCGACGACGCGCATTTCATCAACGGCTTCGGCCATGCCGACAGGAAGTTCCACTTCCGGCCGAATTGGACCGGGCAGTCGGCGCCCAACCGGCCGCCGAAAAGCATGGGCCTGTTCGGCCCGGTCGGGCGGCTGCCGGAATTCCCCGACCATGTCGAACTGATCGAGGTGGCGGATGAGGAGCATCCGTTCCGGCTGGCGACTTCGCCGGCGCGCAACTTCCTCAATTCCAGCTTTGCCGAGACGCCGGTCTCGAAGGCCAAGGAAGGCAGGCCCGAGCTGCTCATCCACCGCGAAGATGCAGCAGTGCTCGGCATCGAGGATGGCGGCCGCGTCGAGGTCGGCAACCGGCGCGGCGACCTGGTGCTGCATGCCAGGTTCTTCGATGGCGTGAAGCGCGGCGTGGTGATCGCCGAAGGCATCTGGCCGAACAGCGCGCATGAACGCGGCGAGGGCATCAACGTGCTGACCGGCGCCGATGCTCCTGCGCCCTATGGCGGCGCCGCCGTCCATGACAACAAGGTCTGGCTCAGGGCGCTTTGATCGCTTCGGATTAGAAGCGCAAGCGCCCAGAACGCGGATCTGCAGGCCGCACCGCCAGGCACCAATCCGCAAGGCGTTGCAGATCACCAGTTGGGATTCCGGCCTTCGAAATCGTCTTCCGGGATGATCGGCGGTCGGCGCTCAAGACTGGTGAAAGGGTCCAGATAGGCTGCCTTGCGTGTATTGACCATCAAACTGAAGATGGTGTTGAACGTCGCGAGCATTGCCCGCCTCGGGATGCTTGGCCGCGGCAGTTTGAGACGCCGGACGGCAGTTGGGCCGCTGGTGAGGATGTCGGTCATGATGTCCTCCTGTGGCGGCGACAATGGCAGCGCTTCCCACCCAGGTCCTTGGCTTAAACCTGAAGAGTCCTGAATGGCTCTGAAATTGCTTGAAGAGAAGAATCCCAAACGGCCCTGAAGTTCGCCTTCAGGGTCATCTTGGATTATCCTGCCCGCGAGGGTGGTTCTTGGCCAATGGACTTGGAGTTTGGGAACTATCGTTTGAGACGAGCCGAACGGCAGTTGCTGGGCCCGAGAGGGCCGGTGGAGCTTTCGGCACGTTCCTTCGACATCCTCGCCATGTTGCTCGACAGGCCCGACGAGGTGATCGGCAAGACCGAACTTTTCGATGCGGCCTGGCCCGGCGTGGTGGTGGAGGAGAATACGCTGCAGGTCCACATTTCGGCGCTGCGAAAACTGCTGTCTGCCGAGCTGATCGCAACCGTGCATGGTCGCGGTTACAAATATGCAGGCCCCAGGCCCTTCGCTGTTACGGCAGATGATACGGCGGCGTCCAGACCGTCCATCGCCATACTTCCCTTCGACAACATGAGCGGTGACCCGGAGCAAGACTATTTCAGCGACGGGATTACCGAAGACATCATCGTCGAGCTCGGCAAATATAAGGAGTTTCTGGTCATTGCGCGGAACTCGTCCTTCCAGTTTCGCGGCAAGGCGCATGACCCGGCCGAGGTGGCGAGCAAGCTTGGTGTCCAATATGTCGTCGAAGGCAGCGTGCGGAAGATCGGCAACAGGGTGCGGATCGCCGTACAGCTAACCGATGCGTCGTCGATGGCTCATATCTGGGGCGAACACTACGACCGGGAACTCGACGACATTTTCGCCATCCAGGACGAAATCACCCGGATGATTGCAGCGCGTCTGGCCCGGCAGGCCAGAACCGCGATTGCGTCGCGCGCCAGGGCCCGGCCGACCAACAACATGTCGGCCTACGAGTTTTACCTACGGGCGCTGCAACTGGCAGCCGTTTATGACACGGTGCTCGAAGCGGAACCGTTTCTGCACCAGGCGGTAAAGCTTGATCCGCAGTTTGCTGCTGCCCACGCCATGCTAAGCTTTGTGGAGTCCATCAAGTACTATTGGGACTACAACAATCCCGGCCATTTGCATTCCGGACTGGAGATCGCAAGAACAGCATTGGGCCTTGATCCCGACGAAGCCTATGGACATCTCGCCACCGGCTTCGCTCACTTGTACCTCCGTCAATTCAGGCAATCTGAAATCAGCCTTGACCGGGCCGTTGCGCTCAATCCGAACGATCCGTTCATTCTTAGCATCCGTGCTATTTTCCTCAATCACACTGACAGGCCGGAGCAAGGGCTTGATGAAATAACCGAAGCCCAGCGCCGCGACCCATACGCCGTGGGATGGTATGACGACTTCCGCGGCGTCCTGCTGACGACGGCTGGGCGATATCGCGAGGCGGCTGCCTGCTACGCGAAAATGGCGACTGTAACGCCTTGGTCGCTCATTCGTCTTATCATATGCCATTCCGAACTCGGCGAAATCAGGCAAGCGCAAGACGTGCTGGCGAAGGTCAAGGCACATTATCGCGGACTAAGCCTTGACCAGATCATTGATACGGAAGTGGATTTTTATCAGGACGCCACCGTATGCAGCCGCTATCGCGCGATCCTCGATCGTGTTGACAAGGCGGAATAGGCCCGTAGCGGCTTATTGCCTTGCTACTTCGCCGCCTGAGCGTCCAGCGTCTTGATCTCATCCGCAGCCGCCTTGCGGGCCGCCGCATCGACACCGGACAAGCCTTTCTCCTTGGCGAAGGCAATGAGGGCGGTGCGCGTGTCCTCGTCGCATCCGTCCGAACCCACGCCGTCGATGCCGGCTTTCTTGGCGGCGGCGAGCACGGAGTCGCAGGCGTCCGGAGCGAAGGCGAACTGACCCATGATGGCGCCGAGCGTGAGCGGATCCTGCAGGCGCGGATCGTCGCGGATCGCCTGGATGGTGGCGCTGCCCACCACCTTGGATTTGCGATCCTGCGCGATCTGCGTCAGGTCGAAGATGAACTCGAATTCCGCCTTGTCGACGCCGGCAGGCTTCGACACAAGAATGTCCAGCGCATAGCGGGTGACTTTCTCGGGCGTGACCACCGCGCGCACCACCTTTGCCTGATGGTAGTTGCGCACCAGCGCCCAGCGCGACGGGAGGTCACCGTAACGGGCGAGCAAATCGAGCTGCTTGATGGCGGCGATCTTCTGCTTGTCGGTCTTGGCGGCCTGCGCCTGCGCGAAGACCTTCTTGCCGATGCGGTCGATGATTTCGTTCGCAAGCAGGCCTGAGGCCGGCGCGGTCTGTTGCGTCGCTGCGGTCTGGACGGGGATTTCGGCGAGCGGGCCTTTGGCGTCGACCCAGGCGGCCAGCGCCTTGCGCGCGTCCGGGCCGAAATATCCCTTCGGCTCGCCGGTGTAAAAGCCTTCGCTCTTCAGCGTCGTCTCGATCGCGGCGCGGATCTCGTCGGGCAGCGCCTTGCCGATACCGACGAGGTTGTCTTCCGTGAGTCCTGCCGGCGCCTCGCGAAAAGCGTCCATCACTGCGGCCGCGATCGCCGCCGTTCCGGCGCTGGAGGCAGGTCCGGAAAAGAGGCCGCTCAGTTCGATGCTTGCCGCGTCGTTGCCGAGCACGCCGGCGCCCATCCTGCCGATGCCGTCATTGTAAAGCGCGATGCGGTCGGTGATGCCTTCGCGCAGCGTCATCAGATGGTCGAAACTATCGAAGGTGAAGGCGTTGGCGAGCTTGCTCTTTGCCTTCAGCGAGCCGAGCCGCGCCGCCTCGCGCCAAGCATGCAGGCGCTCGCGCGGATTCTTGTCGATGCCGAGACCGTCGTCATAGGCGTCGCCCAGCAGCACCATCGCCTCGACGCTGCCGAGGTTGGCGGCGTTGATTAGCATCGCCGTCGCCTTCTGATTGTCCTGCGGATAGACCGCGCCTTTGCGCAGGAGCTTCGCCTGCAGCAGATACGCCTGTTGCTCCTTCTTGGCCTCGCCTTCGTCGATCAAGGCTTTCAATTGATCATCGCTCAAGCCGTCGTCGCGGCGCGACGGCTGGTAGCTGGTAGAATCCAGATTGGCATATTGGGTCGAGGCGTAGAGCCAGAGCGCGTCGCGATCGCCTGCGTCCGCCAGCGGCTTCAGCATGGCGCGCGCCAAATCCTCGTTCTTGAACTGCTGATTGTCAGAGAGCTGCAGCCGCGCCAGCGCCAGCGCGGCACCTGGCTCGCCGGCATCGGCGCCGTCGCTCAGGCGCCCGACCAACTGGTCCGGATTGGCGATCTGCATGCCGTCATAGTCGAGCAGCACGCCCGCAAGCCTGATGCCGGCGTCGAGATCCCACGAGGTGTTGAGCAGTTGGATCGCCTCGCGTGGCTGGCGGCCGACGAACTTGCCGTCCATGAGCAGGCCGGCGAGCATCGGCCCGGCCTCGGCGACATTCTTGGTGGCGGCACGCAGCATGGCGATGGCGCGCTTGCCGTCGGCGGGGCCGCCTTCGCCCTTGGCCAGCATGTCGGCCAGCATGGGTATGGCATATTGATCGCTGCCGACCCGCGCCTCCAGCAACTGCCTGGCCTTCGCCGCATCCTGCGAGGTCCCGCGGCCCAGCCGCAGCGCCTTGATGTAAGCAAGCGCCGATCGTCCGGAGCCGTTGGTCCCGGACTGGAAATCCGTCTCGACGGCATGAAAGGCCTTTTGCTGCTCGTCGCTCGTGAAGCCGTCTTCCGTCAGCGTCGTCCGCGCAATCAGCAGCGGCATGGCGGCGCGGAATTGGCTGTCCCATTCGCCGGGCGACTGGCCCTGGGCTGGCGCGTCGATGACGCGTTGCGCGGTCTCGACCACCTTATGCGCGTCGCGGCGCAGCAGCGGCCCTTCGATATACTGACGGAGCAGCGTCTCAAGCGCCATGAGATGACCGGCAGCGCCGGCCTTCTGCAAGGCATCGAGCGCCATCGCCCGTGTGACCGGCGGTGGACCGGCATCGGCGCGGTCGTGCCGATGCACCGAATAGACCTCGTAGAGCAGATAATTCGCCTCTGGGCTGCCGCCGTCGGCGAGCAGCTTGATCTGCGGGAGGAGAAAGGTAAGTCCCGCCTGGTTGAGCGCGACCTGGACCCGCAGCCATTCAAGCGTCAGCCGCTTTTCCTGCGGTGCGCCGAGCATTGCCGCCTGGCATTTGTCGGCCAGGATTTTGAGCTTGCTGAGGTCAAAGTCTTGCGGGAAGAGCTCGCCATACTGGACAGGCGGCGCCTTGGCTCCAGGATCGAGCGGCACCGAGGCGCCCCGGTCGCAGACACTGATCGCCTCGGCGAGCGCCGCCCTCTTCGCCGCATCGTCGGGTTTTTCCGAAGATGTCTGGGCCGCGAAGGCCCCGCCGGCAAACGGCGTCAAAGCGAGGCAAGAAAGAACCAGGGCATGCACTGGCCGCAGCATGGGCGTCCCCCCTCGGACACGGTCCGGGTGCAGCCGGACGCACAGGCGCTAAAGTAGCACATCGCACGAGTGATGATGAGTGTGGCGCTTCACGTTCACGCAGCGTTGCCTAAGACTGCACCACGCTTTGCGATCTGGCCCAAATGGCTCCGGTCGCACCCGCCAGCTCCGGCGTCTATAGAGGCCCTTGTCTCGGCAACGAGGGAGGATGTCGTGGCCAAGGTCTCGCTTCTGGGCATTCCGCATGACGAGAATTCGTCCTATTTGCGCGGGCCGGCCGAGGCGCCGCCGCTGATCCGGCGCGAACTCGCAAGCGACGCCTACACTTCATGGTCGGAAACAGGTTTCGATCTGACGGACCGCTTCGTCGATCACGGCGACATCGATTTCACCCAGCCCGGCGACCCGTGGCAGCGGATCGAAAGCGAAGTCGGCCGCGCGCTCGACGCCGGCCATCCGCTGATCTCGCTCGGCGGCGATCATGCGATCTCTTGGCCCATACTGCGTGGCGTTCGCCGCCGCCACCGGAGCCTCACGATCGTCCATATCGACGCGCATCCGGACATCTATCATGTCTATGAAGACAATCCGCGCTCGCACACCTCGCCCTTTGCCCGCGTCATGGAGGAGAAGCTGGCCGACCGGCTGATCCAGATCGGCCTGCGCACCGTCAACGATCACCATCGCGACCAGTTCAAGCGCTTCGGCGTCGAGGTGGTTGAGATGCGGCATTTCAGGGAAGGGCTGCAGCTCGACCTCAAGACGCCCGTCTATATCTCGATGGACATCGACGCTCTCGATCCGGCCTTCGCCCCCGGCATCTCGCACCGCGAACCGGGCGGCTTCACCACCCGCCAGGTCATCGGCCTGATCCAGGCAATAGACCAACCGATCGTCGCCGCCGACGTGGTCGAATACAATCCGCGCCAGGACCTCTCCAACGTGACGGCGCTGGTCGCCGCCAAGCTGGTCAAGGAAATCGCCGGCATGATGCTGAAGACCAACGGCGCCGCCTGAATCAACGCTTGAATCAATTTGCCAGGGCGGCGTGCTAGAGGATTGTTCCGACTCAGCTTTCGACAAGGATCGCCATGCCGCAGCCGCTCAGGATAGCCGTCGCCGGCGCGCTCGGCCGCATGGGCCGGCAGATGGCGCAAACCGTCGCGGCCGATCCGCGGCTGCAGCTCGTCGCGCGCTTCCATCGGCCGGGCAGTACGGACCAGGAACTGCTTGAGCGCGACGAAGCGCTGGCGCTTGCCGATGTGGTCGTCGATTTCACCACGCCCGCGGCTTCCGCCGAGTTGGCCAAGGCCTGCGCCGCGCGCGGCGGTCCGGCGCTGGTAATCGGCTCGACAGGTTTCGACGGCGCTGAACTGGAGGCGATTGCCGACGCCGCGAAGAAGATCGCCGTCGTGCGCTCCGGAAGCTATTCGCTGGGGCTCAACATGCTGACCGCGCTGGTCGAACAGGCGGCGAGCGCACTCGGCGCAGAAGACTGTGACGTCGAAATTCTCGAAGCGCATCACCGCACGAAGGTCGACGCACCATCGGGCACGGCGCTGATGCTCGGCGAAGCGGCGGCGCGCGGGCGCGGCGTCGAGCTGGACGATGTGGCGAAGCGCACCCGCGACGGCCACGTCGGTCCGCGCCCAACCGGCGAGATCGGCTTTGCCGTTGTGCGCGGCGGCAGCATCGTCGGCGAGCATGGCGTGAGCTTCCTCACCGAAGGCGAGACGCTTACGCTCTCGCATGCCGCCGGCGACCGCTCGATGTTCGCGCAGGGCGCCATCGCCGCGGCACTCTGGGTCGCCGGGCGGCCGCCGGGCGAATATGATATGCGCGACGTTCTCGGCTTCACTGCCTCGTGACCGGGAACCAAGCCGGATTCCATTCCACGGCCGCCAAAACGGCTGAAAGCCAGCTGAAAGCTTGGCCATGTCATGACGGTTTTGTGGCGTTCGCCACATGAGCGGCCTGGGAGCGGCCGGCAGGAGGAAATGCGGCGCGGCGCGCCGCCCAGTGGAGGAAATTACGTGACCGGTTTCATCTCTAAACGCGCGCTGCGCTCAGTGGCGCTGACGCTTGCCATGGTTGGCGCTGGCGCATCGGCGGCATCGGCTGCCGACAAGATCACCATCATCGTCGGCGGCATGGAAAAGCAGATCTATCTGCCGGCCGTGCTCACCCAGCAGCTCGGCTATTTCAAGGATGAAGGGCTCGATGTCGAGCTGATCAACTCGCGCGCCGGCGTCGAGGCCGAAAATGAATTGCTGGCTGGCGCCGTACAGGGTGTCGTCGGCTTCTACGATCATACCGTCGACCTGCAGTCGAAGGGCAAATACATCCAGTCGATCGTGCAGTTCAGCCAGGCGCCAGGCGAGGTCGAGCTGGTCTCGGCCAAGCATCCCGAGATCAAGTCGCCGGCCGACTTCAAGGGCGCGACGCTCGGCGTCACCGGGCTCGGCTCCTCGACCGATTTCCTGACGCAGTATCTCGCTGTTCGCAGCGGCCTGAAGCCGGGCGACTATACGCTGCTTCCGGTCGGCGCCGGCAACACCTTCATCGCCGCCGTCAAGCAGGACCAGATCCAGGCCGGCATGACCACCGAGCCGACCATCGCCAAGCTGCTCCAGACCGGTGAGGCCAAGGTGTTGGTCGACATGCGCACGCCCGAAAAGACCAAGGCAGCGCTTGGCGGCGACTATCCGGCAGCCTCTTTCTACGTCCAGTCGAGCTGGCTCGAGGGCCACAAGGACGAGGCGCAGAAGCTCGCCAATGCCTTCGTCAAGACGATGAAGTTCATCGCCGGCCACTCGGCCGAAGAGATCGCCGACAAGATGCCGAAGGACTATTACGCCGGCAGCAAGGACCTCTATGTGCAGGGCCTGGCCGGCGGCAAGGCGATGTTCACGCCTGACGGACGCATGCCGGCAGATGGACCGGAGACCGTGCTGAAGGTTCTGTCGACTTTCTCCAAGAGCCTGCAGGGCAAGCAGATCGACCTGTCGAAAACCTACACGACCGAATTCGTCGACGCCGCCAAGTAAGCGTCGGCAGGCGAGGGCGGGCCGATCGGTCCGCCCTTGGAGCAATTCCAGGAAAAGTGTGAAACGGTTTTCCGCCCGGAATTGCGTCAAGCAAAGAGATAGAGCGGTTTGGCGTGAAACGGCGAACCGCTCTAGAGAACAACGACTTGCGCCGGCTGCCTGAATCAATTCTGCAGCGGCGCCTTCCGGATGCCAAGCTGCGGCAAGCCCTCTGGCTTTAGCCAAAGGCATCCTCGCACCACCACGATAGGAGTGTGCCATGCAGTTGCAGACCATGGCGGCGGAGAAACTGTCTCCGGCCGCGCCGCCGGCCGATGCCGCGATCGCCATCGATGACGTGACGCTGCGCTTCGTCACGCCCGACGGCCACATGATGACGGCGATCCGCGATTTCACCATGACGGTGGCGCGCGGCGAGTTCGCCTGTGTCGTCGGGCCGACCGGCTGCGGCAAGTCGACGACGCTCAACCTGGTCACCGGGCTGTTGCGTCCGACCACCGGCAATGTCCGCGTCATGGGCAATCCGGTGACCGACATCAGCCGCGACATCGGCTTCGTCTTCCAGGCCGACGCGCTGTTTCCGTGGCGCAGCGTCATCGACAATGTCGCCGCCGGCCCGCTCTTCCGCGGCACGCCGAAGAAGGAAGCCTACGAGAAGGCGCGCGACTGGATCGGCCGGGTCGGCCTTTCGCGTTTCGAGAAACACTATCCGCACCAGCTCTCGGGCGGCATGCGCAAGCGCGTGGCGCTTGCCCAGACCTTCATCAACCAGCCCAAGATCCTGTTGATGGACGAGCCCTTCAGCGCGCTCGACATGCAGACCCGCACGGCCATGCAGGACGAATTGCTGGGCCTCTGGTCGGGGCTGAAATCATCCGTCGTCTTCGTCACGCATGACCTCGAGGAAGCGGTGGCGCTGGCCGACAAGGTCTATGTGCTCACCGCCGGTCCGGGCACGGTGAAGAGCGTCTACCGCATCGACCTGCCGCGCCCGCGCGTCATGGCAGACATCCGCTACGATCCGAAATTCATCGAGATCGCAAAGGTTATCTGGAACGATCTGCGCGAGGAGGTGCAGCTTGGCCAAAGCCGCGGCCTCCAGACCGGCCATTGACAGGAGACACAGCATGACCGCCATTTCTCCCACCGATCAGGCCGCCGCCCGCGCCACCTCGATCGTCGCCGCCGAAGCGCAGGCAAGGGCACGGCTGCGCAAGCGCCATGCTCTAGTGATTGGCCTGCGCCTCGCGATCCTCCTCATCTTCCTGGGCCTCTGGGAACTCTGTGCCGATTACAACATCATCGATCCGTTCTTCTTCTCCAGCCCGTCGGGCATCTGGGAACAGATCTGGTCCTGGATCACCGAAGGCACCTCGCAGGGGCCGCTCTGGCTGCAGATCTATGTGACGCTGGAAGAGACCTTCCTCGGCTTCGCCATCGGCGCCGTCGGCGGCATCGTGGCCGGCATCATCCTTGGCCGCAACAAGCTGCTGGCGGACGTCTTTTCGATCTACATCAAGATCGCGAACTCCGTGCCGCGCGTGGTGCTTGGCTCGGTGTTCATCATAGCGCTTGGCCTCGGCATGGCGTCCAAGGTGGCGCTGGCTGTCGTCATGGTGTTCTTCGTCGTCTTCGCCAACGCCTTCCAGGGCGTGCGCGAGGCCGACAGGGCGATGATCGCCAACGCCCAGATCCTCGGCGCCTCGCCGATGCAGATCACCACCTCGGTCATCATCCCTTCGGCGATGAGCTGGATCCTCGCCAGCCTGCATGTCTCCTTCGGCTTCGCGCTGGTCGGCGCCGTGGTCGGCGAGTTCCTCGGCGCCAAGCAGGGCATGGGTCTCTTGATCTCCACCGCGCAGGGCGCCTTCAACGCCAACGGCGTCTTCGCCGCCATGATCATCCTGGCGGTGATGGCGCTGGTGGTGGAGTTCATCATCACCCGCTTCGAGAACTATGTGGTGAAGTGGCGCCCGGCGCCGTTCAACGAGCAGGGGGCTTGATTGATCACCGCACACCATCATGTTTGGTGTGCGGTTTCCCCTAAGATGTATGACAAAGTCATGCGCCTGTGCTATATTGAGGGCATCGAGGAGACGAGTCATGCGAAACTCCCAGCCCCTGACGATCACGCTGCCGCTTGAGATGGCACAGATGGTGAAAAATAAGGTTGCCTCGGGCGAATACGCCACCGAAAGCGAGGTCATCCGCGATGGCCTACGTACGCTTGCGGCGCGTGACGCGGCGGTTGAACGCTGGCTGCGCGAGGAAGTCGTGCCGACGATGCAGGATGCGCGCGCCAATCCTGAGAAGCTTTTGACGGCCGAGCAGATGCGCCGCAATCTCTCGGAGCACATCAACGCGATCGTCGCCAAACCACGCTCGGGTGCATGAAATACCGGGTCAGATTCCACGCTGCAGCCGAGCGAGACATAGCCGAACTGCTGAGCGAACTCGCGCCGAAGGCTGGCGTGGAAATCGCGTTGCGCTTTGTCGGGCGCATTGTCGATTATTGCCTCGACTTTGAGACTTTTCCCGAGCGCGGCACACGTCATGACGAAATCGCTTCGGGTTTGCGCACGGTAGGATGGCGCCGACGCGCGACGATCGCGTTTGAAGTCGCCGGTGACAAAGTGATCATCTTGCGGATTCTCTACGCCGGCCGGACGCTTGAATTGCCGGACGAAGAGTAAAAGGGTCGCCACTCGACCTGATCACGCAAGCGGCAGCCGCACCTCGACCTTGAGCCCGCCCGCCGCGGCGTCGCCCAGCGTGACGCTGCCTCCGGCATTCTCGACCACCTCGCGCACGATGGCGAGACCAAGACCGCTGCCTTCCTCGGCCGAGCCGGCGAGGCGGTAGAAGCGCTCGAAGACATGCTCCCGCTCTTCCGCCGGGATTCCCGGTCCGGCATCGCTCACCGTGAGTTCGGCCTCGCCATCCGCGGTCGCCAGCCTCACGGTGACGCTACCGCCCGGTCTGGAATAGCGCAGCGCGTTGTCGACCAGGTTGACGATCATCTCGCGCAGCATCGTGCCGTCGCCGACCACCGTCACCGGTCCGTTTTCCTCGAGGCCGAGGTCGATGTCGCGGTTGATCGCCGCCGGCGCTTGCGCTTCCAGCACATGGCGTGCGGCTTCGGTGAGGTCGATGCGGTCGGCGCGTGGCCGTCGGCTGCCAGGTTCCGCCCTCGACAGCGTAAGCAGCTGTTCGGCCAACCGCGCCAATTTGCCCGAGCTCGCCTGCAAGGCGACCAGCGCCTCCTGGCGCCGGTCGGCCGCGGTTTCGCGCAAGGCATAGCTTGCCTGCGTCGACAAGAGCGCCAGCGGCGTGCGCAGTTGGTGCGCGGCATTGGCGATGAAGCGCCGCTGCGCCGCCATCTGCGCCCGCACGCGCTCCATATAGGCGTTCAGCGCTTCGATCAGCGGCCGGATCTCGCTCTGCGCGCCCGGGACCTCGACCGGATCGAGATCGCTGCGGCTGCGCGAGCGCACCGCGTCGCGCAGCCGGATCAGCGGCGCCAGCCCGCGGCGCAGGCCAAGCAGCACGAACACGCCGGCAATAGCCACCAAGGCAAGCTGCTGGGCGAAGGCGCTGAGCCACAGGCGCTTCACCATCGCGTCATGTCCGGCGAGCGTGACGCCGACAGTGACCTTGATCGGCGAATCCGTACCGGCGCCGATCACGGCATGGCTGAGCGTCGCCAGGCGCAGCGGGTGATCGCGATAGGCAGCCTCGATGCTGCCGCGCTCCGGCGCCACGGGCAGATCGGGATAGCCGGTCAGCAGCCGCCCGCCGGCGGTCTCGACCCGGTAATAGACGCTGTCCCGGTCGCCGGTGTCGAACATCTCGATCGCCGCCGGCGGCACGGTGGCGTCGAGCGCGCCGTCGGCCATTGCCACCTGCTCGGCAATGGCGCGGGCCGAGCCGACCAGCATGCGGTCGGTGACGAGATCCGCGGTCGCCAGCGCGTTGCGCTGGCTGGTCCACAGATTGATGGCGGCGAGCCCGGCAAGCGGCAGCACCACCCAGGCCAGCAATTGCAGGCGAAGGCTGCCGATCCGAAACCTGTCGATCCTCATGGCGCCGGATCGTCGTGGCGCAACAGGTAGCCGAGGCCGCGCAAGGTGGCGATCTGGACGCGCGATCCCTCCAGCTTCTTGCGCAGCCGGTGCACGTAGATCTCGATGGCGCTGGGGTCGGCGTCGGTTTCGAAATCGTAGATCGCGGTCGAGAGCGCCGCCTTGCTCACCGTGCGGCCGGCCTTGACGACCAGCTGTTCCAGCACGGCGTGCTCGCGCGGTGTCAGCGACAGCGTCGCGCCGGCAAGCGAGAACAGGCGTGTATTGGTGTCGAAGACCAGATCGCCGCAGGCAATGACTGGCGCGGTGCGGTCGTTGGCGCGGCGCAACTGCACGCGGATGCGCGCTTCCAACTCCTCGATCTGGAAGGGTTTCGCCAGATAGTCGTCGGCACCTTCGTTGAGGCCCTTGACCCGGCCGTCGAGGCTGGCATTGGCGGTGAGCACGATCACCGGCACCGGGTTGCCGCGCGCCCGCAACCTTTTCAGCACCTCCATGCCGCCCATGCGGGGCAGGGCAAGATCTAGGATGATCAAGGCATGGTCGCCAGCGGCCAAAGCATGCTCGACATCCTCGCCGTCATGCACGACATCGACGACATAGCTCGCCTGGCGCAGCGTCTTGCTCAGCCAATCGGCCAGTTCGCGGTTGTCCTCGACAAGCAGCAGCCGCATCGTTTGTCGCTGTTTCCTCCCAATGGCGTCGACCGACGCCAAAGCGCGGCGGGCGGCGTCCAAATTGGTTCCCGAGGCAACCGATAGTATCGATCCGCGCGCAAGGCAAACGTGGTTTCCCGGCGGTCGCCATCCCGGTCGCGGCACCTGCCGAGCCGCTTGTTCGGTCGGGCAAGCGATGAAATCGAACCGTTCGGTTCAATTAATGTTGACGGTTCGTGTAGCTATGGTGAACACCGGCAGCCCTTACCAGGATGCCGTATCGCGCTGCCTTTTCTGTAACCGATTGATATTAAACGATAAGAATGTGGCCGCTGCGTCCTTCGCCCAATTTCAAGATCGAACCGAACGGTTCGGTTCACAACTTTTCGTGATTGGAAATGGCAGCAGGGCCGACCCATTTCGGGGTGGTCCGAGCGACGCGAATTTCCATTACGGCACGCCACTAGACGGACATGACTTTTTGAAATCTGGAGTACCTAAAATGAACAAGATTGCTTTTGCCGCCGCTGCTTTCCTCATTGCCACGGGCAGCGCTTTCGCCGGCAGCGACCATTACAACCCCAACGACGCCAGCCAGTCGGCCGTGACGGCCCCTGCGGGCAACGTCGACCGGACCGTTACCGGCTCGATCAACAAGTTCGAACAGCGCTTCATCAAGAATGCGCCCAGCTCGAACCAGCAGGAATCCGGCCAGGGCCTCTGGGGCAACCGCTAAGCTGGTTCCAGTCCTGACCAAAATCTGACCATCAACCCATCATCCTTGAATTTGGAGTAACTCAAATGACCAAGATCGCTCTTACCGCTGCCGCCCTCCTCGTCGCCACTGGCGCCGCTTTCGCTGGGTCCGACCACTACAACCCCAACGAAGCCAACCGGCCGGTCGACACCTCGATTACTGCTTCGGTCAAGACTTCGGACGCGAACGTCCAGAAGCCGGCGACCCAGGCTCCTGCCCAGGATCTGTTCGGCAACCGCTGAACGCCCTGGTCTTCCAAGACTTCAAAGCGGCGGGCTTGTCCCGCCGCTCTGTTTTTCTAAGGCCGGCTGCTCCCGGGCAGGCTTTTTCAGGGTTGATCAAGCATTCATCACGAAGCGGTGATGCTGTAACGATGCCCCTGGTGCCGTCGAAGTGGGAGTAAGGGCCGATAGACGGGGCCGATGCCAAGGAAATTCAAGTGTGTCGAACGAGCGGGCAGCACCCGGGCGATGTCCGAGGCTACCCCTGTGCCGATCCACTAGGTCATCTGATCGTCGATCGCGCCTGATCAAACAGCGCAACCCGAAACCAGGAGTATTTGAAATGACCAAGATCGCTCTTACCGCCGCCGCCCTGCTTGTCGCCACTGGCGCCGCCTTCGCTGGGTCGGACCACTACAACCCCAATGAGGCCAACCGGCCGACTGCTTCGGTCGACAGCTCGTTCACCGCTTCGATCAAGAATTCGGGCGCGAATGTCCAGAAGCCGGCGGCCCAGGCCGCTGATCAGGATCTTTTCGGCAACCGCTGAATGGCCTGGTTCCAAGACCTCGAGCGGCGGGCTTGTCCCGCCGCTCTGTTTTTCTACAGCCGGCTACCGGCATTGTGAAATCGCTTCACAAGTATTTGTATCACAAGCATTTGTAATCGTTTGTCTTTTTCTCGGCGAAGTTTGGGCCGACGCTGCCGGGGCCGCTAAAGAAAGCGAGCGGGCCGGGAATAAATCCCGGCCGCCGCGGGTCTTGTCGGCAGCGGGGTCATCCTCCCAAGGCCTCCGCCCCGATGAAGCCGAACGAACAAGGAAAACCGAAATGACCAGGATCGCTCTCACCACTGCCGCAATGCTTCTCGCGATGGGCTCCGCCTTCGCCGGCAGCGATCACTACGACCCCAATGACGTCAACCGGCCGACCGCCGGCGTCGACAGGGCCTACACGGCTTCGGTCGGCAAGCGTGAGGTTGCCAAGCAGGCCGATGTCGACACCTCGATGACGACAGGTTCGGCTGGATCCAAGGCTTGGTCCGACCCGGGCCAGGGCATCTGGGGCAACTGATCTTTGACGCTTTGAACTGTCAAAGGCGGCGGACTTGCTCCGCCGCCTTTTGTCTTATGCGGCGAGCAGCACCGATCCAGTGCGAGGAGATCGACGGTTCGCTCTAGGCCAAATCCTTCGGCCGAACACAATGCGTCAGGCGCGCGCCGTGGAAGTCGAGGTCCACCCAATCCTCGTCCAGCGTGAACCGCGCGAGCGCCGCCGTCGGGAACTTCGCTTCGATCTTCTTGAAGACAGCCTCATCCGATCCGGCGCCGGCCAGCCGCAGCGCAAAATGCTGCAGGCCGGGATTGTGGCCGATCACCAGCAGGCTCTCCGCCTTGGCCTGCCGCACACGCGCCAGGATGGCGCCGGCCGCCGCCTCGTAGAGTTCCTCGGCAAATTGTGCCGGCACATGCTTGGGAAGTTCGGCCGCGACCAGCCGCCAGGTGTCGCGGGTGCGCAGCGCCGGCGAGACCAGCGCCAGGTCCGGCAGCCAGCCGCGCCGGGCAAGCTCGCGCCCTATCAGCGGCGCCGTCTTCAGCCCGCGTGGCCCGAGCGGCCGATCGAAATCGGCGAGGGAGGGATCGTCCCAGCTCGACTTGGCATGGCGCAGGATAAGCAGCTGTCTCACGGGCATTGATGCCTCTACGGCGTGATCCGCGCCAGCTGTTCGAGGTCTCTCTCCTCGCGCAGCGGATCCGGCGCCATCACCACCGAGGTGGCGTTTTCGGCATCGTCGGCGAAATGGGCAAGCACGGTGTGGCCCTTTTCCATGCGCGCCTTGCCTTCGGCGACAAGCCCCAGCGCCAGCGGGTAGAGCCGGTGCTCGACCTTCAGCACCCGCGCGGCCAGCGTGTCCTCGTTGTCGCCGACCATCACCGGCACGGCGGCCTGCGCGATGATCGGGCCGTCATCCATCTCGGGCGTGACGAAATGCACCGAGCAGCCATGGATGCGCACGCCCGCGCGCAATGCCCGCGCATGCGTGTCCAGCCCCTTGAAGGCCGGCAGCAGGGCAGGGTGGATGTTGACCATGCGCCCCTGCCACTTCTCGACCAGGCCGCGGCCGAGGATCCGCATATAGCCGGCCAGGGCCACGATGTCGGCGCCGAAGCCGACAAGCGCGGCGTCGAGCGCGGCGTCATAGGCATCCTTGCTCGGATGGTCGGCGCGCTGGATGACCTTGGTGGCGATGCCGCGCGACTGGGCGATGCCGAGGCCGGCCGCGTTCGCGCGGTCGGAAATGACGCCGACGATTTCCGCCGGATAGCTTGGATCGGCGGCGGCCGCGATCAGCGCCGTCATGTTGGAGCCGCGTCCCGAGATCAGGACGACCGTGCGTTTCCTGCTCATAGGCCGATCGAGCCCCGATAGATGACGCCGGCGTCGCGGCGCGGCACGATGCGGCCGATCGGCGTCACCGTCTCGCCGGCTTCCTGCAGCACCGCCGCGACCTGCGCCGCCTGGCCGGAGGCGACCGCGAGGATCATGCCGATGCCGCAATTGAAGGTGCGCATCATCTCTTCCGGCGCCACGCCGCCGGTCTTGGCCAGCCATGAGAATACCGGCGGCACGTCGATCGCCTCGAGGTCGAGCTCGGCGGAAAAATCCTTGGGCAGCACGCGCGGGATATTTTCAGGGAAACCGCCGCCGGTGATGTGGGCCAGCGCCTTGATGCCATGCGTGTTGCGGATCGCTTTCAGGATCGACTTCACATAGATGCGCGTCGGTTCGAGCAGCGCCTCGGCGAGGCTGAGCTCCTCGTTGAACGGCGCTGGATCGCTCCAGCCGAGGCCGCTCCCTTCAACGATCCGGCGTACCAGCGAAAAGCCGTTGGAGTGCAGGCCGGACGAGGCAAGGCCGAGCAGCACGTCGCCTTCGACGATGTCGTCGGTCGGCAGCAACTGGCCGCGCTCGGCCGCGCCCACGGCAAAGCCCGCAAGGTCGTAGTCCTTGTCGTGATACATGCCCGGCATTTCGGCGGTCTCGCCGCCGATCAGCGCGCATCCGGCCTGCCGGCAACCTTGCGCGATGCCGCCGACGATCGAAGCGCCCTGGTCCGGGTCGAGCTTGCCGGTGGCGAAATAGTCGAGGAAGAACAGCGGCTCGGCGCCCTGCACGACGATGTCGTTGACGCACATGGCGACGAGATCGATGCCGATCGTGTCGTGCTTGCCGGCGTCGATGGCGATCTTGAGCTTGGTGCCGACGCCGTCATTGGCCGCGACCAGCACCGGATCGGTGAAGCCGGCGGCCTTGAGGTCGAACAGTCCGCCGAAGCCGCCGATCTCGCCATCGGCGCCCGGCCGGCGCGTGGCGCGCACCAGCGGCTTGATCTTCTCGACCATCAAATTGCCGGCATCGATGTCGACGCCAGCCTCGGCGTAGGTGAGCCCGTTCTTGCGCTTGGCCTTATCGCCCTTGCTCATCGTCGGCTCGTCCCTGTTGGTCATTGCGGGCTCTTCGCATGAATGGTTTCGGGGAGCAAGGCGCGAGCGCTAATCTCCCCCCTTGTGGGGGAGATGTCCGGCAGGACAGAGGGGGGCGCTGTCCCGCTGGCATATCAGGGAAATCTCTATTCAACTTTCAGATGCCTGCTGACTGCTGTCCTCGCCAAAATCCAAATGTCGGCATTCCTTCGCGCCCCCCTCTGGCCTGCCGACCATCTCCCCTACGAGGGGGGAGATCAGCAGTTCCGCCCTTGCGCCCACCCGCCATCTCCATCATCTATTCTCCAATAAAAATCACGACGGGACCTCACGTGACCCTTCCCAACATGATCACGATCATGCGGCTGCTGCTCGTGCCCGCGGTGGTGCTCGCCATGCTGCAGACGCGTTGGGACTGGGCCTTCGCCGGATTCCTCGTTGCCGGCATCTCCGACGGCGTCGATGGCTTCATCGCGCGCCGCTGGAACCAGTCGTCCAGCCTCGGCGCCTATCTCGATCCGATCGCCGACAAGCTTCTGCTGGTCTCGGTCTTCGTCGTCATGGGTTTTGCCGGCGAACTGCCGCTTTGGCTGGTGGTGACCATGGTCTCGCGCGACGGGCTCATCGTCTGCGCCGTGCTCTTGTCCAGCGTGATGAGCCATCCGGTCGAGGTGAAGCCGCTCTTCGTGTCGAAGGCCAACACCGCCGCGCAGATCGTGCTGGCGGCGCTCGTGCTGGGCGAACTTGCCTTTTCCGTGCACCTGGACCCGTTGCGGACCGCGCTCATATTGCTGACCGGGGTCTTGACCGTGGCTTCGGCCGCAGCCTATCTCGTGGCCTGGCTAAGGCATATGAGCGGCTATGGCGAAGGCTCCCGGACGAGCAACTCCCAAACCGGCGACATCAAGTCGGGCATCGGCAAGTCGGGCGGCTCCAACACGGGCGCCTGACGGTGAAGCCGCGGTGATCGCGGTCGACGACAGCTCGGGCGGGCTTCGCCGCCAGGTCTTCTTCTGGCTGGCGACGGCGGTCCTGCTGGCGCTGTTCCTCTACATCTTCTCGGGCATCCTCCTGCCTTTTGTCGCCGGCATGGTGCTCGCCTATTTCCTCGACCCAGTCGCCGACCGGCTGCAGCGGCTCGGCCTCTCGCGCCTGATGGCGACCGTGGTGATCCTGATTGCCTTCATCGTTGTGGTGGTGCTGGCCTTGGTCATCCTGGTGCCGGTGCTGGCTACCCAGATGGCCGATTTCGCCCGCAAGCTGCCGGAATATCTCACCCGCCTGCAATCGCTGATCACCAGCTTCGACCCGAAATGGCTGGAGCAGCGTTTCGGCGTCAACGCCGCCGGCCTGCGCGACGGGCTGAATTCGCTGCTGACCTCCGGCTTCAGCCTGCTCACCACCGTCTTCACCTCGATCTGGAGCTCCGGCGTGGCGCTGGTCTCGGTGGTGAGCCTGTTCGTCGTCACCCCGGTCGTCGCCTTTTACATGCTGCTCGACTGGGACCGCATGGTGGCCGAGGTCGACGGCTGGGTGCCGCGCGATCATGTCGAGACGGTGCGCGCGCTTGCTCGCGACATCAACACCGCCACCGCCGGCTTCGTGCGCGGGCAGGGCACGCTCTGCCTGGTGCTCGGCGCCATGTACGCCACGGGCCTGACGCTGACCGGCTTGAACTTCGCCATCCTCATAGGCTTCTTCGCTGGGCTGATCTCCTTCATCCCCTATGTCGGCTCTTTGACCGGGCTGGTGCTCGCCGTCGGCGTCGCCTTCGTCCAGTTCTGGCCGGACTGGACCATGGTGGTCGCCGTGGCCTGCGTGTTCTTCGTCGGCCAGTTCATCGAGGGCAACATCCTGCAGCCGCGGCTGGTCGGCAAAAGCGTCGGCCTGCATCCGGTATGGCTGATGTTCGCGCTGTTTGCCTTCGGCGCGCTGTTCGGCTTCGTCGGCCTTTTGATTGCCGTGCCGGCATCGGCGGCGATTGCCGTGCTGGTGCGCTTCGCCATCGCCCGCTATCTCGAATCGCCGCTTTACAAGGGCCACGCCACCCAGCCCGCGCCGCAATTGCCGGCCGATCGCGGCGGCGGCCATCGCTCGACGCGCGACTGAAATGGCTGCGCAGCCAGCCGACCCGCCGCGCCAGCTGCCGCTCGATCTCGGCCACGGCACCGGCTATTCGCGCGACGAGCTCGTCGTCTCGGGCACCAATGCGCAAGCGGCATCGCTGATCGACCGCTGGCCGGACTGGCCGTCGCCGGTGGTCGTGCTGGCCGGGCCGCCCGGTTCGGGCAAGACGCACCTCGCCCGGATCTGGCAGGAGCGGACGCATGCCGTCGCCATCGACCCCGGCCGGATCGGCGAGCACATTGCCGGGCTCGGCAGCAGGCCGGCGCTCATCGACGACATCGACAAGGCGATGGTCGACGAGCAGGACCTGTTCCACCTGATCAACGCCGTGCGCGGCGCGGGCTCGACGCTGCTTTTGACGGCGCGGCGGTTCCCCTCGGCCTGGCGCGTCGCGCTGCCCGATCTCATCTCGCGGCTGAAGGCGGCGGCGACGGTCGAGATCCACGAGCCCGACGACCTTTTGCTTGCCGGCGTCATCACAAAGCTGTTCGCCGACCGCCAGGTCGAAGTCGAGCCGCATGTGGTGCAATACCTGGTGCGCCGCATCGAGCGTTCGCTCGGCACCGCGATGCGCGTTGTCGAGCGCCTCGATCGCGCCGCCCTCGAGCGCAAGACGCCGATCACCCGCGCCTTGGCCGCCGAGACCGTCAGCGCCATGGACGAGGGGCAGGGCGAGTTCGATATCTGAGGCCTGTCACGCCCATAGTCCGGCCAGATGCCGGGCCAAAAGATAGACTCCCGTGTGCGCCGCCACATAACAGGCGGCGACTAGGATGAAGAACATCAGGCCGGCGGACCGCGACCGGGCTACGCCGCCATTCCTCTTGCTGGGCCGGTTGTTCCAAACCCACAGGGCAGCGCACAGAATTGCCCAGACCACCATCACCGCAACCGTAAAGCCGTAATAGGCCAGATAGGCCGGGCCGATCAGCGACAGCAGAGCCTCGAGAACGGGCATCGAAAATCCCCCTGGTTCGAAGTCTAGACCGGCGACAAAGTTGGAGGCGAGGGATTATTCGAGCCACGGCAGGCGTTTCCGTGATCAACCGTGGGAGCACGCGGCGTAGCCGTCCCATTCCGGAACAGTCTTTCCGGCATCGCTCTTGCAACGCGGACAATGCCGGTTGATCCCGGCCCCGGTCGCGTTCCAGATCGGGTTGTAGGCTCGCCGGGCTCGAGGTGTTGGGGTTCTCGCCCGGCGGGTTTACCGCCGATTCGCCCGCGCCGTTGAATGGCCGCTTGCCCGTGAGCCTGTCCCGCGCCGAGCAGCAAGCTGCCACCATCTATGGCGAGGCCGCATTGACGCGCGTCGTTGAAGAGGGGAGGACCATAGGTCGCGGAGTACCCATGTCAGCTGTCCTGGAAACATCCGCAACGACGATGATGTCGGTGTTGGCGTCCCAATCGTCCCTGTCCTTCCGGCTGTAATGCAGGGACGGCGAGACCGATTTGGTCTAGGAAGGAAGCAATGGTCGGAGTGGCAGGATTTGAACCTGCGACCCCCTGATCCCAAATCAGGTGCGCTACCAGGCTGCGCTACACTCCGACGTCCCGCGGCGTATAGGGGGCGCACGCCCGGAAGGCAACACAAAAACCGAGGTCGGAACTGACGATGCCACTCAGCGTTTCTGGCCGACGATCTTTCTGGCGATCGCAGCGCCCTGGATCCTTGCATTGGCAAAGCAGCCGCGAATGCTCGGCCGCATGCCGGTGAACCAGAGTCCGGGCAGCTTCGGGTCATTCGCGGCGCCGTTGAACAGCGGCACGCCCTTGGCGTCGAGCACGCCGAGCCCGCCCAGCATCGTCTCCAGCCCGGTGCGGTAGCCGGTGGCGGCAATGACGATGTCGGGCGCGATCGTCTGTCCATTGTCCAGCACGACGCCGTCGCGCCTGAATTCGCGCAGCTGCGGCACCACGATGATGCGTCCGGCCTTGATGGCATCGACCGCGCCGTCGTCGGCGGCGATTGCCGTATAGTCGGAGCCGAGCCGGCTGGCGCCGCCCGACGGGGCAGGGGGCAGGCCGAATTTCGTCAGATCCCCGAACACCAGGCGCTGCGTTGCCGCCATGGCCGCGTCCGCGAGCCGTGTCGGCAGGCTTGCCATCACCGGCGAGATGCGATGCACCGCGATCTTGCCGATGCGCTTGGGCAGCAGCGAAGGTCCGTTGCGCGCCGAAAGCCACATCTGGCCCGTCTCGACGCGGGAAAGATGGTTGAGCGCGTCGAAGCCGGAATTGCCGGCGCCGACCACCAGCACCTTCTTGCCGGCATAGTCGCTCGCCTTGCCGAAATCGGCCGAGTGGATGATCGATCCTGAAAAATCCGCCATGCCCGTCCAGGCGGGGATGAAGGGTTGCCGGTCGCGCCCGGTGGCGACCACCACATATCGCGCCGCCTTCAAGCCCGCGCTTGTCCGCAGCAGCCAGTGGTCGCCGCGAAATTCGATCTCGTCGACCTTGACGCCGAAGGCGATCGGCAGCCTGTGCGTCTCGGCGAAATCGTTGAGATGGCGGATGACGGCGCTGCGGTGCGGGAAGGCCGGCGTTCCCGCGGGATAGGAAACGCCCGGCAGCGAAGAAAGATCGCGATGCGTGTTGAGGTGCAGGTTGTCGTGGCGGCGATGCCAGGGCTCGGCCAGCCGTTCCTCGCGTTCCAGGATCTGCATCGTCACGCCGGCCTTGGCCAGCGCATGCGCGGCGGCAAGCCCCGCGGCGCCCGCGCCGATGACAATTGCGCCTTCCAGTATCGCTGGCTCGCCGGCCCCCGACGGCAAGACTTTCGCTTCCGCGCCCATACGTGTCTTTATCGCCGTCATCATGCCTTCAACTGGCACGACCATGTATCTGACATATGCCGCCCACGGGCCAAAAGGAATAGGCCTATGTTGCAAAGACCTCCGGCATTGTGTCGCGGATTTTTGCAAGCGCCGGCTAATGAACCGGGTCGGCGTGGCGATGCACCAGCTTGAACGCGCCGTCCTCCAGCCGGAACACTTCCGTGACCCGCAAGGTCATCTCGGTCGCCTCGCCGTTTCTGCCCATGCGCGCCTTGGCATGCTGCAAGCCACTCCAGAAGGCCAGATCGCCGCTTGCCGACGCCTGCAGCACCTCGAGGTCGGTGTTGCCGCCCTTGTGGAAGCTCGCAGCATCGCGCTCGTAACGGCCGGCAACCGCTTCGGCCCCTTCGAGATGGTCGCCGCGCGGCGAGAAGAACGTCGCCGGCCCGGCACGGGTGACGATCGCTTTCAGCGAGGAGGCGTCGCCATTCACATAATCCCCGGCAATCTTCTCGCGCTGCTTCATGAAGGCATCGAAGGACGAGCCGCCAGGATGCACCGTCCTGATCCAGGTCTCCAGGCTGGCCATGAAATTCTCGAGGAAGGTGGCGGTGTCGGCGTTGGTCACCGCGCCTTTGTCGTCCAACAGTTCCGAGACATTGCCTATATAGGCCTCCGGCTGCTGCATCACCGGCATGTCGAGGAAGACGAAGGTTTGTCTCAGCGCATGGTTGGAGCCGAAGGCGCCGATCTTGCTCGGGCTGACGCTGACGACCCCCGCGGGCAGGCCCTTGAACACGCTCTTGCCCGGCGGCCGCGAGCCGACATCGAGCGCATTCTTCAGACAGCCCGGGATCGAGCGGTTGTATTCCGGGGTGACGAACAGCACCGCGTCGCATTCGCGTATCGCCGCGCGGAAGGCCGACCACGCCGCCGGCGGGCTGTCGCCGTCCAGATCCTCGTTGTAGAGCGGCAACTCGCCGATCTCGATGAAGCGGCAGCGCACCGAATCCGGCGCGCGGGCGGCGAGCGCCTTGGCGATCTTGCGGCTGAAGGATTGGGCGCGCAGGCTGCCGACAAGCACGGCGAGCTGCAGGACGGGGTGTTCGGTTGCATTGGTCATGGCGAACGTCCGCTTCTGATGGATGGTTCACGGGAAGGCTGGCTCCGGCCCGCCGCCCGACCTTTCGATAATGTCGCCGGCGCGGCGAGGTTCCCAGCGCCGTGGGAACGCAGGGGCGCTTGCGGCCTTGCCGCCGCGCCGATTGCACAGTAATGACGGATTGGCGTGAAATCGGGGCTTCCGTAGAATCCCCGGAGGCGCTGAACGAGGTGCCCGGTCTTCGGGCGGCAAAGAGGTGGTCATGTCCGCGCGCATTTTCAGTCCAGCCAAAACCGCGATGCAGTCCGGCAAGGCCAAGACCGGACATTGGGTGCTGGAATTCGATCCCGCCCAACGCAAGAAGATCGATCCGCTGATGGGCTACACCACCTCGGGTGACATGCTGAGCCAGGTGAAGCTCACCTTCGACACGAAGGAAGAGGCCATGGCTTATGCCGAGAAGGAAAAGATCGCCTATCGCGTCGAAGAGCCGAAGGAAGCCAAGCGCCGGCAGATTTCCTATTCGGACAATTTCCGCTATGACCGCAGGACGCCCTGGACGCACTGACTTCCCGAGTCTTGCCTCGCCTTGGCGCAGCGCGCATCAGCCGGCCCGGCCGGCCGACGGTCCCGTAGCTCAGCTGGATAGAGCACCGGCCTTCTAAGCCGATGGTCGCAGGTTCGAATCCTGCCGGGATCGCCAGTTTATTCAACGGCTTACGGGACTTGGCTGACTCTGGATCCAACCTTCGCCAACGGCTCGGTCGCGAAAAACCTCGTCAGAAATCACTCACCGTCTGCCCGGCCGGGCCGCCGAGATAAGTGTTCCACACATAATCCCGAAGCATTTCCCGGTGCTCCTCCGTTCGGTGGTGGTAACCCGGTCTTTCGGGGTACGACACACCGGCGAGGTGAAAGAAGGCGCCGTCGATGAACTCGTGGTGCCCGACCGCGCCGGCCATGGTCATCGGGCTTTCACGCACCAATGCGACGGCCACATCCTTGTCGGCGTCCAACTTAGAATAAAAGAGCGCCCAATTTGCGCCTCCAGTATCCAAGCCGAGATTGAGGCGGGGTTCGAAGTTCAGCTTATGGCCAGCTACGGCCGAGAACCGGTAGAAGCAAAAGCCCGCCCACAGGTTCCAGTGCCGATCTCCCGGCTTTGGCTTGTAGATGTGGTTTTCCCCCGGAAGGAATTTCTTCCCGTAGGCCGCCTTGTCTTCCAGCTTGGACGGAATATCGAAGGGGGCGACCGGGAAGCAGTCGTGATCGATGAAGCCGAACAGCTCCGGTTTCAAATGCCTCACGATATTGTTGAATGCCCACGTGATCGCCGATCCGTGCGATCTCGACAGATGCTTCTCAATCCGCATCGGCAGCGCGAGATAGGGGACGTCCCGAATTCGGCAGATGCGGGCAATGGCCTCCCTGGCCTCAGGTTTTGTCGAATTGTCGACGACCACCAGCGTCATTCCCGGCGGCTGGATTTCCCACGCCTTCGTCAAGGCGTCGATCACCCACGGCGTATTGAAAGCGATCGTAATGCAAACGCGCGATACGCTTGCGTCTTGTAACTGCTTGGCGAGCAGGTGCCCGGATGCCCGTCCTCGACTTTCGAAATTCTTATAGACGAATTGGTTGCGAAGCATCTTGGCCTGGATGACGGCCTGGCTTCTGCTTAGTCTGTCCACGATTGGTTTGAATGCCAAGGCTGCCTCTCGAAGCGGCAAACCCCCCGATACTCCCTTTGCTTGGCAGCGTAAGAAAAATCAAGCAGCCTGAAGATTTCATCGGGCGGGCAACCCGGCCTCAAATTGACTATCGACACCCATTGATACGAACTCGGGATCGCCAGCGCACCGGCGACGATCTGACGACAGCAAACTAAAACGACCACCTCCGCCGCTGGCGCCAAAGGTCTACGGGGGATCGCCATAGGCGATACCAACCGGCTCTCCTAATTTGCTCGGCAATTGGATAGTCGCCGTACATCTTGAAGAACTGCAGCACGCGTGGGCTGGCGAAGGCCTTCTTGCCTCGAGTGTTGTAGTCGCTGACCGGAAGGTGGTGTCGGCTGAGAGCCAGGCCTTTTCGAGAAAGCGCGACACCGATGCAAAACTGTTCGGGTGCGTCTGTATTGGTCAATTCGCGTACTGCCAGCATCGCGGAATAGGCTTCGGTCAATGCACCGACATTGGCTCGATGAATGCCAAGGATTCCACTTTGCCACATCGGTTCGTGCCCAGTCAGGGTATAGTCTGCGATTTTGACGCCTTTGCCTGTAAGAACCGGGTAAAGCCGATGCTCGCCCTCGCACTTACGCATGAATGAACGAGTCGGCGAAATCTGTCGGAACCCTCTGGATGGATCGACATAAGGGTAATGGTCCGAGTCCATGAAGATCAGGCGGTCGGCTTGCTTCAGGATTTCGATGAGGAACGCGGCCTTGATGCCGAAATGATAACGCCAGCCGAAAGACATCAACTCTTTCTGCTCGGCGGTTATAGCAATCGTCTCGACGGGGTATCCGCGAAAAAGCTCGGGCCTGTCGGTTGCAACGATTATTCTGGCGCCTAGGCAATTGTGCAAAAGCTTAAGTGCGCTCAGCAATGCGCCAAAGTGATAAACCTCGTTATCGCCATAAGCGATATAACCAAAAACGTCGTTCATTCGATCAATGGGAGAAGTGCCGGGGACCTCCCACTACCAACACGCGCTACCGCAATCCACTCAAAACTTTCCTGATGTCGGTGCGCTTTCGGGTGGGCCGCTCCCTTGCGCCGCCCAAAGTTCCCGGTTGATGGTTCCGCCGGTCCGGGGCTATGTCGCATGAGCGTTGGGGAAGAGATCTGAATGTCGGCGCTTTCCAAATGGCTGAGGGACATGCGCTCCAAGTTGCCGGAGCATGTAACGGTTGGCCGTCACACCTACGGCGTGACATGGCGAAAGGTTCTGTTCCCCTTGAAGGATGCTCCGCTGCAAGTCGGAGCCTTCTGCTCGGTTGCCGGTCGAGTGCTTTTCATTTGCTCTGGCCAGCATCCAACCGACAGCGCAACATCATTCCCGATCTACAGCCGATTGCTGAAGCAGCCCGAGCCGATCGTTAATGGCGGCAAACCGGCCGGCATCACCGTCGGCAATGATGTCTGGATCGGCAACGGCGCGATGATACTGCCGGGAGTGGAGATCGGCGATGGCGCGATTGTCGGCGCCGGAGCCGTCGTCATCAAAAAAGTGCCGCCCTACGCGATCGTCGGCGGGTCTCCGGCCACCCTGATCAGGTATCGATTCCCGGAGGAGACCATATCGAAGCTTCTGGCGATCCAATGGTGGCGCTGGGACGATGACAAGATCAAGAGCGAGGCGGCCTCGCTCACCGGCCCGATCGAGGCTTTCGTCGAGAAGCATTTTGTGGCAGGCACCGCGGCGAAATAAGGGTTGCGGTGGCGAATGACCAAATCGTGTTTCTTCCTGGCCACGGACGCCGAATACTTTCCATATGCCTGCCTGGCGGCGCGTCGGATAATCGATGTCTCGACACCGGTCGACGGCTTTCTGCTCTACACCGGTGCGAGCGAACCGGACCTAGACGTCGCCCGCCATCTGCTGAAAGGCAAGGTCGAGCTGGTCGATGTCACGGACTTCATGACGAATTTCGGCTTTCGCTTCGGAACATACAGCATTGCCGCTTACGTTCGGCTTTTCGCCGACCAGTTTCCGGTTTTCGAGCTGTACGATCGCATCGCATACACAGACTGCGACGTCCTCTTCAACAGGGACATCAGCGACTTGGTCGGGCAACCGCTGCGCGCCCCGCTGCTCGCCGCGCATGACGACTACATGTATTTCAGGCCTTCATACCGGCAAAAGCTCAAGCTGGCGCCCGGCGCGCCTTATTTCAATTCCGGTGTGGTCGTCTTCGATATGAACGATGTCCGGGAGAAGGCCCTGCTGGAGCGGACGCGAAAGACCGCCATTGATGGCAAGATGAATGACCAAAATGCTCTGAACGTCGCCTTCGAGGGCAAATGGCAGACGATGCACCCAAACTGGAATCTGCAATCGCTCGGAACGAGGGAATTCCGCTTCTCGCAGGCCTGGGCCAGGCATTTCGCGGGCGGCAAGCCGTGGGGCAATCAGGTCGGGGTCGAACTCGAAGCGCTGGGCATCTGGCGCGACCTGGCAAAGGACACGCCCTGGCAAAAGCCGTTCGAGCAGCGCATACCATTCGAGCGCGGGGTGATGAAGCGCTTCGTCCGCCGCTTCGATGCTGTTGCGGGCCTTTTCGGCAAGGACGTGCAACGCCGCCGGGCCAAGTATGACGGCACGAAGATGCATCGGATCTACGCCCGGCAGGCGGATGAAGGAGCGATGGCGGTCCAGTTTCCGGAAGTGCTTGGCGGATTCGCCTGATCGGGTCGCGCAAGCCTGGTTTCGCCTCCGCCGCTGTGGATAGTAACCACCCGGTTGCCACGCGCCGGCGCTTGCGTTGCAGCCCGGCATCCGACTCGCCGACATGGAAGGGCCTGAACCCGTCAGGCCCCGAAGCCCAGCGGCCGTCGTTTTCATGTGCCCCAGGGGATGCGTGCTTGAACGTGTTCCGGAGTATGCGTCGGCCGTCGCTTCGCCCTCATGGAAAACAAAAGCCCGCCACGGCAATGGGAAACCGCGACGGGCTTGGCGGCGTCCCCGGTAGGACGCCATGGGAAATCGAGGCTACGCCAGCAGGCCGGCGACCTTGGCCGCCTTGCGCAGTGTCTTGCGGGCTTCCACCGGGCTGCGCAGACCGTCGAGCGCATCGCGGCAGACACGGCTTGCCGAGCGCCAGGCGCCGTCGCGCGCCTGTCCCGGCCAGCGTTGGTCGAGGCATTCCATCGCTTCGAAACAGCTTGATACCTTGCGCTGGCCGTTTGGCTGGAAATCGATCACGACCGGTTCGGAAAACCAGACATCGTTCATCACTTCCTCCGTTCTTATGATCGTATTTTGGGCAAGCAAGCGACGCCGGATGGCGTCGATGCAGGCCGAGGGCGATTGCCGACCCGCGCGTTAACCAATCACCGCGCATTAGGTTCCGAAGAATTTCAAACCGACGATTGGCAGCGTCCGGACGGGTCCATGGGCCGGCGGATACGCGATCCGGACGGCTGAAAAATCGCGTGACCAAAGTCACTGCCGCGCCCTCGCGGACGGCGCTAATGAATCCGGCAGGCTGATGAAAACGCGGGAAGACCTCTCATGCTTATCGCCGTGCTCGCATCCACCATGACCGTCGCCACCTTGATGGCGACCGCATTCGGACTCTACGAGGAAATGCGGCTGAGCCGTGCCCGCGCTGAAACTGATCGTTTACGCGCGTTTGGAATGGCGCGTCGGTTTTCCGTCAAGTCGCGCGATCGATAGGCCCGACGCCGCCAGGCATGTTCACTCCGCTTCAGCTGGCCATGTGCATCTTTCGGGCCGGAATCCTGCTTTCTCCGGCGGTGTTCGCGGTGCTGGTGCTCTTGTGGCTTTACTATCGATAGGCGGGCTTGTGGAACGCCGGTCCGCTCTATTCCACCAGCACATGCGCCTCGCGCGCGGCGACAACAAAGGCCTCCCTGGCATTGTCCGCCGCGACGTCGCCGCGGATCGCCCGGCGGCACGCGCGCAGCGCCGCGCCGTGCGGCGCGCTGCCGGCATCGCGCCATTGGCCGGTCAGCAGTTCGACAGCCTGCTCGGCGTTGGATATGTGGCGGATCGAGCCGGAAACGCCGACGGCGACTTCGACCGGCCTCGAAAACCATCCTTGGATCATCGCCAACCTCCCGAAAAATGTCGGAGAACGATATTTTACCGTAGAGTTGCCCCGCGAAACGTCAACTTAACGTGAAGCCGTCTCACCGGTGCGGCACGCGCTGCTCACCGTCCAAGCGGCCTTCGCGAAAGCTCCATCAGTTCCGCCTCGTCGGTGATGCCCGCCATGTAATTGGCGAGGATGCGCGAGGCGCGCGCCTCCTTCTGCTCGGCGGTCTCGCCCTCGACATTGCCGTTTTCGTAGACACGGCCGAGCATGGCCGTCTCGTCGGGGGTGAATGTGTTGCGTACGACGGACATGGCTTCCTCCTACAGCCCGGTCCCCTTTGCCCGGCTAATATTAGCACGCTTCGAGATTGGGAGTGAGTCGCGGCAACATCGTGGCCGAGGTCTCTTCGACCGGTCACGCCGGCTGCGGTGCTTGCGTGCCCGCGGTTGGCCATTGCTTTGCCGGCCTCGTTATATTCTTGCCGAATGAGCGCTTCGCTGATACGCATTAGCAGCGTGGAATTTTTCCGAGTCTGCATTGACTTGCGCCCAGAAAAGCACCGCGCGTTCTGTCCGAGACCAACAACCCCGACGTGGTGGCAACCGGGTTACGAAGGGGTTCTGGTTGAAAAGAAGCAGGGCAGGTCCCGTGTCCAAATCGGGGCATGCTCACCAACGCTCTGGAACTCTGAAGCCATCGCCCCCATGGCCTTCGGAAGAGCATGAACCACGGGGAAATCGATGGTCACCAAGAAACTTACCGCCAACGCAGAAAGCGCGGCAGCCTTTCTCGCGGTGATGGGCAACGAGAAGCGTCTGCTCATCATGAACTACCTGGCCGAGGGCGAACTCTCTGTCGGCGTGCTCGCTGACAAAGTCGAACTCAGCCAATCGGCGCTGTCGCAACACCTGGCCAAACTGCGCAGGTTTGGCCTGGTCGAAACCCGCCGCGATCGTCAGATGGTCTATTACTCCTGCAAGTCTTCGGCAGCGCGCGAACTCCTGGCGCTGCTCGATGGCCTGCTGGCCATGGACAAGCCGCTTGCCGGACCGGCAAGGCAGGCCTTTGTCGAGAGGATGCGGCGGCCGCAGGCCGCCTGAACTGCCTGCACGCACGGACGAGGCCGGGGGGCCTTCGTCCGGTGCGGCGCCTCGATGGCGTGGACGAGAATAGACGGCAATGCGACAGGCAAAGCGCTGGTTTGCGTTTTGCCGGTTTGTTGTAGTCTTACGAATTCTTAATTTAGCGGCCACAAGTCTGCCGGCAAAGCGTCCGAAACGGGAAGACCTGTCAAAAGGAGCCCTTCGGAATGGCCCTCGCCATGACCTACACGTCCACCCAGAAGTTCCTTCACTGGACACTATTCGCGCTCGTCGTCCTGCTCTACGCCCTGACCTATGGTGACGCTTTTTATTCTCGCGGGGATCCTGCGGTCGCATTCTTCTGGCGGTTGCACATTTCGTTCGGCCTTCTCCTGGCCGCGCTCGTGTTCTGGCGGGTGGTGCTGCGCGGCCTTAGGGGCGCGCCTGGCCTTCCGTCGGAAATGCCCGCTGCCGAGCAGGCAGCGGCGAAGATCGGGCATTTCATTCTCTATGCCCTGCTCATCGCCATCCCCGTCCTCGGGATTCTGTTGACCTGGTTCCGGGGCGACGCGTTGAGCTTCTTCGGCCTGTTTACGATTCCCGCACCCTTCGCCCCGGACAGGGCGACCGCACGCACTATTCGCGAGCTTCATTCGCTCTGCGCGAACGGCATATTGATCATGGCCGGCTTGCACGCCATGGCTGCGCTTTATCACCACTTCATTCGCCGGGACACGGTGCTGACCAGAATGTTGCCGCGGAATCGGTAGTCAGCCGGTTTCCGCTCCATCACTTTTGATTGAAGGCGCCGTGACGGCGCGATCGCGGACGCTCGCAAGACTATGATAACGTGCCTCTTTTTGTTGGTGTCGCCTGATCCTGCCGGGCCGAAGATTACAGATTTGTAAGTCGCCGGGCCGGGCGCTGTTGGCTAAATTTCGAGTCGATCCACACCCCCGGATCATGACGGCGCCGAGCTTCCACTTCGGCTCCGTAAGAGGCCCGCCGCTCCCGGCGGGCCTCTTTCGTTTTGCGGTCCCGTGCCTTGCCGCGCTCACCAAGGGCGATCACCGGCTTGGTGTCGTCGGGAAGCTCCCGACTGGCAATGTGGACTCTCGATACCCCGTCGCCTATCGTCTCGCCTGGTTCACATTGCGCAATGGTCCCAGCCGGGCTCCTGATCCGCGAAGCGCCGGGCGGCGTGGCATTTTTTGATCTTCGGTGCTGTCGATGTTCGATACGCAAAAAGCCAAGGCCGCTTCGCGCCTGTTGGTGGCCCACTGGGACAATGGCACCCGTCTCGATGCGATACCCGAGACGGTGCGGCCGCAAACGCGCTCGGAAGGCTATGCCGTCCAATCCCATGTGATGGACCGCTCGGCGGCTCCGCTTTTCGGCTGGAAAATAGCCGCCACCAGCTTGGCCGGGCAAAGGCATATCAACGTCGACGGTCCGATGGCGGGGCGCCTGCTGGCCGAGAAGGCGGTCGATGTCGGCGGAGCCGTTTCGCTGGCGACGAGCAGGATGCGCGTGACCGAGATCGAATTCGCCTTTCGCTTCGGCCGCGAGATGCAGCCGCGCGCCGAGCCCTATGAGATCGCCGAGGTGATGGATGCCGTGGCGACCCTGCACCCGGCGATCGAAATACCGGACTCGCGATACGACGATTTCTGCGCGGTCGGCGCGGCGCAGCTCATCGCGGACAATGCCTGCGCCAATCTGTTCGTCATCGGCGAGGCCGTGGAGGACGATTGGCGCGATGTGGATCTGGCAAAGCACCCGGTGGTCGGGTTCGTCGCCGGGAAGTCGCGCCATGACGGATCGGGGGCGGCCGTGCTGGGTGACCCCCGGATTGCCCTTCAATGGATCGTCAACGAATTGTCGGGCCTGGGCATAGCGCTCGAGCCGGGGCAGGTGGTGATAACCGGCACCTGCGTCAAGCCGATAGAAGTCGAGCCCGGCGATGAAGTCACCGGCGATTTGGGCAGGTTCGGCCGTGTCTCGGTCAGGTTTGTCTGATCGGGCCGTTTAGCGTGCGGTTCGCTGCCTTGTGACGACGCTGCGCACGGCGAGCACCAGTACGGTGATGATGATCAGGATCACCGAAAGCGCCGCGATCGCCGGATCGATGTTGTCGCGCAGGCCCATCCACATCAGCCGCGGCAGGGTGATGGCGTTCACCGAGGTGATGAACAGCGTCACGCCGATCTCCTCCCAGGAGAGCACGAAGGAGAGCAGCGCCGCGGTGACGATGCCGAACTTGATGTTGGGCATGATGACGCGCGTCGCGCGTTCCCAAACGCTGGCGCCAAGGCCGCGTGCGGCAAGGTCGATACGGCGGTCGAGCTGGCTGAGCGACACCAGGATTAGCACCGTGGCGAAAGGCACCGTCATCACCGAATGCGCCATGGCCACACCCAGCCAGGTATCGTAGCCGAAGAAGGAGGTGAGGCCGGAGACCGAGGTGAGCAGGAAATAGAGCGTCACGGCCGAGACCACCGGCGGCACCACCATCGGCAACAGCACGAAGCCGACAAGGGCGGCGGTGAAGCGCGGCTGGAACATCCACACGCCGAGGCTGAAGGTGAGGGCAAGCGCGGTGGAAAGGATGCTGCTGACGACGCCGATCCTGAGCGAGAGCAGGATCGATTCCAGCCAGCGCGGATCCTCGATCAGCGAGCGGTAATGGCGCAGCGACAATTCACCGGTCGGCATGGTCAGCATGCGGCTCGGCGTCAGCGACACCGGGATGACGGCAAGCAGCGGCATAAGCAGGAACAGCGCCACCAGCACGGCGAGGATGAGCGAGACGGGGCCGGGGCGATAAGTCGGCATCGCGCTACACCAGTTGCTTCGGTTTGACGTAGCGGAACAGAAGCGCCATCAGCGCGCCGACGAACACCACCAGAACGACGCTGATCGCCGCGCCAAGCCCCCAGTCCGGGCTCTGGAAGATGCGCAGATAGATCAGCTCCGCGATCATCACGCTGCGGCCGCCGCCGAGGATTGCCGGCGTGACGAAGAAGCCCAGCGAAAAGACGAAGGTGATCAGCGCCGAGCCGATGATGCCGGAGCGCGTCATCGGCACGAACACCGTCCAGAAAGTGCGCATGCGGCTGGAGCCCAGGCCGCGCGCCGCGAGCAGCACGCGTTCGTCCAGGCTGCGCATGGCGGACGCCAGCGGGAACACCGCGAAGGGGATCAGGAAATGCGACATGCCGACGATGACGCCGAACTCGTTGCGCACCAGGGTCAGCGGCTCCGAGATGAAGCCGATCGATTGCAGCCAGGTGTTGATCAGGCCGCGGTTGGAGAGCAGCGCCACCCAGCCGAAGGCGCGCGTCAGCACCGAGATCCAGAACGGCACCAGGATGCAGAATTCGGCAAGCACGCGCTGCGTCGGGCTGCCGCGCACCCAGACAACGGTGATCGCATAGGCGGCGGCGACCGAGACGACGGTGACGATCGCCGCGATGCGCAGCGTGCGGATGAACACCGACTGCACGAGGTCATCGGTAAGCAGGGCGTGGTATTGCTCCAGCCCTGGCGTTGGAAGCGTAAAACTCCACTTCACCACGCCGAGGAACGGCCAGGCATAGGCAAGGATAAGGAACAGGAGCAGCGGCGCCATCAGCAGCGCCGCGCCCATCCTGTCGGAGAGGGTGCCTCTCATCGGTTGGAAAATCTCGGCCCGATCAGGCCGAGATGATCTTGGTGTATTCGTCGAGTGCGGCGCCGTAATTCTTGGCGTACCACTCCATGTCGAGCGGAATCTGCTTCTTCATGTTTTCCGGATCGACGGGGTTAATGCGCTTCTTGTCGGCCGGAATCAGCGCGTCGGCCGCCGGGTTCGCCGGGCCTTGGCCGAGCTTGTCGAACATGACGAGCTGCTTTTGCGGATCCTGCGCGCTGGCGATGAACTTCATCGCCGCGTCCTTGCCGCCGGGGTTGTTCTTCAGCACCGCGAGCGCGCCGGGCGAAATCAGGCCCTGGTCCCAGATGAACTTGATCTGGCCGCCCGAATCCTGCTCGATCAGCGAGGCGCGGGTCGACCACACGATCGCCATCGAGGCCTCGCCGTTGAGCAGAACGCTCTGGCTTTCGGCGCCGCCACCCCAGTAGGAGACGACGTTTTCCTTGAAGGCGGCGATCTTGTCATGCGCGCGCTTCAGGTCGAGCGGATAGAGCGAGGCCGGCGCGATGCCGTCGGCCAGAAGGGCCGCTTCCCAGCTCGACACGCCCCATTTGTAGAGCGAGCGCTTGCCGGGGAACTTCTTTACGTCGAAGAAGTCGGCCATGCCGGTCGGCGCGTTGGAGCCGAACTTCTGCGAGTCATAGGCGATCACATAGGAGAAGAAGTAGGTCGACGCCGCATATTCCCAGCCGAAGCCCGGCCGCATCTTGCTCTTGTCGACGACCTTGTAGTCGATCGGCTCGAGCATGCCCTGGCCGCCGAGCGTGATGGCCGAGAACGGATCGACGTCGACCAGGTCCCAGGTCGGCGCGCCGCTCTTGTACTGCGCGGCGATCGCGCCCTCGGTCGGGCCGGAGCCGTCCATCTTGACCGGGATGCCGGTGTCCTTGGTGAAGGCCTGGCCATAGGCTGCGTCGTAAGCCGTGATGGCGTCGCCGCCCCAGTTCACCAGCACCAGCCCTTTGGTGTCGGCGAAAGCACCGGTCGAGCGCAAAAGCATCGGCGTACCGGCGAGCGCGAGGCCCGCGAGCTGCGCGAATTGCCGGCGCGAGATCTCGCCGCGCTTGGTCCGCTCGGCGAGGGATTCGATTGCCTGTTTCCGAGTCTTGTTGTTCATATCGTCGTTCATGTCAGTTCCCCTTGTTGTCGTTGATTTGAACCGGAAGCCGATGCGGCGATTTCAGGCCGCGGCGGCGCGCTCTATTGTCCTCCATCCGGAAGGAGGAAACCTTTTTCCGCCGGCCAGGTCAGCCAGACGGAATTGCCTTTGCTCAAGGCCGCGGCCGCGACCTCGTTCGGCACCGAGACGGTGACCTTGGCGCCTTGGCGCGTGGTGAGGTCTAGCTTGGTCGCGGCACCGAGATAAGTCGAGGCGACAGCGGTCGCCGCGATGCCGTTCTCGTTGACCGATGCTTCCGGCGCGATCGACATGTCCTCGGGTCGGATGGCGAGGATGGCGTCGCCCTTTATCGTCTCGGCCTTGCAGCGCATGTTGACGGCGCGGTCCTCGCAGAGCCCGGTCGCGCCACTGCCGGCGGGGCGCACGCCCTTCACCGGCAGCATGTTGATCTCGCCCAGGAACTCGGCGACGAAGCGGTTGGCCGGCCGGTCGTAGACCTCGTCCGGCCTGCCGACCTGCAAGAGCTTGCCGTGGTTGAAGATGGCGACGCGCGACGACAGCGCCAGTGCCTCGCTCTGGTCGTGGGTGACGAAGACGAAGGTGGTGCCGGTTTCCTGGTGCAGCCGCTTCATCTCGGCCTGCATCTGGCCGCGCAGGCTCTTGTCGAGCGCCGAGAACGGCTCGTCGAGGAGCAGCACGCCCGGCTCGAACACCAGCGCGCGGGCCAGCGCCACGCGCTGCTGCTGGCCGCCGGAAAGCTGGGCCGGCAGTTTCTTCTCATGGCCCTTGAGGCCGACACGCTCGACCATCTCGCCGACACGTTGCTTGATTTCCGAGGCGGATTTCTTGCGCACCTTGAGCGGGAAGGCGATGTTCTGCTCCACGCTCATATGCGGGAACAAAGCGTAGCCCTGGAAGACCATGCCGGCGGCGCGCTGTTCGGCCGGCCGGCTGGTTATGTCCACGCCGTCGCTGAAAAGCTTGCCTTCGCTCGGCTGCACGAAGCCGGCGAGGATCATCAGGAAGGTGGTCTTGCCGGAACCTGAAGGTCCAAGCAGCGTCAGGAACTCGCCGCGGCCGATATCCAGCGACAGATTGTCCAGCGCTCGGAACGAGCCGAAGCTCTTGCCGATCCCGTTCGCCTTGATCTCCGCGGCCCGGCCGGGTTGCTGCATCCTGGCTCTTTCCTCAGTTCCCAATGAAATCGTAGGCATGGCTGCGGCTCACCGCAACCGAATAGTTTTCGCCTGATCGGCAAATTCGATTCACGTCTGAGAGGGAGTGGCGCTGGAACTGCCAATCTCCCCCACGGGGAGATTGGCTCTCCATCGCCCCGCTCAATCTAAAGCCTGTTCTCCAACAACTTCGCCCTTAGCCAGTCGCTGAACGCATTCAGCACCGGATGCCCGGCCTTCGCATGCTCGTACACCAGGTAATACGAACGGGGCGAGGGGACCGACGCCTCGAACGGCTTGACCAGCCGGCCCTCGCTCAACGCCCGGCGTCCAGTCAGTTCGTCGCCCATGGCGATCCCCTGGCCGGCGACCGCCGCCGAGAAGACGAGGTTCATGTCGGAAAAGAAGATGCCGCCTTCGGTATCGGGATTTTCCACCTTGGACAGCGCCAGCCAGCGTGCCCAGTCCTCAGTGTCGGAAAGATGCAGGAGATTGGCGCGCAGCACGTCGGCGGGTTTGGAAAAGCCGCCGATCTTGTTGAGCAGGGTTGGGCTGCACAGCGGCGTGAAGTGGACTTCGCAAAGCAGTTCCACCGCCCGGTTCGGCCAGTTGCCGACGCCGAAGGCGATGAAGGCGTCGGCCTTCGGGTTGGAGACTTCGTCGAGCCGCCGCGGCGTCAGCACGGAGAGCGCCACGTCCGGATACATCTGCTGGAATTCGCCGATATGCGTGCACAGGAACATCGAGGCGAAGCCCGGCGGACACGAGATGCCAAAGGAGCCGCCGACGCCGGCGCCGCTGTTTTGCGTTCCCGCGTCGCCGAGCACGGTCAGCGCCTTCCGGACATCGGCAGCATAGCGCTGACCGCGCGGCGTCAGCGCCACGCCCTTGCCGATGCGCTGCAAGAGATCGAAGCCGAGATCGCGCTCGAGCAGTCGCAACTGATGCGAGACAGCACTTCGGGTGAGGTGAAGCTCGTCGGCGGCGCGCCAAACGCTGCCGTGACGGGCGAAGCTGTCGAGGGCGCGCAGCGCCTGCGTGGAAGGTATTCGCAAGAGGCCTCAGGTGAACCGAATTTGCACGAGCCGGGAAAACATATCACTTTTTGATGAGCCGCTTCACTGCTTTCTTTGAGCCATGGACAAACCGGTGACGACTTCGGCGCAAGAAACCGCGCTCGCCTGCATCGACAGCATCCAGCCGCTGCTGTCGGCATGGACGCGCACCATCTTCGATTTCGGCGAGACCGCCTGGCGCGAGTATCAATCGGCCGCCTGGTATGTCGATCGGCTGAAGCGCGAAGGCTTTTCGGTCGAGGAAGGCTCGGGCGGCATGCCGACGGCCTTCTGCGCCCATTGGACGAATGGCGATGGGCCGACGATCGGCATGTATGGCGAATATGACGCAGTGCCCGGCAACTGCCAGGATGCCGCGACGGTCCAACGCGCGCGGCCGGGCCTGGGCGTCGAGGCCGGCGGGCACACCGATCCACATTCGGGCCTCGGCATCGGCAGCCTCGGCGGGCTTCTGGCTACCAAGGCGGCGATGCTGGAGCATGGCATCAAGGGCACGCTGCGTTTCACCGGCGAGCCGGCCGAGAAGGTGAGGGGCTCGAAGCCGATCCATGCGGCAAAAGGCTATTATGACGGCCTCGCCGGCATGATCTCCTTCCATCCCTTCTACATGCTGCCGCTCTGCAACACCGCGCGCTGGGACACGCATTGCGGCGCCGCCTATTCGATGATCTATCGCTTTGTCTGCGACCAACCGGAAAATTGGGTTCGCGCCAGCGACGGCGCACCGATCCCGCAGGCGCATTCGGCGGTCCGGGCGCCCGGCGCCAACGATGCGCTGATGATGATGTACATGGTCTCCAAGGCGCTGCGCGATTCCATGCTGACGCATCAGGGCGGCTGGTCGATCAGCGAGGCGATCCTGACGGCAGGGCAGGCGACGGCCGACAATCTGCCGGCGGGGCTGGCCGAAATCCAGTACATGATCCGCGTGCCGACCATTGCCATGGCCGAGCAGGTGACCGCCGTGCTCGACCGCAACGCGGAAGCGGCGGCGAAGATGAGCGGCTGCCGCTACGAGCGCCACTGGGTATCGAAGTCGCGCCCAGGACTGGCCAACCACGCCATGGCCGACATCACCTATCAGTCACTCTCGACCGTCGGCGCGCCGCGCTGGGACGAGGCGGCGAGGGTCATCGCCCGCGTGGTCCAGGTCAACGCCGGCGGCGAGGCGACCGAGAACCCGTTCATCGACGAGCTGGAGCGGCTGATTTCGCCGCGGGAGGCCGAGGCGATCCTGCGCCGCGACCTGCCGCCGTCGCAGATGAACTCCACCTCGGACGACTACACCGACATGAGCTGGCACGCGCCGACCTCGCGCTTCTATGTCGCCCGTCCGGCGCTGCGCTCGGCAAACGGCCACGCCTATCCCTCCTGGGTTATGAATGCGCTGGGCGGTATTTCCGCCACCATCGATCCGATGGTGACCTGCGCCGCCAAGACGGTCGCGCTGACGGCGCTGCGCCTGCTGGAAGACAAGGCCGCGCGCGAAGCCGCCATGGACGAATTCGTCAAGCGAACCAGCGGTGGCGTCGGCGGCTCGAACTGGATCGCGCCGCTTTGCGACTACGAACCGCCCATCCATTTCCGCTGGCCGGAATATGTCACCACGCCGCGCGGGTGCGGCTGGTGGATCCCGGCCGCTTCCACCGCATGACTGACCAACAACGACACCAGCTCGAGGAGAACTCCATGACTGTCCATGACCGCATCGTCGCCGAGCCGTTCTCGCTGCAGCGCCGCAACCCCAATGGCGGCACCAAGCCGCTGACCGCGTGGGGCTTCGCCAATGAGACCGACGTGCTGACTGACGTCCTGCTCGGCTCGCCCAATTTCCTGCGCCACCTGTCGACCAGTTCGCTGTCGAGAAAATATCTGCGCGAGGCCCCCTGCAACGTCCAGATCGCGCAGGCGCAGCACAAGGACCTCGTCGCGGCCTATGAGCATTTCGGCGTCAACATCCACTGGCACGAGCCGACGCCGGAACTGCCGATGCAGGTCTATTCGCGCGACTCCAGCGTCATGACGCCTTACGGCGCCTTCATCACCGCCATGGCCAACTGGTGGCGGCGCGGCGAGAACTATGCCGCCATCCGCACCTATGAAAAACTCGGCATCCCGATCTACGACATGGTGACGGCCGGCACCTTCGAGGGGGGCGACTTCAACGTCATCGAGGAGGGCGTGGTGCTGATCGGCTGCGGCGGCGCCCGCACGCAGGAAGAGGGCGCGCGCCAGGTACAGGACTGGTTCGAGAAGGAAGGCTGGGAGACGCGTCTCGCCTTCATCGACGAATATTACGTCCATATCGACCTGATGGTGGTGCCGATCGCCGAAAAGCTCACCGCCGTCTGCCTTGCCTGCACCGAGCCCGGCACCGTCGACTGGCTGAAGGGCAAGGGCCACGAGATCATCGACGTGCCCTTCCAGGACACGATGGCGCTCGGCTGCAACTTCATGTCGCTCGGCAAGGACAGGGTGATCGCCCCGACCTCCAGCAAGACGCTGATCGAGAAGCTGAAAGCTCAAGGCTTCGAGGTCGCGGCCGTCGACATGAGCGAGATTTCCAAGACCGGCGGCGGCATTCACTGCATGGCGCAGGCGCTGAAGCGCGTGCCGGCCTAGGGGGCTTTCGAAGTTCGGCGATCGCCCGCGATGAATGTCTATCCCTCTGGTCGCAGGCCGGGGGGATATTGATCGCGCGGCCTGTCAGGAGATTGCATCGTTCCGGTTCCGGCCACTCCGATCCTGGGCTAGGCTTCAGCCAACCGAAACAGGATTGCCGCAAGGATGATCGTTCAGGCCTGCATCAACGGCGCTCGACCCGCCGATTTCCACCCCGCCTTGCCGCTCGACCCCGAAGCGATGGCGCGCGACGCCGCCGCGTCGATTGCTGCGGGCGCGGCCGAGCTGCACGTCCACGCACGTGGCGCCGACGGGCGAGAGAGCCTGGCGCCGGAAGCGATGGACAGGACGGTCGCGGCACTCCGCCGCGGCTGCCCGGGCACGCTGATCGGCGTCTCCACCGGCGCCTGGATCGAGAAGGACGACCTGCGCAGGCTTGTCGCCATCTCCGGCTGGCGCGAACTGCCCGACTATGCCTCGGTCAATCTCAGCGAGACGGCGGCACCTGTGGTCATGGAAAGCCTGCGCCAGCGCGGCATCGGCATCGAGGCGGGCCTGGCGTCCGTCGCCGACGCCGAACGACTGGCCGGCCTCGATCATGGCGGCCGGGTGCTGCGCGTGCTGATCGAGATTTCCGAGCAGACGCTGGACGAGGCCTTTGCGGTGGCCGACGGCATCGAGAAGGTGCTGCAACGCGCCGGCATCCGCCGCTCGATCCTGCTGCATGGCGAGAACGCTACGGTTTGGCCCTTCGTCGAAAGGGCGGCCGCGCGGAAGTTGTCGACCCGGGTCGGGCTGGAGGACGGCAAGGAATTGCCGGACGCCAGCGTGGCGGACGGCAATGCCGCGCTGGTGGCTGCGGCGGTCGGGATTTATCGGTCTCGATAAAACATGCTAGGCTGGCGGGACAGCGCCCCCCTCTGGCCTGCCGGCCATCTCCCCCACATGGGGGGAGATCGATGTCGCGCCGGCTTTCGCCTATTGTTGGCGTCTAAAGAAGCGCAGCCGCGAAGCTGCCAATCTCCCCCCTTGTGGGGGAGATGTCCGGCAGGACAGAGGGGGGCGCCGTAGAGCGCAGCGCTTCCCTGCATCGCGAAACCTTCACTGCGTATCCGCCTTGGCTCTCAACTCCGCCCGTTTCTCATCCGACACCACGGCAAGGTCGAGCACCTTCTGCAGGCCCGCCGCGTGCCGGAAGGTGGGTTCGGTCTGCACGCTGCTCTTCACCGCCTCGACGAAGCGCTGGTAGTTGGTCGGCACCGTGCCGGCATCGAGCTCCTCCCATTTGGCGTTCTCGACATTGCTGCCGACACACGCCTTCAGAGCCGAGCCCTCGAGATTGTGCACCACCTCGATGGCGCCTTTGTCGCCATGGATGCGCAGGCGCAGTTCGTTGATGTGGCCGGTGGCCCAGCGGCTGGCATGCACCACGCCGAAGGCGCCATTGGAGAAATCGAGCGTCATGGCGAAACTGTCATTGGCGTCGAGCTGGTACTCGCCGATGCGGTTGCCCGGCGCCTTGTCGAAGGCGCGCAGCCGGCAGAACACATGGTCGATATCGAGCGCCGCGCCATAGCTGGCGAAATCGAGGATGTGGATGCCGACATCGCCGAGCACGCCGTTGGAGCCGTGGCCGCGCGACAGCCGCCATAGCCATTTCGGATCGGTGCGCCAGTCGCCCCAGAATTTCGACACCAGCCAACTCTGCAGGTAGGAGGCTTCGACATGGCGCACCGTGCCGATCTCGCCGGCCTGCACCATCCGGCGCGCCTTCTGCAGCGCGGCCACGTTGCGATAGGTGAGGTTGACCATGTTGACGATGCCGGCGGCTTCCGCGGCATCGGCCATTTCGCTCGCCCTGCCGAAATTTTCGGCCAGCGGCTTTTCGCACAGCACCGGCTTGCCGGCGGCGACCAGCGCCAGGGTGGTCGGGTGGTGGATGCGGTCCGGCGTGACATTGGCGACCGCGTCGAAATCGCCCCAGTCGAGCGCCGCCTCCAGCGAGGTGAAGCGCTTCGGAATCTTGAAGCCGTCTGCGTACTCGCCGACGCGCTTTTCATCGACATCGACGGCTGCCGCCAATTCCACGCCCTCGATGGCGCCGAATCGGCGGGCATGTTCCTGCGCCATCCAGCCGGTACCGAGTATCAAAAGCCGCATTTTCTGCTCCTCCGAGCGATTTGGTTCGATTCAATCATGTGGGGCGAATGTGACCCAGGCGCTGTATCGGCGCAATCCCAAGCGAAGCAGGGAAGTGCTTTTTTAGCGGAAGCCGGCCTCGCCATGCGCGTGCAGCTTGGGCCCGCGCTCCTCGATCGGCTCCAGCGCCTTCTCCACCGGCACGTTCGGCGCATCGAGAATGGCGGGCTTCGATCCCTGCGGGTTGTGCGCCCACTTCACCGCGTTGCGCAGCACTTTCTGGACCGTCGCATCGTGATAGGTCGGGTAGGTTTCGTGTCCGGGGCGGAAGTAGAAGACATTGCCGGCGCCGCGCCGGTAGGTCAGGCCCGAGCGGAACACCTCGCCGCCCTGGAACCAGGAGATGAAGACGGTTTCCAGCGGCTCCGGCACGGCGAACTGCTCGCCATACATTTCCTCGTTTTCGAGCTCGAAGAATTCGCCGACGCCGTCGGCGATCGGATGGCTGGGGCTCGTCACCCAAAGCCGCT
Organism: Mesorhizobium sp. B3-1-9; assembly: GCF_006439595.1. Classification (NCBI taxonomy): domain Bacteria; kingdom Pseudomonadati; phylum Pseudomonadota; class Alphaproteobacteria; order Hyphomicrobiales; family Phyllobacteriaceae; genus Mesorhizobium; species Mesorhizobium sp. B3-1-9. Next base: position 297,358 of record NZ_VFTJ01000002.1, read on the forward strand.
CGCGTTCGCCGGCCTCGCGCCATTTCAGCGTGCAGGGCGTGCCCATCAGCCGCTTGAAGATCTTCGAGAAATGGCCGGAATGGAGCACGATCAGTCCCATGCCTTCCCAGACGCGTTTTGCGACGCGCTCGACCACCTCGTCGGTCACCGCGCCATGGTCCTTGTGGCCCCACCAGACGAGCACGTCCGTTTCGGCGAGGCGGGATTCCGGCAGGCCGTGCTCGGGCTGCTCCAGCGTCGCCGTCGAGGCGGAGATCGCCTTGTCCGCATTCAGCGCCTTGGCGATGGTCGCGTGCATGCCTTCCGGATAGATGCCGGCGACCACCTCATTGGTCCGCTCATGGATGTTCTCGCCCCAGACGACAGCGCGAATTGTCATGGATAGCCTCGTGTGTGATTGGGAGCCGCCCCGCGCCATAGATAGCGCCTTCGCCCGGTATTGAAAGCGGTTTTCGACCTTCGCCTCGCTGTGCATGGAGCCCGGCATGAAAGTCGCCTTACCGGCCAGCGATATACGTCCTTATGCTTCGACGTTAATTCAACCCTCGCACAGCCAATTGGCAAGCGCCGCGCCTCGGTTACAATGTCAGCCATGGGCGAAGTGCTTGTAGGGACAGCGATCTTTGCTTGCCTGGCCGGGGCCTCGCTGGTCAGCTTGATGGTGCACGAGCGCTTCCCCGCTCACCACCTTAGGGACGACACCAGCGCGGTGGTGCGGCTTGCCGCGAACCTTTTCGTGGTGATGTCCTCGCTTATGCTCGGTCTGATGATCAACTCGGCCAAGAACACGTTTGAGTCCATCAACGGCAACGTACACACCTTCGCCACCGAGATTATTCTGCTCGACCGAACACTCCGGCATTACGGGCCGGAGGCGGACAGCGCCCGGCAGTCGCTCGCTGCCTATGTCCAGCGCGTCGTCGACACCTCCACCGCCGACAGCGACACAACCGTCGTCCCGAACAGGCTGTCGGAACTGCTGCTCTATCAGGTCGGAGACATCCTGGCGGGATTGACGCCCGCGGATGCCAAGCAGACCGCCGCGCAACAGGCTGCGACGCAGCAACTCCAGAAGCTGATCGAGCAGCGCTGGATACTGGCCGAGCAATCCGAGGGCGCCATCCCTGCGCCGCTGATCGTGCTGCTCGTGGCATGGCTGACGCTTATTTTCGCCAGCTTCGGCTTCCGGGCACCGCACAATGGCACCGTCGTCTTCACATGCCTCGTTTCCGGAGCGCTGGCGGCGGCGGCGGTCTATTTGATCATCGACATGGACAGTCCCTTCTCAGGCCCGATCCAGGTCTCGCCGACGCCCCTGCAAAGGGCGCTGGCGGAACTAACGACGCAATGAGTTCACCGGCTAGGTTGCCCCGCCAATTCAATCAGCAGCCTTGCCGCCACCTCGGCGCCGTCGGCGCGGATCTTGCCGGCCACTGCCGCAGCACGCGTGCTAGTTTCGGGCGCCAGCGCCACATCCAACGCCGCCGACAACGACTCCGCGCTCGGCACCGGACCGTCATGCGCCGCCCCTATGCCCAGTTCGGCCACCCGCCGCGCCCAGTAAGGCTGGTCGCCGATCTGCGGCACGATCGCCTGCGGCGCTCCCGCCCGCGCAGCGGCAACGGTCGTGCCGGCGCCGCCATGGTGGATGACGGCGGCGACGCGGCCGAACAGCGCCTGCTGGTTGACCTCGCCGACGGCGAAGCAGTCGTCGCGGTCGTCGACGGGGCCGAACTCGGCCCAGCCATGCGCGATGACCGCGCGAAGGCCCCTGGCGCGGATTGCCGCGATGGCGGTGCTGCCGGCTTCCTTGGCTACCGATATCGAGCCGAAGCCGACATAGACAGGTGGCGGGCCTGTATCGAGAAAGGCTTCCAGGCCATCGAGAAGGGGCCGCTCGTCCGGCAGGATGAAGGCGCCGGTCTGGACGGCGTCGATCAGGTCCGAGCCCGGCCATGGCCCGAACGTCGGGTCGCAGGCGAGCAGGACCCTGTTGCCGTAGACATAATCCCGGACATTTTCCACCGGGGGCAGCCCGAGCGACGCGCGCTGGCCGTTGACCGCCTCGCCGAAGAGCGCGTTCTTGGTTCGGATATCCATCTCCCACAGCAACCGGTTGTCGGTCGCGCCGGGCGGCAGCGGATGGCTCGGATATTCATGCGGCCGGTTGTGCGGCGACGGCAGCCAGACGGGGCAGAACGTGCCGAGCATGTAGCGCATGCCGCGTTGTTCCGCGATCAGCCGCGCGGCGGCGCAGGACGGGAAGAGCCCGAACGCCACCACGGCGTCGCAGCCTTCGGCGGCTGTGCTAAGCGCCTCATATTGCCTGGCGACGATCTCGGCCGCCTGGGCGGAAATCAGCCTGGCCCGGTCCTCGGGCGACGCCGATCGCGACCGGTTGATCATTTCCTTCGCCCATTCGCGCACCGGCTCGAAGGCCGGGGCCATCGTCACGCCGGCGCGGGCCAGGAGGGCTGCAAACTCCGCGTCGCCGGGCGCGCTCACTTTGGCCTCGACGCCGTGCGCCCGCAACGCCGCGCCCAGCGCCGCCAGCGGTTCGACGTCCCCGCGCGAGCCGTAAGTCGATAACAGGATACGCATTCCGTGCTCCGTTGTGGTTTTTCGGAGCAGCGTTGATACGCCATGGCCGGGGGCTTGCCGCAAGCCCGGGCTGCGCCATATCTCACTTCTGGGAAGGGTCGTTATCGCTTCCTCCGATGAGGTTGCGATCGTCGCCATGGCCTTAAGCGACGGCAAACACCTGGGCGCGTCTTCGCGCCAGGCCCTTCGGACCAGCAAGTGGGGATCGATAACAGCCGGCGACCAGCGCGCCGGGCAGGTTCGGCTTAACCCTGGCGGCCTTCCTGGGCGACCTGGGTGGGGGACCTTGTGAGCCGCGGGACGACGACAAGACGCTTGATCTTGCCCTTTTTGTAAGCGGCGAGGAAGCGGTGGTAGTCCCTGAAGACGACGCAGCCATTGGACTCGGCGCGGCCGCCGCGCAGCATGTAGGTATGCGCGAGCAGGCCGTTGCGGCCGTATTTGTTCCTGCCGCTGGCCGGCGTCAGCCGGATCGCCTCGACGCCATGGAAGCGCGATTCACGGATGGACAGATTGTATGTGTCGGGCGGTGTCGGACCGACATTCTTGCGGTCCACGAAGCGTGGCTGGTCGACCATCGAACCAAGTCCCGAATGCGCCTCCAGCTTCGAGCCGTCGGGCATGTAGACGGTTCTCGCCGAAATATCGTAGACAGCGACGCCATTGCCCGTGGAGGGACCGTTGAAAAGATTGCGGAACGCGCTGCCGAGGCCGCCTCTTTCCGGCGTGTCAGGCTTGGCATAGGCGAGCATCTCTGACGCCTGCGCCTTGCGCTTGCCGGGCTTGGAGTCGGCCCCGAGCGGCTTTGAGCCCGGCACGCCCGGCAGGGCCTGGTCGCCGTTCCTGGGCGAGACCGCCGGCGGCGCGCTTTGCGCGGTGTCGGGAGCGGCTGGCTGCGGCTTGGCCCTGGCCGCCTGCGGCTTCGCGCTCTCTGGTTTCTGCGACTTGGCTGCGTTCTGTTCGGGCGCCTCGGTAGCGCGCTCGAGTGTGGTGCGCGGGCGAAGGCCGGGCACGGCGATGGTGTCGGGCAAATCGTCCTGCGGCGGCAGCGAGGCGACCTGGTACTCGCCGTCCTGGCCGTTGCCCGGGGTGTCGGCGACATTTGGCGCGTCGCTGTTTTCGAGCGCGACGGCGGTCGGAACGTCCGCCGTATCCTCCTGCGCCACGTTGGCAAGCGCCAGCGCCAGTTCGGAAGCGCCGGCGATTTGGGCCGGCTGCGAACCGAAGCGGGCTTCCGCCGGGGCATCCGGCTCAGCGCCGCCGAAGCGGCTGGCCGAGGGCAGGCTGGCAAGCAGGAACGGCGCGTTCTCGGCGCGGGCAAAGGCTTCGGCAAGCTTCTGCGGCGAAAGCGCGGCTTTTTTCACCACGCCGTCGAAACGGTCGGCGGCTCCGGCGGCCGAAGCCACCACCACCTTCTCCTGCGCGACGCTGTCGGGCGCCGGCAGTCTGAGGCGCGCCATCTTGCCGTCGTGGCCTTCATTCTTTGGTTTTTCAACAGCTTGGCTATCATGTCTGAAGTTTGTCGCGAGGCTGAAACAGTCGGCGTCGCAGCCGCCAATGAGCGAGCCCGCCTGGTAGCCGCCATTGGCGGAAAGGCGCGGCGCCCAGGCGTTGGCGATCAGCCGGCGCTGGTCGCCAAGCGCGATGTTGCGCGGCGAAAGCAGGCCTTGCGGCAATCCATTGGAAGCTGCGGTCAGCGAGGTGCTCACCGAATAGAGCCCCGCCAAGGTGGCGACAGACCATAGGGCGAGGGCGGCGCCGACAGCAGGCACCACGACCCAACGATGACCAGACTTTTTCGAAGTTACCCCCCCATGAGGAGCGTCACCCCGGCTTTTCAAACGCAAAAACGCCATACGACCACTCTCAATCGGCATGCCGGTTTGCGGACCTGGCACCCGTCACGATCACAGTTCGCTGGTGCCCCCTGCACCTTCACGCGTCTGTTGCCGATTGATTCAAAAGATGGACAAAGATGGTTAACCAATCCCTCCACCAATCGCCGATTTGGCGACGGTCCATGCGAAAAAAGAGCTCTCCATGGTCTGCGCCACGGGAGAAATGCTCTCCCTCACCCGACTTGCTGCCCGTTTTTCCGGCCCCTGTCAAGAAACCGTGAAGGCTGGAACCGCAGCATCTCCGGCCGGCTAGAGGCCGATTAGGGTTAAAATGCGACAGCCTGAAGAATACTGAAAAAGCCAGTTGCAAAAACTTCTGGGCCAGGCGGCGAGGAGTTCGGGGGGGTCGGCTGCCGCATATTCGCGACGATCGCCCCAAAAAAAGTCACCCTGCCGGGCGGGCGGGGCGACCTCGGTGCGGCACGGAACAGTCAGCCCGATCTCACTGGCTTCGCAGCCGCGCGAAATCCTTGGGGATTGCCAGGCGCTCCACCAGCCTGGTCAGGCCTTGGTGCTCGCCAGTCATTCACTTGCTGCCTTGCTGTACTGCGCCCGGCACGATCAGCGCTCCCTGGTCAGGCCCCGAATATTTGAAGCCGATAAAAAACAGGGCGAAGATGAGAACGCAGATTGCCAGCACCGTGACGAGGGTCCTTCCCGGGTTTTCGGCTGGCGGTTTGTCTTCCATGGCAATTCGTCTCGGGATCTAAACTCGGTGACAACGCCAGGGTTCCCGCGCCTTCGCCGGCGTCAAGGCTGACGCTTCGCCACGAAATTCTTGCAGAGGCGGCTCCGAGTCCGCGAGGGGCATCACAAAAATGACGCGCTCTCACCGCTATATGCCAAGCTGGATGCGCTAAAGCAGGGTTCATCATTATGGATGCCAGCGAATTGCAGGCCATAGGCGATACGCTGATGCGCGTTGTCACCCCCGATATGAAACCGAAAGACCTGCTCAAGGCGGTGCGAAAACTGCACCCGGACGCCAAGAAGAAGGATATTGCCCGCGCGGCCTTCCACGCCATTATCGCCAACGCCGACCAGGATCCCGGCAAGTCGCGTAACCTTCAGGCCTTCGCGCTTGCCGAGCGTACGCAGCAATCGGAATAAATTGCTGCGAATTGTAGCGTCGGGCTTGCCGGAAATTTAATAAGCAACTGCTAATTTAATGGTTCGGCCGGCAGCTAGCCCCAACCGGTAATTAGATCCCATGACCAAAAACCTCGGCAATGCCAAACCCAGTGCTCCTGCCAAGGAGATAAACACCTCGCTGTTCAGCAAGGCCGCGCCGGCGGTGTTTCCGCTGGTCGTCGCGGCCCTCGGCTATCTCGTCGGCCGGCATTTCTTCGGCTTTTGACGCGGCCGGCTTGCGACGCGCCTTATTTCCGGTCAATCCGATCGCAATTGGCCAATGACAATTCGGCCGTCTTGACTATGCCCTTTGGTCCTAGGGCCTAGGTCGTTCTTGTCCTTGGCCGGCCCCAAGCGCATCCTCACGACAGCCGGCGGCCTCGCAAACTCCGGTCAGGCCCGGCCGCCGAACCCAGTATCACCCCCCAAGGCTGCCGGGCCGCCGGCGCGCGGCGAGTTGATCCGCACTCTCGCACGGCCAAGTGACGGGCTGCGCGATCCGCAGTTCCATTCGGACGCCTTCCAAATCCGCTGCCGACCGAACGCCATGGCGAAGTCGAATTCCGCTGCGCCGACGTGCAATTGCTGCACCATACTCGTTTTTATTCGTGAGGCTTCGCAAACAGGTCGAATAACGGCGAGCCGCTTTGCGCTAAAAACCAATAAGCCATGCTTTTCGGCAACTCCAGGCGCGCTAGATCGTATTGGGTCGGAGACAGGCAATTCTTCGAGCGAAGAGCAGGAGCTGTATATGGTAACAAGCGAGCCAGACAGTGTCCGCGTAAAAGCCGTCAATAACCAATGGATCGTGCGCGTCGTCGACGGCGGCAGGCTGACACAGCAAGTGTTCGATGTCCACGCGCAGGCCGAGATCTTTGCCGAAGAGGAGCGGCTGCGATTGGGGCTGCCCGGGGAGCCTCCGGCGGAGGAGCCGGTCAGGCCGCTGGGAAGTGGGCGGGCTCGCTGACGGACCGCGGGGAATTGTTGTCCAATGAGGATCGAACGGCTCGCGGATAGCAGGCGCCGGCGGTTGGCCCAGCTGCGGCATTGAGAAGGCCAGCGCGCAGAGGCAGGTCGCGCCGCCTACCCCAGATGCTCGGCTCTCAGCTTCTGCTTCATCCGCTCAAGCGCCGGTTGGCCGCCAGCCGCCAGCTCATCCGCTATCTGTGCCAGCTTGTCGTCTGCCTGTCGATATTTGCCGCCCCAGGCGCCGAGCGTGGCGAGCACCGGCAAAAGGTCGATGCCGGCATCGGTCAGCCGATAGATCGCCTTCAGCCCGTGGCTCGGGTCGTCGCTGCGGGTGAGGATGCCTTCGTCCTGCAGCGTCTGCAGCCGCTCGGCCAGCGTGCGCGACGAGATGCCTTCGTCGGATTGCAGGAATTCGCGAAAGTGCTTCTTCCCGGCGAAGATCAGGTCGCGGATGATGAGCAGCGTCCAGCGGTCGCCGAGCAGCTCGAGCGACAGGTTGATCGGGCAGCCGGATCTTCCCTTGGTCGACATCAATATGGTTCCATTTTTAAATCACTTTACTATTGACATCGTTCTCGCGTTGCGTCAAATGGTTCCAAAAGTAAATCATTTGAGCACAGAGGAGGAGCGTCATGAACCAGCAAGCGAACCGCACGGTGGTGGTCGTCGGTGCAACCAGCGAGGTCGGCGCCGAGGTCTCGGCAAAGCTGACCAGGGCAGGGCATACGGTACGCGGCGTCGCCCGCAGCCTCGGCGTTGCGCTTGACGACCAGGCGGCGCTCGACGCCGCCTTCTCGGACGCCGCCGGCGCCTATGTGATGATCCCTTTCGATGTCACCACGCCCGACCTGCACAGATTCGAGGACCAAGTCGGCGCACGGCTGGCATCGTCCATCGCCAAGGCAGGCCTGCACCGTGTCGTGCTGCTCAGCGGCCTCAATGCCCATCTCAGAATGGGTACCTCGCTTGGCGCCGCGATGATGGAGGAGCGGCTTGCCGCGCTGGGCCTGGAGGAGCTCGTCTATCTGCGCGCCTCCTTCTTCATGGAGAATTTCGTCAAGGGCATGGGCTTCGTCGAGCAGGCGGCGTCCGGCGTCTTCGCCTCGCCCTTCCGCGGCGACCTGCCGATGCCGTTGATTGCCGCCAAGGACGTTGGCGAGCGCGCCGCCGCCCTGTTGAGCGCCGAACATTTTCCGGCCCGGCGCGTCGTCGAATTGCACGGCGGCGGTTCCTACACGCTCGAACAGGCCACCACGATCCTGGGCCGGGCGATCGGCAAGGATGTCGCCTATCATGAAGCGCCGTTCGCCGAAGCGCGGGCCGGCATGGTCGCCAACGGCATATCGGCGAGTTTTGCCGATGCGCTGGGCGAAACGGCGGCAAGCTTCAACAGAGGCGAGCGCTGGGCGCTGGAGGCACCCTCGGCCGAAAACGCCACGCCGACCACCTTCGAAGACTGGGCGCGGACTTTCGCCCGTTCGCGCTGAGCCGCCTGAACCTTCACGGCAGAAATTCCTAGCGAGGAGACCCAAAATGAAAAAGCTCATCCTTCAGATGCAGATGTCGGTCGACGGCTTTGTCGGCGCGGACGAGGGGCATCGCTGGCAGCTCTGGGAATGGGGCGATGACAATGCCTGGGACGAAGAACTCAAGCAGGATTTCAACGCTGTCTTCCAAACAATCGACACCATCCTGTTGAGCCGCAAGATGGCTGAGGAGGGGTATCTGACCCATTGGGGCAACGCGGCGAGAAAATACCCGAAGGATCGCTTCTATGCCTTCGCGCGACGCATCGTCGAGGCTGAGAAGATCGTGGCGAGCGACAAGCTCGAGGCTTCGCGCTGGGAACGCACCCGCGTCGTCAGTGGCGACCTGCCGCGCGAGGTCGATGCGCTGAAGCAAGGCGCGGGCGGCAACATCGCCGTGTTCGGCGGCGCGGGCTTTGCCGCCGCGCTGATCGCCGCCGGCCTGGTCGACGAGTTCCAGCTCTTCATCAATCCGGCGGTTCTGGGCAGCGGCCGCCGCATCTTCGAGAAGGGCGGTTTTGCCAAGCTGAAGCTCCTCGGCTCGAAGCCCTATGCCAGCGGCATGGTGGTGAGCCGCTACGCGCCGGCACAATGAGGAGCGACACCGAGGTCGCGCCGGCTTGAATCAATCCGTCAGTGCGTCTTCTCAACCGCCTGTTTGGCCGTGCCTTTCGCGCATCGGCGGCGAGCCGCCTCCGCTGACCAACCGCAGTTGCGCGCCTGGCCGGCCGGGCCGTGGCCAAGCCGCCTGGTCGTTGCCCGCGGCGACGAACCAGCGGGCCTCGCGCGATGTCAGGCCGATAAGCACCCGGCCGGCATATTCGGCCGGCGCGCCATTGCCCGCATCGAACACCGCCCAACTGCCGCCGGGCGGCTCCTGCACCGCGACGAACCTCATCGCAGACTCCATCTGTGAAGAGGTGGGCAATATAGCAGGCGCGACTTGGCGTTCCTATGACGTGGCTCACATTGGCACACTTTTGCGGTGGATAGCACGGCTCCGGCTGCAAGCAGGCCGTGTGTTCCACCAGTCTCCTTGGCTGCCGGTCGCCCTATTGCCCAGCCTGGTCGGCGTCGGTCAGCGTGCCGAGGAAGGCGACGATGTCGTCGATCTCGGCGTCGTTCAGCGCCGGCTTGTCGCCCGGCTTTTTGCCGTTGAAGGGTGGGTCGGTGTTGAGGTTCGGCCAGTAAACCTTTGGCAGGTCGTCGAATTTGTCGACCGTGCCGTCCGCCTTCTTCGGATACCAGCGCCCGGGATCCGTATCGCGGCTGGCGTAGAAGGCGACCGCCTCGCGCAGCGAGTGGAAATAGCCGTTGTGGAAGAAGCTCTTTCGCAAGGCCACGTTGCGCAGGGTCGGCGTCTTGAACAGGCCGCAATATTCGGCGCGGCCTTTGAAATCGGTGCGCAGCGGTCCGCACAGGCCGAGGTCGACATAATTGGGATCGGCATTGGCGGGGATCGCCGGATTGCGCGGCACGGCGATCGCGATCAGGCCATAGTCGGTGAACTGCGGCGGCTCGCCGTCATTGGCGGGCTCGCTGAGATGGCAGCTCGCGCAATTGCCCTTCGCTTCGTCCTCGAACAGCATGCGGCCGCGCAATTCCTGCGCCGAGAGCTGCGCCTTGCCGGCGAGGAAAGCATCGTAGCGGCTGGAATAGGGATAGAAATCGGCGCTGCTCTGCTCGAATGTGCCGAGCGCTTCGACCGCGGCGTCGAAGGCATCCTGCGGGTGCTCGAACACATCGGCGCCGAACGCCGCCTTGAAGGCGCCGGCATAGGGCGCCTTGCGCAGCGCCGCGACCACGTCGGCCTCGTCCTTGTTGCCCATCTCGAAGGGCGACAGCAGCGGGATTCTCGCCTGGTCCTTGCCGTGGTCGGCGCGGCCGTCCCAGGTCAGGCCGCCGGTCGGGCCATTGTCGACGCTTTCGTCGCCTTCGTCCTCGGAGTCGTAGAAATGCTCGGTGAAGGCAGGCGCCGCCTGCAGGTAGCGCAGCGACGGCACGGCGCGAACGCCGGGCTGGTCGAGCTTGGCTCCGCCCATCTCGACGGGTGCCGCCGAGGCCGGTCCGAAGGCGTGGTTGGGATCGTGGCAGGACGAGCAGGCCTGCTTGCCCGAGGCGGAGAGCGAAGGGTCAAGGAACATCTGCCGCCCGAGCGCCGTCAGCGCCTCGGCGCGGGCGAAGGCTTCCTGGCGCGACATCGGCCCGGGGTGGACACCGGACGGCTCCGCGGTGCTCGCAGGCGCGGTCAAGCCGACGATCGAGGCCGCCAGAAGGGCGATCGCGTGATTTTTCCGTCCCATCGTCTGCGGCGACATCCCTGATTTCCTTCGCCCGATTTCGTTCGCGACGTAAGGATCGAGTGCAACGGATTGATGACCGGCTTTCTCGCTCACGAAACCGTGTTCGGACGCTGCGGAACTGTCACATGGGTGACAAGGCGCCGAAGTAGCTCGGCATTGATGCAGTTGCGTTCCTGCATTGCCGTCCTCCAGCCATTCCCAAGCCACGAGGCATTTCCCGATGACCCGATTCTTTCTCTCCCCCCGGTCCTTCCTCTCGCTTTGCCTCGCCTCCACGGCGCTGGCATCGTTCTCCGCTGCTGCCTACGCGGCTCCTCCCGGCTACGACAAGATCGACACCGTCGTCGTCATCTACGCCGAGAACCGCAGCTTCGATAACCTCTACGGCGGCTTCTCCGGCGCCAACGGCCTGGCCAACGTTTCGCCCGACCAGGCGCGTCAGCTCGACCGCGATGGCAAGCCGCTTTCCGAACTGCCGCCGGCCTGGGGCGGCTTGACCGGCAAGGGCGTCACGCCGGCGGTGACGGAGGCGCAGAGCGCGCATTTGGCCAACGCCACCTTCGCCATCGACGATCCCAAGGGCTTCAACGAGGGCACCAACGTCGTCACGCACGATCTCTGGCACCGCTTCTACCAGGAGCAGATGCAGATCGACGGCGGCCGGAACGACAAGTTCGTCGCCTGGGCCGATTCCGGCTCGCTGGTCATGGGCCACTATGACGGCTCCAACCTGCCAATGTGGGCGATCGCCAAAAAATACGTGCTGGCGGACAATTTCTTCCAGGGCGCCTTCGGCGGCTCCTTCCTCAACCACTTCATGCTCGCCTGCGCCTGCGCGCCCCACTATCCCAATGCCGACACCAGCCCGGTGAAGGGCCAGATCGCCGTTGTCGAGCCGGATGGCGTGACGCTGAAGCCGGCCGACAACTCGCCCGCCTCGGCGCTGGGCGGCGTGCCGAAATTCGCCAATGACGGCGCCATCACGCCCGACTTCTACGCCGTCAACACCATGCAGCCGCCTTACCAGCCGAGCGCCAACAAGCCGGCCGAGGGCGGCGACAAGACGCTCGCCGATCCGGCGCAGCCGACCACGCTCCCGCCGCAGCACGAGATCACCATCGGCGATCTGCTCTCGCTCAAGGGCATTTCCTGGGCCTGGTATGCGGGCGCCTGGCAGGCGGCGCTCGACGGCAAGAACGCGACGCCTGTGCCGAACTTCCAGTTCCACCACCAGCCCTTCAACTATTTCGCGGCCTATGCCCCGGGCACGACCGCGCGGGCCGAGCACCTCAAGGATGGCGGCCTTGACGGCGTGGAGTTCATCAAGGCGATCGACGACGGCAAGCTGCCGTCCGTCACCTTCTATAAGCCGCAGGGCAACCTCAACGAACATGCCGGCTATGCCGATGTGACCTCGGGCGACCAGCACTTGGCCGACCTCGTTTCGCATCTGGAGAAGAGCCCGCAATGGGCCCATATGCTGGTCGTCATCACCTATGACGAGAATGGCGGCTTCTGGGATCACGTCGCGCCGCCCAAGGCCGACCGCTGGGGCCCGGGCAACCGCATCCCGGCCTTCATCATCTCGCCCTATGCGAAGATGGGCACGGTCGACCACACCCAATACGACACGACCTCGATCCTGCGTTTCATCACCGCCCGCTACGACCTGCCGGTGCTGCCGGGCCTCATCGCCCGCGACAAGGCGCTGCGCAACAACGACCAGCCGCCGATGGGGGATCTGACGGCGGCGCTCGACCTGACGAAGTAGCGTTTCAGAACTGGTTCCTCTCCCCCGCCAAGAGGCGGGGGAGAGGTGTCCGCGAAGCGGACGGAGAGGGGGCCTTCGTAGGGCGCTCCCCTCTCAGTCTCGGCTTCGCCGAGCCACCTCTCCCCCATTTCATGAGGGCGAGGAAACGCCAATCGCCCACGGCCTGCCTCGGCGATTGCCTCAGTGAATTCACGTCCGCTATCAATGTCTCCGAATTGGAGACCTCGCAATGGCAGACCTGAAAGTCAGAACCCGAAACGCCGGCGCGCTCGCCGTCCTGCCGCCGGGCGGCCTGCCGCTGGTCACGACACCGACCGGCGGCACGGTCGATGTGGTCACGCAGGTCAGCGCGCCCGGCTTCAGCCCGCTCGATCTGCTCTATGCTTCCTTAGCCGCCTGCATGGTGCTCAGCGCCCGCATCGCCGCCACCCGTCTCGGCATCGCCGACCGGCTCGGCGAGGTGGGGGCGGATGTGACCGGCGACAAGGCGAAGGACGAGCCGTCGCGGCTGGAAACCTTCAATATTCGCCTGACGATCGCCGGCGACCTCGACGCCGCGACGAAAGAACGGATCCTGGCGGATGCCGAGGATATCTGCACCGTCTCAAACACGCTGCGCGGCGCGCCGGCACTTCACGCGAAGCTCGGGTGAGGCCGATGGCGCATCTTTCGCCGATCGACTACGCCACCGCTTCCGCCGAGATCCGCGCCGAGCACGACCGCGAGCTCGCGCTGCGCGGCCGCATGACAAACATGAAGCGCATCCCGCTTCATTCGCCGGCCGCGCATCGCATCTACGCCGAATGGTTCACGCTGCGCGATCTGCTGAAGCCAACGCTCGACGACCGCGCCATCTGGCTGTTCTCGAAGACGATCGCCGAGGCGATGCGGGCAGAAATCCCGGTTACTTTCTTCCGCCGCGCGCTGATCGACAACGGCCTCGATCCCGAGGCGATTGAGCCGTCGACCGACGAGGCGCTGCTGATCGGTTTCGGCAAGGCGGTCGCAGTGGACGCGAATGCCGTCCCGGACGAGACCTGGGCCGCGCTCAAGGCGCGCTATGACGAGGCGTTGCTGGTCAATCTCGTTGCCTTCGCCGGCATCATGGTGGCGACGTGTGTGTTTACCAATGCGGTGAAGGTGGACCTCGATCCGGAGCTGGAGGCGTATCGCCAGCAGTGAAGCTGCTGATCTCCCCCGCAAGGACGGAGATTGGCAGCTCGATCGCCTCGCCACTTTGCCATGAATCGGGTGGTTTGGCCCCGTCGCTCGCCCCATCTTCGGGCAAGCAAGCGATGGAGCCAACCCATGACCATCCATTCCCTGAACACCAAACGCGCCAGCCGCTCAACCGAAGCCCGCGTCGCTGCGCAGGATTGGCGCGTCCTGGTCACCGAGCTCAACGTCAATGGCTGCGCCGTCATGCCGGACCTGCTCTCGCCCGAGGAATGCGCCGATATCGCTGCGCTCTATCCGCATGAGGAGCATTTCCGCAGCCATGTGCTGATGGCCCGCCACGGCTTCGGCAAGGGCGAATATCGCTATTTCAAATATCCGCTGCCGGACCTGATCGAGGGCCTGCGCACCGCGCTCTATCCGCGCCTCGCCACGGTCGCCAATGACTGGAACGAGAAGATGGGCGTGGCGCAGCGTTATCCGGCCGAACACGCCGCCTTCCTGAAGCGCTGCCACGACGAAGGCCAGGTGAGGCCGACGCCGCTTCTGCTGCAATACGGCCCCGGCGACTTCAACTGCCTGCATCAGGATCTTTACGGCGCACTCGCCTTTCCGCTGCAGGTGGCGGTCCTGTTGTCCGAGCCGGGTGAGGATTTCACCGGCGGCGAATTCGTGCTCACCGAGCAGCGCCCGCGCATGCAAAGCCGCGCCGAGGTGGTGCCGCTGAAGCGCGGCGATGCGGTTATCTTTGCGGTTCACAACCGGCCGGTGCAAGGCACGAAGGGGTACTATCGCGTCAACCTGCGCCATGGCGTGAGCCGCTTGCGGTCAGGGCGGCGGCATACGGTCGGGATCATCTTCCACGACGCGAGGTGAGTAGGCAGTAGGCAGTAGGGCAGTAGGCAATAGGCAATAGGCAGTAGGCAGTAGGTTACGTCGAGGCCGAGAAGCGATGAGGGGTTCCTTTATCCCGCGCATTCGATTATTGGCCCTACTCCCTACTCCCTACTCCCTACTCCCTACTCCCTACTCCCTACGAGCCCATGATCCGTCTTGAAAATATCGGCAAGCAGAACGGCCGACAGATCGTCTTCATCGAAGCCTCGGCCGCCTTGCAGAAGGGCGAGAAGGTCGGATTGGTCGGCCCGAACGGCGCCGGCAAGACGACGTTGTTCCGCATGATCATCGGACAGGAGCAGCCGGACGAGGGCCAGGTCTCGGTCGATCGCGGCGTCACCATCGGCTATTTCAGCCAGGATGTCGGCGACATGGGCGGTTTGAGCGCCGTGGCAGAGGTCATGGAGGGCGCAGGGCCGGTCAGCGCGGTGGCCGCCGAGATGCGCGAGCTCGAACACGCCATGGGCGATCCCGACCGCGCCGACGAGATGGACCAGATCATCGAGCGCTACGGCGAACTGCAGCACCGCTTCGAAGAGCTCGACGGCTATGCGCTCGACGGCCGCGCCCGCGAGGTGCTCGACGGCCTCGGCTTCAGCCAGGAGATGATGGACGGCGATGTTTCGAAACTCTCCGGCGGCTGGAAGATGCGCGTCGCGCTGGCTCGCATCCTGTTGATGCGACCCGACGTGATGCTGCTCGACGAGCCGTCGAACCATCTCGACCTCGAAAGCCTGATCTGGCTGGAGAAATTCCTCAAGGATTACGACGGCGCGCTGCTGATGACCTCGCACGACCGCGAGTTCATGAACCGCATCGTCAACAAGATCATCGAGATCGACGCCGGCGCACTCACCTCCTATTCAGGCAATTACGAATTCTACCAGGAGCAGCGCACGCTGGCCGACAAGCAGTTGCAGGCGCAGTTCGAGCGCCAGCAGGCGATGCTGGCCAAGGAAATCGCCTTCATCGAGCGTTTCAAGGCGCGCGCTTCCCATGCCGCCCAGGTGCAGAGCAGGGTGAAGAAGCTCGACAAGATCGACCGCGTCGAACCGCCGAAGCGCCGCCAGACGGTTACCTTCGAATTCCAGCCGGCGCCGCGCTGCGGCGAGGACGTGGCGACGCTGAAGGGCATCCACAAGGCCTATGGCAGCCGCAATATCTATTCGGGCCTCGACTTTCAGATCCGCCGCCGCGAGCGCTGGTGCGTGATGGGCGTCAACGGCGCCGGCAAGTCGACGCTTCTGAAGCTGGTCGCCGGCGCCTCCGAGCCGGACGAGGGCTCCGTCGCGCGCGGCCCGAGCGTCAAGATGGGCTATTTCGCCCAGCATGCCATGGAGCTGCTCGATGGCGAGCGCACCGTCTTCCAGACGCTGGAGGACTCGTTTCCGCAGGCCGGTCAGGCGCCGCTGCGCGCGCTTGCCGGCTGCTTCGGTTTCTCCGGCGACGAGATCGAGAAGAAGTGCCGCGTTCTGTCGGGCGGCGAGAAGGCGCGGCTGGTGATGGCGCTGATGCTGTTCGACCCGCCCAACCTGCTGGTGCTCGACGAGCCGACCAACCATCTCGACATCACCACCAAGCAAATGCTGATCGAGGCGCTGGCGCAATATGAAGGCACCATGCTCTTCGTCTCGCACGACCGCCATTTCCTGGCGGCACTCTCCAACCGTGTGCTGGAACTGACGCCAGACGGCATCCACACCTATGGCGGCGGCTATACCGAATATGTCGCGCGCACCGGCCAGGAAGCGCCGGGGCTGAGAGGGTAGGCAGGGCCGGCCCTCGGCCGACAGCGCGGTAGCGCTTCATCTGGCGTCAGAGCGCGTCGTAGATGGAGTCGATCAGGGCCTTGCGGCGCGGGTCCACATCGTCGAAACCCACCATGCGGTTGGTGACATAGCCGAACCCAACGCCGGCGCCGGGGTCGGCAAAGCCGATGGCGCCGCCCCAGCCGGTATGGCCGAATGTCTGCGGCGATGCGCGGCGGGCATAGACAGGATCCTCGATCTGATAGCCGGCGGCGAAGGCGGCTGGCAGCGCGAAGCTGTCGTCCATGCCGCGAAAGCGCGGCCGTGCGGCTTCTTCGATCGCCGCTCGGCCGATCAGGGGCTTGCCCTCAAAGCTCCCGCCCGCCGCCATCATGCCGTAGATACGCGCCAGCGCATTCGCCGTGGACTGGCCGTTGCCGCCCGGCACCTCGGCGGCGCGCCAGGCGCGGTCGTTGGGCGCCAATGCGCGGGGGGCCGGATTGTCGCATGCGTGGGGAAAGGGAGAAGCGCGCACGAAGTCGACCCAATCGGACGTCTTCGGGCCCTCGATCATCTCGGCGGCACGGGAATCCTGGGCTTGCGGCAGGCCGACATGGAAATCGGCCCCAAGCGGGACTGCGATCTCTTCCGCGATGAAGCGGCCGATGCTGCGCCCGTCGACGCGCCGCAGCACCTCGCCGGCAAGATGGCCGTAGGTCAGGGCATGGTAGACACAGCGGCTGCCGGGCTCCCATAGCGGCGACATGGTGGCAAGCGCGTCGGCATAGGGCGCCCAGGCGAGCAGGCCAGCCTCATCCATCGGCACGGCAAGACCGTTCAGCCCGGACTGGTGCGACATCACCTGGTCTAGCGTGATGTATTCCTTGCCGCCCGCCGCGAATTCCGACCAATAGCGCGCCACCGGTGCGGCATAATCCAGCTTGCCGCGCTCCACCAGCATCGCGATCGCCAGCGCCACGACGCCCTTGGTCGAAGACCAGACGTTGACCAGCGTGTCACGCCGCCACGGGCGGGTGCGCGCGGCATCCGCATGGCCGCCCCAGAGATCGACGACGGTCCTGCCGTGGGCCACGACCGAGACGCCGCCGCCATGCTCGAGGCCTTGAGCGAAACACCAGGCGAACGCATCGCGCACTCCGGCAAAACGCGGATCGCAGACGCCGTCTATGGTCATGCGCGAATTCCCACCAAATGCGCCTCAACCGAACAGCTTGGTCACAAAGCCGCTGAACCAGGCAAGCTGCGCTGCGTGGTGGGCCGCCATCAACCTGTCCTGTTCGTCCCGGTCCTGCGCGCCGAGCGTTCCGTAGGGCGCGGCTTGCCGTTCCTGCCAGCGCCGAAAGCCGGCCGGACCCTGCTCGGCATGGAATTGCAGCGCATAGGTCTTGTCGCCGATCCGGAACGCCTGATTGGGGAACGTGTCGCTCGAAGCGAGATGCACGGCGCCGGCCGGCACGGCGAAAGTATGAAAGTGGTTCTGCGGCAGGAAGAGCGGCCGGTCGAGGAAATCGCCGGCCTCGGCCGTCGGCGTGATCTCGAAATAGCCGAACTCCCGGATGCCGCTTTCCACCGGCCCGACATCGGCGCCGAGATGCCAGGCGATCTGCTGCGCGCCCTGGCAGATGCCGAGCAGCGGCAGATCGTTGTCCAGGCAATGCTCGATCAGCGCGGCTTCGTCGTTTAGGAACGGGTGTATGTCGGTGTCGAAGACATTGAACGGACCGCCATAGATCACCGCTCCATCGACGGACCCGAGGTCGATCGGATCGCCCTTGAACGGCATCGCGGTCGTGATCGCATGGCCGTTCGCCTCAAGC
The DNA here is from genome assembly GCF_006439595.1 of Mesorhizobium sp. B3-1-9. NCBI lineage: Bacteria > Pseudomonadati > Pseudomonadota > Alphaproteobacteria > Hyphomicrobiales > Phyllobacteriaceae > Mesorhizobium > Mesorhizobium sp. B3-1-9. The sequence goes on from NZ_VFTJ01000002.1 coordinate 315,216, forward strand.
GTCGTCTGGACATGATCGTCGCCCGGCTCTTCCGAATGCCTGACCAGAACAATGCGCTTCATAGGAACACCTGCCGCTCGTTTCGCGAGCCTACGGTAACGCTTGGTACATCATTGGCAATGTGCCAACTTCCGGTGGTGTTTGGCGCCGACGCCTTTCCGTTCGTCATTCTCGGGCTTGACCCGAGAATCCATGCCGTGACACGTGTCGTAGAGCTCAGCGGTGCAGAATTCTGTAACCGCTGCAACGGCTTAGCGTCATGGCATGGATCCTAGGGTCTGCGCTCGTCGCTGCGCTCCTTGCTTCGCCCTAGGATGACGAGGCACGGGCGGCGCATCTCGGTAGGGGCCTCATCACCCCCTCGCTAGCCCGCGATCGATCAGTCGCGCCAGGCGCGCCGAGAAGGCCTTGGCGTCAGCCGGCTTGTCGCCGTCGAGCACGCGCGCTTCGTCGTAGAGCAGGTGCGCTGCGTCTTCCTTGAACGCTTTTTCGTCGTCGCCGAGCTTTGCCAGCGCCGCCACGCGCTCATGGCGCGGGTTGATCTCGAGGATCGGTTTGGCGGCCTTCTCGAGCCGGCCGGCGGCGTTGAGCAGACGTTCGAACTGGCGGTCCGGGCCATGCTCCGGCGCGACCAGGCAGACGGCGCTTTCGGTCAGCCGGTCGGAGGCCTTCACGTCCGACACCTCGTCGCCGAGCGTGGTCTTCACGAAGGCAAGGAACGTCGCGATGTCGGATGACGTCTCGGTGTCCGGCTTTGCTGCGTGCTCGGGCAGCGCGACATCGGCAAGCTCGGCCGCGCCCTGCGTCACCGACTTGAACGGCTTGCCGTCGAACTCCGGCGCCATCGTTACCCAGAAACTGTCGACCGGGTCGGTGAGCAACAGCACCTCGATACCGCGTGCGCGAAAGCCTTCCAACTGCGGCGAGGCCTCCAGCCGGGCGCGGTCGTCGCCGGCCATGAAGAAGATCGCCTTCTGGCCTTCCTTCATCGCTCCAACATAATCGGCCAGGCTGCGCCAGCCTTCGCCTGAAGTCGTCGAACGGAAGCGGGCAAGCTTCAGCAACTGCTCGCGCCGCTCGTAGTCCTCGTAAAGCCCTTCCTTCAGCACGACGCCGAAATTTTCCCAGATTTTGGCGTAGGCTTCGGCATCGTTGTCGGCGAGCTTTAGGAGATCGCCGAGAACGCGGTTGGTCACGCCCTTGCGGATCGCTGCGAGCAACGGGCTTTCCTGGATCATCTCGCGCGACACGTTGAGCGGCAGGTCGGCGGAATCGACCAGGCCGCGCACGAAGCGCAGGTAGCGCGGCAGCACGTCGGCGTCGTCGGTGATGAAGACGCGCCGCACATAAAGCTTCATGCGGCCCTTGCGGTCCTGGTCGAACAGGTCGAACGGCCGCGATCCCGGCACGAAGGCGAGAACGCTGTATTCCTGCCGGCCCTCGGCGCGGAAATGGATGGTCGAGGCCGGCTCGTCATACTGGCCGGCGATGCTGCGGTAGAAGTCGGTATATTCTTCCGGCTTGATCTCGCTCTTCTGCCGCACCCAGAGCGCCGTGCCGTCGGCAATGTCGCGCGGCTCGGCGCCGGGTTTCTCGACAAGCGTGATCGGCACCGGCACATGGCCCGACTGCGACTTCGCCAGGCCCTCGAGCCGGTAGGACGTGGTGTAGGAAGAGGCGTCCTCCATCAGATGCAGCACCACACGGGTGCCGCGCCTGGGCGCCGCCTCGAGCGGCGCCGGCGCGATTTCATAGGTGCCCTTGCCGTCGGACGACCAGCGGAAGGCCTCGTCGCTGCCGGCCTGGCGGCTAATGACGTCGACCCGGTCGGCGACCATGAAAGCGGAATAGAAGCCGACGCCGAACTGGCCGATGAGCTGAGTGTCTTCCGCTGCCTTGCCGGCCTCTACGCGCTCCAGGAAGACGCGCGTGCCGGAGCGCGCGATGGTGCCCAGCGCCTCGGCCATCTCGTCGCGGCTCATGCCGATGCCATTGTCCTCGACGACAAGCTCTCTGTTGTCCGGATCGGCCGCGATCGTGATGCGCGGCTTGGCATCGTCACCCAGCAACTCAGGCCGGCTCACCGCCTCGAAGCGCAGCTTCTCGCAGGCATCGGCCGCGTTGGAGATCAGCTCGCGCAGGAAGACGTCACGGTCCGAATAGACCGAATGCACCATCATGTGCAGCAGCCGCGAGACGTCCGCCTCGAATGTCCTGGTTTCCGTATTCTGATCCGTCATCTCGCCTTTCCCAAATCTCCACTCTGCCTGACGCGCCAGAAGCGTTTCAGGGATTCATCCCACGATTGTTCAATTGTGCCGCGGCCCAGGCGGGACCGGCTTCGGCAGGACAATATCGGGATGCGAGGGGAAGGCAACAAGAGGCGGCGAGAGGTATGTGGAAAGCCGACTCCATCGAACGCTCTGCGATCGGGTCGGCAGAGGAACTCTGTTTTTAGTGCTTGTTTGTGGCTTTGAAAGTCTTCGCATCGCTCATGTGAATGATGACAAGCAGCTCGCTGTCTTTCCCTTTTGCTGAGCATGCTTTCAGCACCTGCCCTGAGAGAACACTAACATATGTTAAGAGCGGAAGAAGGGATCACCTAGGGCGGAACCGCATAAGGTTGGGACCGGCGATAACCTTAATTCTGGTTTCCTTTGCCCAGGCTTCCCGAACGGAAGGTAAAGGGATAGATTAGCAATTCGTTAAGTACGCTTGGGGCGAGCGTAAAAGGTGTGTCGTCGATCGTAAGGGATGTGCCGTGATGAATTTCAAGTCTCTGATAAAGCGGGCCGAGGACGTCGATAAGGAATTTCAGGAACTTCAATCGGATCTGGCGGAAGCATTCGAGGACGTTCTTAAAGATGATGAACAGCAGCCCTCGGAGGACGATGCCGTTGCCGGCCAGGAACTGGTGGCAAGCGACGAGAATCCGCCTGCTGAAGAGCCGTCCGGCACAGCGACATCGCGGCTGACACCGCATACCCAGACGCGGCTGGCCGCTCTGGAGGCCGTCGCCGGGCTTTTCCGGGATGGCCAGAGCCATCTGCAGGAGATCGAGGCGAAGCTGGCCGAGATCGCCACCGCGCACCATATGACGCGCGAAGTCCTCAACGTGTTCCATCGCGACGTGTTGCGCTCCAACGAGCTGGAACTGGCAAACCTCGCCCTCACCACGGAACACAAAACGCTTTCAGAACAACTGCTTGACGCCGCCCGCAGGCAGCGCGAACGCGACGGCGCGGCCGAGGCGTGGCAGCAGCGCGAGGCGAGTCTCGTTCAGGACCGGGAGCAACTGCGCTCAGCGCTTGCGGCCGTGCGCCTGGAGCTGGTGGAGATGGGCAACGAGAGCACCAGGCGCGAGACGGAGTTCGGCGAGATCGCCAAGGCTCTGGCGGCCAAAACAGTGGAGCTCGACAGACGCGGCGCCGAGAACAAGCTGCTGCGCGAAAAGCAGGTCGGCCTCTCGGTCGATCTGGAGCAGGCGCAAAAGCGCGAGGAGGAGGCCCGGCACAGGTTCGACGAATTCGCGGCAACCCACGCCGGCGAAACCGCTCACATCGCCGAGCTGATGGCTCAACTCGGCAACCACGAAAAAGAGGAAACCCGACTACAGAAAACGCTGGAGGCAACGCAAGCCAAGCTTGCCGAAACCGCCGAGATGGCGCGGATCGCCGAAAGCGACAGTGCCGCCGAACTGGCGCGCGGTCAGGCGGAAATGCGCGGTTTGCGTGCTGAGATCCAGGAACTGCAATCGCGCCTGGATCACGTCTCCGCCGACAACGACGAAGCCACGGCCGAGATCGCCAGGCTCAGGGCGCAGTTGAACGATGCCGTCACCGAACGCCAGATTGCGGAGGAAAGGCTCGCCGTTCTCAAGGACGAGAGCGAAACCGACAAGAAGAACCTGTCCGCGGTCAGCACCAATCTCTCACAGCTTTCGCTGCAGCAGGCGTCCGAGCAGATCCAGCTCGATATCCAGAAGCAGGAATGCGAGGATCTGCACGCCGAAGTCGAAGCGCTCAATGCCCGCATCCGGGAATTGCTGCCTTACGAGCGGCTGCATAGGGTGACCGACGCAAGGTCGCGCAAGGATGCCCCGCCTCAGGCCAATGGGATCATCGCGGAAGCGGGGCGCGCCACCGCCCGGCGTGTTGCTCGGCGCAACATGCGGGCAAACGGAAGCTGAGAAATCGCTGCGTAATTCCGGAGATCGCTCTGCCGGCTATTGCCCCGCCATGCCGTCGGCAAGATCCTGCGCCTGCTTGAGCAGCGCCGGGAAGGACGGATCACCTGGCAGGCGCTGGGCCATGCAGGCGCGGTAGTCGGCGTCGCCCTTTTCCCAGGCGGCGTTGGCGGCATCGGTGGCGGTCGAGTCGTCCTGGTCCGCGCCATCATCGCTCTGCTGGGTTTTCTGCGCGGCGGCGTCGGCGGCTGCCCACAGCGAACCGCACGCCGCGATCTTCGGCACGGCGGGCGAGGCGGGCGCTTCGGCAATCAGCACGCGGTCGCCCTTCACGACCGCCACGACGACGTGCTGGTCGTAGATCGGTCCGACATCCTGGGTCCAGCCACCGAGCCGGGCGACCGCCGCATCGGCGCCGTCGGGCTTCTTCAGCGAAAAATCGAGCGTGCCGGAGAATGCCGCGTCGCTGCCGATGGCCTGGGTGTAGAAACTGTCGAGCTTCAGCGCCGCGCCGATATCGGCGGGCAGCTTGAAATCTGCTTCCGTTTCGGCCGATTTGGATTTGAGCCAGCGCTCGGTCAGCCCGCGCGTCGAGACGACGATGCTCGGACCGTCGTCGCTCTGGGCATATCGCAGCCCGTCCAGCATGCCATAGCCGATGTCGGAAGCGTTGAGGCTTTCGATGTTCATGGTGCCCGTCGTTGGAAAGCCCTTGACCGCAAGCGGGCCGAGAATGGCGGCGAGACGCTGCTGCAGGTCGGCCAGCGCCTTCTCGTTCTGGGCATCGATGGTTTCGATTGCGGTATTGGCGCTTTCCTGCGCGGTGATGTCGGCAATCGCCTTGTCGCGCGCCGCGACGTAATCGTCTTCCGGCGAGGCGGCGAGCGCCGTGCTGCCCGCCAGTGCAAAGAGAAGCGTTAAAACCAACCGCATGCTGCACCCCAAGGTAAGCGATCAAGAACCCTTGCGAGCCATCGCCCGACTTGGCGGCTTTTGCGTGGCGGAAATCAAGGCAGCGGCAAATCTTTATTCCGCTTTGCGCTTCTCCACCTCGGCCTTCCGCAGCAGGAACCGCTGGATCTTGCCGCTTGGCGTCTTCGGCAGTTCGCTGACGAACTCGACCTCGCGCGGATAGGAATGCGCCGACAGGCGCTTCTTCACATGCTGGGCGAGTTCCTCGGCCAGCGCCTCGCTGCCCTTGAAGGCGGGCGCCAGCACCACGAAGGCCTTGACGATCTCGGTGCGCTGCGGATCGGGCACGCCGACCACCGCCGCCTCATTGACCGCTGGATGCTCTATCAGCGCGCTTTCGACATCGAACGGACCGATGCGGTAGCCGGACGAGGTGATGACGTCATCGGCCCGGCCGATGAAGGAGACCGAGCCGTCCGGCTCATATTCCACCGTGTCGCCGGTGCGGTAATAGCCGCCCACGATCGCCGGCGTCTCGGCCTCGTGGTAGCCGCCGAACCAGCGCAGCGGCGATCTGGCGATATCGACCGCGAGCACGCCCGGCTGGTTGGGGCCGACCTCGTTGCCTTCGTCATCCAGCACCACCATGCGGTATCCCGGCATGGCGAAGCCGGCCGAGCCTGTGCGCACGATATGCGCCAGCCCATGATGGTTGTTGACCATCATGCCGTTCTCGGTCTGGCCGTAATGGTCGTGGATCGGCGCGGTGAGATTGGCGTCGAACCAGCGGATCACTTCCGGGTTGAGCGGTTCGCCGGCGCTGCTCACGACGCGCAACCTGCCTTTGACGCGCGCCGCGGCCTCGGACCCTTCCGCCATCAGCAGGCGATAGGCCGTCGGCGAGCCGGCGAGGCTGGTGACGCCCAGGCGCTCGATGATGTCGTAGGTCGATTTGGCGTTGAAGGCGCCTTCGTAGAAGGTGGTGGCGATGCCGAGCTGCAACGGCCCCGTGATGGCGTAGTAGAGCCCATAGGCCCACCCGGGATCGGCGATGTTCCAGAAGATGTCGTCGGGCTGTAGTCCGATCGCGTCGCGCATATAGGCGCCGAAGGCGAGCAACGCGCTGAGCGGCACCGGCACGCCCTTCGGGTGCCCGGTGGTGCCGGAGGTCGACATCATCATGAACAGGTCCGGGCCCTTGCGCATCACGGGCTCGCAGTCGGGGGAGGCGGTCGCGAGCACCGCGCGGAAATCGATGTCGCCGGCGGGCAGCATGTCGCCGCGGCCAAGGATGGTGGCGATGCGCGGACGGTTCTCCACCTCGTCGAGCTTGCCGCGGTTGGCGGGGTTGGTCACCACCAGCCTGGCCTTGCTGTAGCTCAGGCGATGCTCGATCGCCTTCGGCCCGAAAGCCGTGAACAGCGGCTGGTAGACCGCGCCCACGCGCCATGCGCCGAGGATCAACGCCACCAGCTCGGGAATGCGCGGCAGCATGCCCGCGACGACATCGCCGGGCCGTACGCCAAGCTCCTTCAGCATTGTGCCGACGCGGCCCGACATGTCGGCGAGGTCGTCGAAGGAATATTCGCGCAACTCCCCGCCAGCCGAGATCGCGCGGAGCGCCAGCCGGCTCTCGCCCGTGTAGCGACCGCAGCATTCGACATAGGCGTTGATGCCGGTGGCCGGGTCGCCATGAAGGCGCGCGATCTCGTCCTCGATGCGGAATTGCGCAACGGCATCCTCATAGCGCGGCCGCGCTTGCGTCTTGGTCATGGCAATCCTCCCTCGGCGGCGCACATCTCCCCATGATCGCCGCTCGGCGAGATTGCATGAAAAGAGGACGCGGGTCGATTGCGGCGAAAGTCGAGAGTGAGGCGACGACGGTTGCGCGAAGGAAGCTTTCGCCGCTCAAAGCGTTTCCAACCAGCAAGTTAGGGGCCAGCTAGCTTTGCGGCAGTTGAATTCCCTGCGCTTCCATGTGCCGTTTCCAGCGGCCGCGCAGCTCAGCCGGCCGGCAGCCGATGCGCTCGTCGAGAAAAGTCGCGGCGGATATCCGGTCGGTGCGGAAATGACGGAAATCCTGGCGCAGCTCGCACCAGGCGGCGAGCAGCCGCACCGTTTCGGCATAGCCGATCATCGTCGGCCAGACGACGCGCTCACTCTCGTCGCCCTGTTCGTTGCGGTAGAAGATACGGATCTTGTGGCCGTTGCGGATCGAGGCCCGCGCCCGCGCGATATCCAGCCCGTCGGGCAGGCTCGCGCGGCTGAGCGGCGCGCCGACGCTGGGCTGGCTGACGAAGGGGCGCAGCCGCTCGGGTACGACGGTGGTGATCTTGGCGATCAGGTCGCGCGCCGCGCCCGCCAGCACCGCATCGCCCTTGTCGGCCACCCATTGCGCGCCGAGCACCGCCGCCTCCAGCTCGTCCGGCGTCAGCATCAGCGGCGGCATGTCGTAGTCGCGGTCGAGCACATAACCGAGGCCGGCCTCGCCCTGGATCGGCACGCGCTGTCCGATGAGGTCGGCGATGTCGCGATAGACCGAGCGGCGCGAGATTTCGAGCTCTTCGGCGATCTGGCCGGCGGTGATCGGCCGGCTCGAGCGCCGCAGGATCTGGATGATCTGAAACAGTCTGTCGGCGCGGCGCAAGGCATGTCTCCTGTTGCCACTATGGTGGCAGCAGGCCTGGTCCACAAGTCGGGGCAGGGTGCCTGAACGGGCGCGTCCAGCCGCGAAGATTTCTTCGTCGGCCACTCCACGGAGACGACCAAATGAATTTCGTTTCGACCCGCATCATCACGACCGACGTCAAGCGGCTCGTGGCCTTCTACGAGACGGTCACGGGCATCAAGCTCACACTCTACACCGAGGATTTCGCCGAGCTCGTCACCGCGGCCGGCACGCTGGCGATCGGCAGCACGCGCACGCTTCGACTCTTCGGTGGCGACCATGTCGCTAGCCCCGGCGAGAACCGCGGCGCCATCGTCGAGTTCCGCGTCGCCGATGTCGATGACGCGTACCGTCGGCTGGGCGGTTTCATCGATGGCGCGCTGGTGCAGGCGCCCACCACCATGCCATGGAGCAACCGCTCGCTTCTGTTTCGCGATCCCGACGGCAATCTGGTGAATTTCTTCACCCCGGTGACGGCTGAGGCGATCAGGAAGTTCGAGCGGTGAGGCAGATCGACAGGGGCGGGCGCATTTCGCCAGTGTTTCCCCTCCTGCCCATTCCGAAGCTGCTGCGGAGGAGAGTTGTGCAAGGATTGGCCGCGTGCGCACCACCCTGTACTATGGCCTGGTGAATGCAGGGAGGGGAGGGCGCGCATGCGGCTTGATCGGAATCTCTGTCGTTTCAGGATTTGGGCCGTCGTCGTGGGGTTCGCACTTTGGCCCCATGCGACGGCGGCTGACCCCATCACGCCCGAGCGGATCACTGCCGCGCTATCCAGGCTCGAAGTGCTGGCGCAAGGCGCCGTCGCCAATGGTGATGTTCCCGGCCTCGCCATCGCCGTCGTGCACGACGACGAGGTGGTCTTTCTCAAGGGGTTCGGTCATCGCGAAGCCGGAAAGCCGGAGGCCGTCGATGCCGACACGGTGTTCCAGATCGCTTCGCTCTCCAAGCCGGTCTCGGCCACGATCGTAGCCGCGCTGGTCAGCGACGGAGCAGTATCCTGGGATTCCAAGGTCGTCGACCTCGATCCGGCCTTCCGGCTTGCCGATCCCTATCCAACCAGTGAGCTCACCATCCGCGATCTGTTTTCGCATCGCAGCGGGCTTCCAGGCACCGCTGGAGACGATCTCGAGGACATAGGCTATGATCGCGCCACGATCCTCCACCGCCTGCGCTTCGTGCCGCCATCGTCGAGCTTTCGCGCCGGCTACTCCTACTCCAATTTCGGTCTGACCGAAGGCGCCGTCGCGGCCGCCAAACCGACAGGCAAGCCGTGGGAAGAAATCGCCGAGGAGAAACTCTACCGTCGGCTCGGCATGGCCTCGACCAGCTCCCGTCACGCCGACTTCATGAGGCGCGCCGATCGCGCCGCGCTCCACGTCAGGGTCGACGGCGTCTGGGCTGCCAAGATCAGGCGCGATCCGGACGCCCAGGCGCCTGCCGGCGGCGTCAGCTCAACCGCGCGCGATCTCGCGCAATGGGTACGCCTCCTGCTCGGCGACGGCTCCTATGCCGGCAAGACCCTGATTGCCGCCGATGCGCTGGACCAAACCCACGTGCCCTTGATGACGCGCGGCAAGAACCCGGTCTCCGGCGGCGAATCCTTCTACGGCCTTGGCTGGAACATCGAATTCGGCCGGCACGGCCTGAGCTGGAGCCATGCCGGTGCCTTCAGCGTCGGCGCCCGCACTCTGGTGACGATCTTTCCAAAGGAGAAGCTCGGTATCGTCATCCTCGCCAACGCCTTTCCGACAGGAGTGCCGGAGGGGCTGTCCGACAGCTTCGCCGATCTCGTCTTCGACGGTAAAGTCGAGAAAGATTGGATCGCGGCGTGGAACGGCATCTATGTCGGGCTGTTCGGCCCGATGATCGAGGCGGCCAAGGCCGCCTATGCTAGCCCGCCGCCCAGGCCGACCCCGTCCCGGCGCGCCGGCGCCTATGCCGGCCGCTATGCCAACGACTTCATCGGCGATGCCGTGGTGTCGGGCGCCGGCGAGGGCCTTGTGCTCAAGCTCGGACCGTCAGGGGCGCGATCCTATTCGTTGGCGCATTTCGATGGCGACCGCTTCGTGACCTTCCCTGACGCGGAGACACCCGACAGGCCCGCCGGCGTCAGCTTTGCCGTCGGCCCCGACGGCAAAGCGTCGGCGATGACCATCGATTTCCTCGACGACAATCACATGGGCACGCTGCGACGTATCTCCGATTGAAAGCGGTCGGGCGGTCAGGACGCCCGCCCGTACTGGAGCAGCGCGAAACAGTCGCCGCTGCCTGATTTCGACTGCGTCAGCACCGGCTTCGACCGGTCGAGCCATTGCTGGTGCGATTTGGCATCGGCCTCGATCTCATCGACCGGGACAGCTTTGACGAAGCCGCGCCCCTGGCTGAAAAGCCAGCAGGCCCGGGCCAGATGCCTTCTGGCGCGCTGGCGCAGCAAGTCGGCATCGTAGAAGATGTCGAGCACCTCCTGTTTGATCCTGCGCTCCTTTTCGGGATCGGCGACCCCTGTCTGCGCCGGCTCGCCGCCGATCGTCTGCTGCAGGTCCTTGTAGTCGAGCGCAAGCTGTGTGGTGGCGTATTTGATCTCGCTCTCGTCGCGCACGATGTCGAACCACAGCCTGGGATCAAGCTCATTGACGACGAAGGAGGATTCGAAATCGCGCGACAGGTTCAGTATTTCGAAGTCGCCAAGATCGACGTCGCGCTCGACCAGGAGAATCTTGGCCGCCTGTTTGCCGAGCTCTGTCCCCTGTAGGCTGACGGCGGTGTTCTTGCCGCCGAGATCGGGGCTGAGATACGGGCCGCCCTCATCCAGCAACTCGTCGAACTCATCGAGCGACTGCATGACCGGCGCGCCGCGGGCGATGCGTGCGGCGAGCTTGGCGAGCACCTGCTGCAGCTCGGTCTCGCGTTTGCGCTGGTCCTGGTAGTTCTGTTGGAAGAAAAAGATGAACAGCGAGACGCCGATGCCGATCAGGATCACCCCCAGCTGCGAGAAGACGTTGCGGTAGTATTCCAGCAGTTTTTCGCGGTGGCGCACGTCGTCGCGCACGCTGAGGGCTACGCGCAGATTGACGATCAGCGAGAGGATCAGCAGTCCCGCGCCGACCAGGATGAGACCGCCGATGAGGAGGTAGCCATGACCTGCGCTGAAATTCATTTGTGTCGTCCCGAAGCCCCTGAGAGCGCAGACTAAAGCTATTTCGCTCAAATACCTATGGTGCTGCTGGAGCCGCGACGTCGCTCGCCATTGACCCCGCCGTCGATCGGGCCGATATCCAGCGCGAATTGCCACCCGAGATCCCGATGACCTCAGACCTCAGAGAACCGGCCGCCGCGGGCGATCCTGATTCCGCCCGAAAAAATGGCGCCGCCTGGCAAGACGACGTCCGCGCCGGTGTGCGCCATGTCCGCGACCTCGCGTCCCTGCCGCTCTCGCCAGCCGAGCGCGCCGCCGCGCAGGAAGCCGCAACCGCGCACAAGGTGCGCGTGCCCAAACCCTATCTCGATCTGATCGACTGGAACGACCCTGACGACCCGATCCGCGCCCAAGTGATCCCGTCGCCGGATGAGCTTGTCGCCGCCGAAGGCGAGCTCGACGATCCGATTGGCGACCATGCCTTCAGCCCGGTGGCCAGGCTGACGCACCGCCATGCCGACCGCGTGCTTCTGTTCCCCACCTATCAATGCGCGGTCTATTGCCGCTTCTGCTTCAGGAAAGAGTCGCTGACCTCGATCGGCCGCGGCTATACGCGCGAGGCGCTGGAGCCGGCGCTGGCCTATATCGCCGGACACAAGGAAATCCGCGAGGTGATCCTGACCGGCGGCGATCCGCTGTCGCTGCCCGACAAGGCGCTGGCCGAAATCCGCGCCCGCCTGGAGGCGATCCCGCATCTCAGGCTTCTGCGCATCCACACCCGCGTGCCGGTGGCGCTGCCGTCACGCATCACACTCGGCCTGGTCGAGGCGCTGCATGGCCGGCTGATGGTGACTGTTGTGACCCACTTCAACCATCCGCGCGAGCTCACCGCCGAAGCCGAGGCGGCCTGCCGCACGATGCGACAGGCGGGCTTCGTGCTGCTCAACCAGAGCGTTCTCCTGAAAGGCGTCAACGACAAGGTCGAGGTGCTGGAGGAACTCTGCCGCGAGCTGATGTACCGGCTGGGCGTGAAACCCTATTACCTGCACCACGGCGACCTCGCGCGCGGCATGGCGCACCGCCGCACCACGATTGCCGAAGGCCAGGTGCTGGTCGCCGAACTGCGCCGGCGCCTCTCCGGCATCTGCAACCCGACTTATGTCATCGACCTCCCCGACGGCGGCGGCAAGGTGGCGCTGGCCGCGAGCCATATCGAGGGCCGCGAAGGCGATACCTGGCGGATCAGCGGCCAGGACGGCAAGGTGCGGGAGTACAAGGAAGTGATTGTCTAGGCCGCGACGATCTGCGTTACCGGCGTTCGGCGACTGCGCGTGCCCGCCCGACTTTGGCCCCATTGCGCGGCACAAGGAACTCCATCCCGCGCCCTGCATTCTATGAGAGGGAGCTGAAGGAGCGTTGCGTGAAGGCTTTGTTGGGAATTGCCGGCGGCTTCGTGTTGACCCTGGCCGTGTTTGCCAGCGGGCTTGCCTTCGCCACCTGGCTGCTCGCCGCCAAGCCGGTGCGGCAGGCAACGCCTGCGATCGGCGTTTCCGAGCTCTGGACGAAGGATGCCCAGCCGGTCGATCGGCAGGAACAGAACCTTCAACGCATTCCCGCCCGACAGGTAGTGGCTGCGCCCGCCAAGACTGGCGAGCCGGCCAAGGCCGATAGCGGAATGCAGACGACGGCGCTTGGCGGGGCCACGGCGGCTCCTGCGGCGCCGCCACTGCAGCCATTGCCCGACGTCTCTGGCCCGGGCCAGCCAGCGCCCGACGCCGGCGTGGCCAAACAGCCGGCGACAGTCGATCAGCAGGCGCAGCAGCAGCAATTGCCCGTCGCCCACTTGCAATGGTGCGCCACCCGCTATCGCAGCTACCGCCCGGCGGAAAACAGCTACCGTTCCTACAGCGGCGAGCTGCGCCCCTGCGTCTCACCCTATTACGATCCCGGCGACGGCCGCACCGCCTCGACGGGCGCAGGCCAGAATGACCAGACAGCAGCGAGCGATCGCCAGAACGCCATGCCTGACGACCGGACGAGCGACGATCAGATGAGCGACGACCAGGCCGAGATGGAAGGCTACGCCCCGTCGGCCGACGGCTACGCCACCACCTATGGCGGCCCGCCGGAAGAGATTTCGCCCGAGGCAGAGGCCGCCCGGGAACAGGCATCGGGTCGCCCGGTATCGGGCGACCACGTCGACTACTGCTTCAGCCGCTACCGCTCCTACGACCCGCAGGACAACTCCTACCAGCCCTTCGACGGCGGTCCGCGCCGCCAGTGCGAGTAGGGGGAAGAGTCGCACTCCGAAAGGCTAGGGCCGCCAACCTCACCCTACGACCTTTCCCGGATTCATCACATTACCCGGATCGATCATCTCTTTGATCGCCTTTGCCAAATCCCGCTTCACCGGGTCCGCGTGCCGCTCATAGGCGTCGCGCTTCTCCAGCCCGACCCCGTGCTCGGCCGAGAATGAGCCGCCGGCCTCGCGCAGACCCTCGTAAAGCACGTCCTCGATCGCCGCGTGCCGCTCATGCGAGACCGGCCCGTCGCAATTGATCGAGATGTGCAGATTGCCGTCGGCGAGATGGCCGTAGACGTATGGTGCGTAAGAGGCGTCGAGCGTCTTCAGCCCCGCCTCGATGCGCGCCACATACTGATCCAGCCCGCCGCCTGGCACGGACACATCGAAGGAGGGCGCCAGGGGATGCGCGCGCTCGATCTGCTCGGTCTCCTCGCGCAGCCGCCACATCGCGGCGGCTTGGGCCTCGGAGCTCGCCACCAGCCCATCGATGATGCCGGCCTCTTCCCAGACCGCCGCCAGCCCGCCCTCAAGCACTTGTCGCGCCGCCTCGACGCTGTCGGCGCCGAGCCCCAGCACCAGAAGGCAGGGCGCGTCGAGCGGCAGGCTGCCTGGCGCATAGTTCAGCGCCCGCTGCATGAGCGAAGCGAAATTGCGCCACAGGATCTCGGCGCCGGTGAGCCGGGCGCTGGTCGAGCCCAGAAAATGCCGCACGATGCGCTGCGCGCTTCGTGCATCCGGCACGCCGACAAGCGCGGTGGCGCTGGCGCCGGCAACCGGATCGAGCCGCACCGCCACGCGGGTGACGATGCCCAGCGTGCCCTCCGCGCCGATGAAGAGATGTTTCAAATCATAGCCGGCGCTGGTCTTGAGCACCCGGGTGAGATCGCAAAACACCCGCCCGTCCGGCAGCACGGCTTCCAGGCCGAGCACGCGGTGGCGCATCGTGCCGTTGCGAAACGCCATGATGCCGCCGGCATTGGTGGAAACCATGCCGCCGATCGTGGCGCTGCCGCGCGCGGCAAGGTCGACGCCCGGGTCCAGCCCATGCCGGGCCGCCCCCTCCCGCAACGCGCCGAGCGTCACGCCCGCCTGCACGATCGCCACGCGCGCGAACGGGTCGATCTCCTCGATCCGGTTCAGCCCGCCGAGATCGCAGATCACCTGGCCGGAGCAAGTCGCCGCCCCGCCCGCCAGCCCCGTGCGCCCACCCTGGGGGACAAGGCTAATGCCATGCTCCGCGCAGAATTTCACCAGCGCCACAACACCCTCGACATCGCGCGGCCGCACCAGCGCCGAGGCGCCGAAATTGCGGGCATCGAAGCCGGGATCGCGCGACGCGAGCTCGGCGGCGTTCCAGATGGTGGAGGTGGCGCAGGCAATGCGAAGGGAGGTGATGAGGGCTTTGTCGTCGCTCACGCTGGCTGGCTCCATCCAGGAATCCTTACCCTATAGATGCAGCAAAGCATGGGAGCCACCCGCCTTGGCGGGATCAGGACGTCCTGTGAGCGTCTTCCCGCCGTTTGACGTCTTGGATGTTCAGTTCGACAACCAGCTTTTCGGCCCGGCGTGTCCTGATGCCGACCATGATCTTCTGCTCGACCTCGGCAGGTTGGCCGGTGAAGATGTCGAAGACGGTCCAGCTGTTTGGCCGGTCCATTCGAAGCGCGTAACGGTTTGCCATGCACACATTCCTTTTCGTTTGCGCCTCCAGGCGACGGGCCGACCTTGTCAGGCCTTCACCATGACAAATACCGACACCGCCAAGGCGACGATCCAAAGCATCACATACAGCTTCAAGGCGAGCGATCCGTGTGAAGAGAGCGCCGCCAGCCCACGCGCCGCTGCATTCTCCAGGCGCTTCGGTCTGGCTGGCTCCGTCACGGCGGCCGGCGCCTTGGCGTCGAATTTGCCGAGGGCGTGAGGCGTCGGTTCAGGCATGGAGAGGACCCCGAGTATCGAGGTGGTGGCGGGTGCCGGGAGCGGCGCGCCGGATGACGCGATTGTTTGGGAGAGCGGATTTCAAGGGTGCGTCTTCCTGTGTCGGCAAAGGCGAGGATGCCTGTCTTTATAGACGGCCTGACGGGCGATAGATAGGAATGCCGAAATCAACAGCTGGATTCCCTAAAAATATCGGGCGGAATAATTACGAGACTCGGAAAATATCAGCGCGGATGAGAAGAATTTCTGTTTGTTTTTCAGTCTCCAAGCGACGCTTTTTTATTTAACCAGGAAAAATAAAGCGCGTCCGCCATCTTGTTCGCAGCGTAATTGGGGTGCATACATAAAATTCGTTGATTTGGTCGAGGTGGCTTTCGTCATAGTGAAGCCTCGCCATCCGCCTCCGAATTTTCGATAGCGAATGCACTGCGCCGCTCCCGGCGCGGCAACTCGCTTCGTTTGAACCCTGAAATGATGCCGGCGTTGACCACGGATGTACTGGCAGCGTCGGACATCGTTTCGGCGGTTCGGCTGGAATTGAAGCGGAAGGCGCATGCGCGCGTTTCCGCAGGAAGCCGCAAGTGACCACTCGCACCACGCCGACCGTCGTTCGCTTCAATGCGGCGTTTATGCTGCCGGGCTTCGATGCGCCGCGGCCGCCCGGCGACTACCGCGTCGATCTCGATGAGGAATCCCTCGAAGGGGCTTCGCGCAGCGCATGGCGCCGCGTGGCCGCCTTCGTTCACCTGCCGGCGATCTCCGCAAAAGAGTCCACGCGGCAAATGGTACCGATCGAACCGGCCACGCTCGAGGCCGCGCTCGTCGAGGACCGGAGACAACCATGACAACCCTCTTGCAACGCAACGCACGCCCCATCCAGCACGGGGCTCCCCCTCGTCTTTTTGACATCGGACAAGCGGTCCGGCTGAAGGGCGGTGTTGGCGCCGGTCCGAAGACTGACGAAATCTATCGTGTCACCGGCACGCTGCCGCCAAAGGGAAGCTCCCCACAATACCGCATCCGCAGCGACGGCGAACCGCATGAGCGCGTGGTGACCGAGGACAGTTTGGAGCGCGTCGAGACGCCGGCATCGGACAATGGCATTGCCCTCATCGAAAGGACGTTCGGACATGGCCAGCGCACATAAGCGTTCCAACTGCGAGGCCAGGAAGCAGGAAAGTCTGTTTGGCAACCAGATCGAGTGCGCCGTCATCAATGCCCCGGCGAAGGCCAAGGACTGATGGCGCGGCGGACCCCGATGAAGGTCGTGATCGAATTTTATCGCACGCGTGTCGCCGACGACGCGCGTGCCGTCATCGGCCGCGAGACGGCGCTGGCGGCCGACCTCGATAACGCCATCGCGATCGCGCGGCTCTTGGCGAGGACGCTGAACATGCCGCAATGGCCGGACGCCGTCACGATCACCGAAGCCGATGGCGCAGCCCTTTATTCGGAGATCATTGCCGCGCAGGGAGGCGGGGAAGGACGGGTATGAACAGAACCATCCCCAACGACGAAACCGAGCGGGTTCAAAATGCCGTATTCGGCGGCTCGCGACACAACGGCGGCATCTTGGGCCATGACTTCAGCGACCTTCAATATGGTCGCCGCGTCGAATTTGATCATTCCTGGACCGTCTACCACGTCTTCACGGGAATTCCCGCCTATGTCGACGGCGTTCCGATGGTCGGTCTCACCCATGCGCATGCGACGAAAAGGATGTTGGATCTCAATCGTCGCAATGCCGCGGGCCGGAAGGAATGGAACGGGACCCGGATGGCACTTGAACATACCGAAATGCGGGCGGATCAAACATGACGCTTGCCTTTCCAAATCCCAGCCGAAGTTTCGACGAGACGCGGAACGCCGTATGCTTCATTGGGCATGACGGTATGTTCCAGGTCCGTTTTTTCGTCGAAGTAGAGGCATTAGGCACATTTGGCGACCATCCTGGCGGCAAGGAAACTGCCGAGAACGCATACCTTTCGGCATTCGACGCGTTGCGCGGTTCCATCCAAGACGCCGCAAGCAAAGCTTATGCGCGCGAGCGGCGGAACTCCTACACCTTGACATCCACCGGTTTCCGATAGGCGGGGAGCCGATATCGAAAGAACGAGCATGCAGGCAAGCGATGCGGCGGCTGGCAGTCCCCCTGGCTGTCGTCTTACGTGAAAGGATAACGCCGATGCGTTCGATGAAAACCCCCGAGGCACCGCCGGTCGCTATCAAGCCGGTCGTGAGGCGCTCAGACATCATGCCAGTGCGGCTGACGATCAGGAAGGACGAGGCAGCGCGGCGCAAACTCGCGGACACCGACGGGACAGTCAGGCGGGCACGCGAGATCGCGGAACGCAATCGCCTGATTTGATATTCCGCCACCGTCCGTTTGGGCCTTCTATCCTATGACCGGTTGCGACCCCAGGCATACCCAAATCCAGGCCGTACAATGATCCAGCGGGAGAAATGCCATGGCGATGAAGCCCAACTATCGATACGAGCGCAGTAAGCGCGATCAGGCGAAAGCGGCAAAGAAGGAGGCGAAGCTCGCGGCCAAAGAGGCGAAAGGCAAGGTAGTGGAGCAGGAAAACGAGCCGGAGCGGAATACTGACAACGGATGATGCCGCGTCAGGCCAGCCTTGGGGACTGCGATGACAAAGCGAGAGTCCGACCACTTCGAAATCGATGTCGAATGCCCTCGGTGCCACCACCATGCCAAAACACGCGTAGGCTGGATTCGCACTCACACCCAGATGGAGTGCGAAAATTGCGGCGACATCATCGATATTGAAAACAGGAATTTCAGGTCCCGTGAGGAGCCTTAGGAGGTCACCAGAATAGCGGCCTCGCGGGCGGCGACTATGAACGCCTTTCGCGCGAATGAGGCCGGGCGGCGCCCACTATTCGTATCCGCGCAGGCCTGAACGGCCGCACGATGCTTTTCGCTGCGTTTGCCGCGCCATCTTCTGAGCAGGAAGTCCAGGCACGCGGCCGCGTCGCCGATTGTCTCGTGCCCGCCGCCAGTCAACTCGGTGACAACCGTCACTGGCTGGTCGAATTTTTCATTAGCCATTGCTGGGCTTAGGCCGGCGCCCCCAACATAGCAAGCATTGTTCTTACGGATCTGTCGAAAGGCGACCTCGATCGGGTCGCTCCGGCCGCGCGAAACAAAAAATAGTTTAGACGCGCGAACGCGGGTCATATCCATACGAAGCGACAGCGAAGCTTCTGGACAGTCCGAAGCAGAGCTTCTGGACCGTCCGAAGCGAAGCTGCTGGACAGCCCGACCCGTTTAGCAAGAGGTCAAGCCGGACTGTCCTCGCCGCATCAGCGAGAGTCCACTGTGCGCCCACATTTCCTGCCTGGCTAGCGGAACTATCGAGAAGCGAGCGCCGTTGGGGACGAAAGGGGAATGCAATGGCGCGCGACAAAAGCCAGCCGACGCTTGACGATATCGTCAAGCGGCTAGTGCGGCAGACCGGCATCACCGAAGCTCAGGCGCTCGAACTCATTTATCTTGTCGGGCTGAACTGGCCATCTCTTGTGAGAGAGGCAAAGGCGCTCAAGGCCGGGAAATCATAGTCGGGTCCATGCGCCTGGCATTCGACGTCCCTTGCACGGCAAATCCACTTGCATCCTTGCGCGTTCTTTCCTCGCTTGTACGCTGGCGCCGATTGCCGACTGGCTGGAGCAGCTCAATCATCCATCTGCGACGACGTACTCTGCCGCGACGCTTCCAGCCATCGTAGCCACGGCCGATCCCGCAGCAGACCTAGCTCACCCAGATCGAGCACCCCACCTTCTGCCCCGTGGCCGGATCCCGCACCGTCTTCGCGAACGTCCGGCGCAGCCCAACCCTGCTGGATGCGACATCCTTGCTGGCGAGATAGGCCGGGTCGCCGACTTCCCAATGGTAGCGTGTGTTTGCAGGCGCCCGTTTCCAGGTGAATTTCGAGCGGTAGGCCACCTTGCCAGGCGTGGTGTCGGCGAACCGGCAGTTGATGGTCGCCGGCATCATGCCCTTGGCGCTCATCGCGCTGGCCGCCTTGTCGGCATCGTCGGTCGTCAGCCATTGGTCTATGCTGCTCGTCCGGTATGCGTCCGTGCCAGTTGGCTGGTGCGTCATACATCCTGCAAGCAGCATCAGCGCTGCCATGGCGGCCCCTGTCTTGCCTGCTCGCTTGCTGTCTTGCCGATCGATGCCCATGCCCGTCTCCTTCCTGAAGAGAGTGGAAAGTCTCGGGCAAGAGGATGGTCCGCGCGCATCGCTTCGTATATTAGGCGCTTCACACGCCTTGCGAGCTTGGCCGCTATCTCGTCGCGTTGGCAGGGGGAGCGATCGCCCCTGGCACAATGTCGGTGTTTTGGGCCACCTTTATCTGCCAGCCGGCCTGTTCCTTCCCCACCACCAGAAGCAGGATGCCTTCCCGTGTTCCGGCTGGCGAGCCATCCGGAGCAGAGGCGCCGGTCAGGGTCCATCTATAGTGCACCGATGCAAGGCCAGGAGACAACTCGACTACGGACGAGACGACTCCCTCCAACCGGCTGTCGCGAAACATAGTCCCATGAGTCGCGCGGTGCGCCGCTTCGATCTCTGCGCGGCTTTTCCACCACATGCCCACGACATTGACGAAATTGGCACCCTCGGAAAACAGCGCCGTGAAGTCGTCCATGTCATGTCTGTTCCAGGCATCGGCAAAGGCAATAGCCGCATCCTCTGGCCTGCCGACCTCCAACCTCATGACATGATCTCCCTTGCTTTGCGCCAGCTTGGGATGAGACGATAGCGGCATTGGCAAGCCCTGTCACCGCGCTGCCACAGAACTCAGCCGCGTCAGTTGTTAACGGCCCCAATCCCCAAAATTAACCTTTTGTTAACCATTGCCCCGGCACCCTTTAACCATTGAGTAAGGATTCGCTTGGACGTGACCTTCGCCGCCCCTTTGCACAACAAATCGATCCGCTTTCGCGCCCGTTCGTTCGTCGCTTTCACGCTGACGCCGGAGGCGCCGATCGCCGACTGGCTGGAGGGATTGGATCGCTGGATCGCCAACTCGCCGGGCTATTTCAACGGGCGTCCGGTGGTGCTGGATCTGAACATTTTGCAGCCGGGGCCGGAGGAGATTGGCGCGCTTGTCGGCGTGCTCGGCTCGCGCGGCATCCGCGTCTACGCCATAGAACTGGAAGGCGCCGAGCTCGGGCCCGAGCTGCCGCCTCTGCTCGCCGGCGCCAAGGAGGCGACCGCCGAGGGACTGCTCGGCCGGGCAGCCCGCAAGGCGCGAGCGGAAGAACTCGAAATGACCGCCGCCGGGGAGCGGGTGCAGGCTATTCAGACGACCCAGCCGGCCACGGAGGTGGAGCAGGCGGAAGTTTCTCCTATCGAGATGTCCGGCGATGAACCGGTCGACCCCGAACTGGCGAGGCTGGAAGCAGTCAGGATCGAGCCGGCCCAGGCAGAAGCGGAAAAGCCCGGGCTGGGCGCTGTTCCGGTGCCTTCGGCCGGCACTTTGATGATCAAGGCGCCGATCCGCTCCGGGCAGTCGGTCTTCCATCCGCATGGCGACGTGATCGTGCTGGGCTCGGTCGCGTCCGGTTCCGAAATCGTCGCCGGCGGCTCGATCCATGTCTATGGCACGCTGCGCGGCCGCGCGATCGCCGGCTCGGAAGGCAATATTTCGGCGCGCATCTTCTGCCGCAAGAACGAGGCCGAGCTGCTTGCCGTCGATGGCTGGTACACCACGGCCGAGGAGATGGAAGGCGTCTCGCGCGGCAAGGCGGTGCAGGCCTTCCTCGACAACGATGCGCTGTGCGTGGTGCCGCTCGGCTAGTCCGGCGGCGCAAGCTTCGGACCGGTTTCGCGTGCCAAAGTTGTTAACGAGTCCGCCGTGCCGCGCACGGCCAGAGAATAAAAACCGCCAATGGAGGCTGGATATATGGGCAAGGTAGTCGTGGTCACATCGGGCAAGGGGGGCGTCGGCAAGACGACCTCGACGGCCGCGCTCGGCGCCGCCGTGGCCAAGACCGGCAAGAAGGTGGCGCTGGTCGATTTCGACGTCGGCCTGAGGAACCTCGACCTCATCATGGGCGCCGAGCGCCGCGTGGTGTTCGACCTCGTCAACGTCATCCAGGGCTCGGCGAAGCTGTCGCAGGCGCTGATCCGCGACAAGCGGCTGGAGACGCTCTATCTGCTGCCGGCCTCGCAGACGCGCGACAAGGACGCGCTGACCGAAGAGGGCGTGGCCGAGGTCATCGCCCGGCTGCGCTCGGTGTTCGACTACGTGTTCTGCGACAGCCCTGCCGGCATCGAGCGCGGCGCCCAACTCGCCATGCGCTTCGCCGACGAGGCGGTCATCGTCACCAACCCGGAAGTGTCGTCGGTGCGCGACTCCGACCGCATCATCGGCCTGCTCGACGCCCGCACCATGAAGGCGGAGCAGGGCGAGCTGGTGCAAAAACACGTGCTGGTCACCCGCTACGACGCGGCGCGCGCCTCGCGCGGCGAGATGCTGTCGATCGACGACGTGCTGGAGATACTCTCCACGCCGCTGCTCGGCATCATCCCGGAAAGCCAGGATGTGCTGCGGGCCTCCAACCTCGGCTCGCCCGTCACGCTCTCGGAACCGCTCAATGGTGCCGCAAAGGCTTATCTCGAAGCGGCAAGACGCCTGGAAGGCGAGGACCTGCCGGTGGTCGTCCCCTTCGAACGCAAGGGCTTCCTCGACCGGCTTCTCGGAAGGAGGGCCGCATGAGCATCCTCGATCTCTTCAAGCGGCGCACCAGCGCGCCGGTAGCGCGCGAGCGGCTGCAGCTGCTGCTCGCCTATGAGCGCCAGAGCCGCGGCCAGCCGGATCTCGTCTCCATCCTGCGCGAGGAGATCATGGCGGTCATTGCCAGGCATGTGCAGATCGACCAGGACTACCTCCAGGTCTCGATGGATCGCGGCGCCACCATGTCGACGCTGGAGATCGACATCCAGATCCCCAACAAGAGCGCCGCGCCGCTCGCCATGGCGGGGTGAGTTGATGGGGTAGGCCGATCCGCGCAGCGGATCGGGGAGGGGGCGTGCCCTGACGCTCGTCATCCTCGGGCTTGACCCGAGGATCCATTCCGTGACCTTGCCACGGAGTTCGGCCGTGGAGAATTCTACAATCGTTGCAACGCTTTAATGCATGTCGCGCAAAAGTGACCTCGGTTTTGCGACAACGACATGCATCAAGCAACGACCTAAAGCGCATCGCGTGAATCCGTTTCGACGCGACGCGCTTTAGCGTAACGGCCTGGATCCTCGAGTCTGCGCGCGTTGCTTCGCTCCTTGCTCCGCCCTGGGACGGCGAAGGCGACAAGCCTCGCTGCCCTTGCCCCATCGATCCGCCTCCCGCTGCCTCACGACAGCGTGGCGCCCGCGCCCTATCTCCACATCTAAACCAGGGATGGAGCCAGGATTGACCGCAGCACAGGAAGCTAACCAACAGGCCCCTGTCGGCGCCATGCCGGTGCTTGGCCTGCTCGGTGCAATGCTCTCCGTGCAGGTCGGCGCCGCCTTTGCCAAGGGGCTGTTCCCGGTTCTGGGCCCGGAAGGCACGACCATGCTGAGGCTCGCCATTGGCGCGCTGATGCTGGCGGCGGTGCTGAGGCCCTGGAAAGTGCTGCCCTCGCGCAAAAACCTGCCCTGGCTCGCCGCCTACGGCATCACCGTCTGCGCCATGAACATGTTGTTCTATGCCGCGCTCCAGCGCATTCCGCTCGGTGTCTGCGTGGCGCTCGAATTCACCGGGCCGCTGTTCGTCGCCACGCTCGGCTCCAGGCGCCTGCTCGACCTTGTCTGGGTGGCGCTGGCCGTCGTCGGCATCGTGCTTTTGTCGCCGTTTGCCGGTATCAGCCGCGGGCTCGATCCGACCGGCGTGGCGCTGGCGCTGGCGGCGGGCGCCTGCTGGGGGCTCTACATCATCTTCGCGCAGAAGGCCGGCGCCGAACTCGGCGTCCGCACCTCCGCCTATGGCATGGCGATCGCCGCCGTGCTGGCGCTGCCCTTCGGCTTTAACGCTGCTCAGGCCTATCTCACCGATCCGCACATCATGGCAGGCGCCGCCGTGGTCGGCCTGTTCTCCAGCGCGCTGCCCTTCTATCTGGAAATGCTGGTGCTGGCCCGCATGCCGGCCAAGGTTTACGGCATGCTGGTCTGCCTGGAGCCGGCGGGCGGCGCGCTCACCGGCTTTCTATTCCTGCATGAGAAGCTCGACCTTTTGCAATGCGCAGGCGTCGCCGCCGTCATTGCCGCCGCTTTCGGCACGGCGGTTGCGGCGCGGCGGCCGATGCCTTTGCCGGCCTGAATCCATCTTCCGAACCAAGGCGATTCCTGGAAATGCGCGAAGCGGTCAGGCCCAGCGCTTCGCCGTGGCCTTCCGCCCGGAGCTGCTTCAAAACAAGGAGGCGCGGTGGTTTGCCGTTTCCATGAAACGGTGAACCGCTTCGGAGCCCGCTGCTCGGAATTGGTAGACTTTGGAAAATGCACCTCTGCGGCGGCAATGTTCGGCCGCACCCAGTGGTTGAAATAAGACTTAGGTCCTATGAAAGAATTGCAATAGGTCCGAGTGGACAAGACAAGGGTCGTGGGCCACTTCCTTATGCCTTGCCGATTGGGGATGCTTATGCTGCGACATTGCCGGTGGGGTAGTTCGGCCGACGGGCTGAAGGGTTGGCATGGGGAGAACGGAATGCGCGCGTCGCGCGGGGGCTGCAGGCTAGTCTTGCCAGCACTGGCAGCGTTGGCGCTTGTCGTCACGCCTTTCAGTCTCTCCATTGATGGTCTCGTCGTGACCAAGGCCTATGCCGGCAAAGGCGGCGGTGGCGGTGGTAATGGCGGCGGTGGAAACGGGAACGGCGGCGGCAACAGCGGCGGGAACGGCAACAGCGGCGGCAACAACGGCAACGGCAACAGCGGCGGAAACAACGGCAATAATGATGGCAACAGCGACAATGGCAACAGCAGCGCCAGCGCGGCAAGCACCGCCGATGTCGATAGTCACGTCAATGCTGTAACCGGCGACAAGGTCGAGGCCACACGCAACAGAATCCAGGTCACGCACCGCAATGGAATGAAGGAGAAGATCGAGAACGGCCGGTTCAGGATGGAAGACAAGTACGGACGCACCATCGTCGACCGGAAAGCCACCATGGCCGATCTCAATCGCCTGAAGAATCTGTGAGACAGAGTTTGTGAGAGCGAGGTTTTATCGGGATTAGATCTTAAGGGACCGGAGGTCAGCGCTGCAAAATCAGGTTGCCACCTTTTGCTTCGTCTCTGCGGTCCTGATCGTCTTGCGGTAGAACTTGGCTACTCACCTTACCCCCGCCTTCGTGCGGGGGTAATTTTTTGCGCGGCAAGACCTGTTGCGACGTTGGTCAGCCATGGCGCCGGAAATGGTCCGACTGGCCGGGGCATGGGTCGTGGGCCGCTTTCGTCGCCTCGCCGGATGTGAATTCTTGCCCTGGTCAAGACACCGGTTCCGCCTCGGCTGTGCCGCGAGCGGAACTTCGGCCATGCCGAGGCAGAACCGGAACGAAGAGAAAATATGCGAAACCGCCTCTTCAGCAGGCTTGCTTGGCTCGCGCTGCGCGCGTTTAGCGCGCTGGCGCTGACCGTTGCGCCTTGGCACGTCATCTTTGAGGGTTCGCCGAGGATTGCCGTAGCCACGGCCGATGCCGGCAACAGCAATAGCGGCGGGAACGGTGGTAATGGCGGCAACGGCAGTGGCGGCAATTCGGGTTCCGCCGGCGGCTCGAACTCAGGCAATAGCGGCAACAGTGGAAACAGCAATGCCGGCGGCAATTCCGGCAACAGCAATGCCGGCGGCGGCAACCCCAATGCCGGGCCGGGCAACAACAGCGGCAAGGGCAATACCGATCCCGGCGGTAAGAACAATACTGATCCTAGCGGTAAGAACAGCTACACCAACGCGGCAACCGGCGACACGCTCTCGATCGATGGCGACAAGGTTACCGTCATCCATAGCAACGGCATGAAGGAGCAGGTCCAGAACGGCCGTTTCGAGATGAAGGACGCGCAAGGCCGCACCATCATCGAACGGCAGGCGACGGAGGAAGATCTGTCACGCCTGCTGAACCTGTGAGGGTTGAAGAATTGAAGAAAGAGGGAACCTAGTTCCTCAGTTCCTTTCCCTCGCCTCGTGCATCAGCAGCGCCGCCTCGGTGCGGTTGCGCACATTGAGCTTGGCCAGCACCCTGGTCATGTGATGCTTGACCGTCTTCTCCTGCAGCGACAGCCGGGCCGCCACCTCTTTGTTGCTGAGCCCCTCCGCGACCAGTTTCAGGATCTCGGCCTCGCGGCCGGTGAGTTGGCCGAGCGGATCGGGCTTGCTGCCGGTGGGCTGCAAAAGGTCGGAAAGCAGCCTCGCCGACAGGCTCGGCGATACGTAGCTCTGGCCGTTGGCGACGTCGCGCAGGATCTCGGCCAGCGCCTTGGAGCCGACGCCTTTCAGCACATAGCCGCGCGCGCCGGCCTTCAGCGCCAGGGCGACGTCGGCGTTGGTTTCCGACACGGTGAGCATGACGATCTTCTGCTCGGGCATCGCTGAAAGGATGCCGGCCAGCGCGTTGAGGCCGCCGCCCGGCATGCTGATGTCGAGCAGGAGAATATCGGGTGTGCTGGCGCGCGCCAGCCTTTCGGCGTCCTCGGCGCTGGCGCCTTCGCCCACAAGTTCGAAGCCGCCTATCTCGCCGAGGCTGCGCGCCACGCCCTCGCGAAACAGGGGGTGGTCGTCGACTATTGCGATGCGGATGGATGTGCTCACGGTTGCTCCTCGACAGACAAGGTGATCACCAGCCTGGTTCCTCCCGGGCCGGTCAGCGTTTCGAACTGCCCGCCTATGCTTTCGATCCGTTCCCTGAGGCCGGCAAGCCCAAGGCCTTCGCTTCGGGCCGGGTCGAAGCCGGGGCCGGTGTCCAGCACCTCGACCAGGAGCTTGCCGCCCTTCGTCGTGGCTCTGACCTGCTGGCCTTTGCCCTTGCCGTGGCGGTAGGCGTTGTTCAGGCCTTCCTGCACGAAGCGATAGATGCTGATCTTTTCCGAGGTGCCGAGCTCCGGCAAGCGCTCGGGCAGAGTTAGCAACACTTTGGTGCTGGTGCGCCGCTCGTGCTCGGCCACCGCCAGCCGCAAGATATCGGCGATAGCCTGCGTTTCGATCTGCGGCAGCACCAGTCCGTTGCAGATGCCGCGTATCTCGCGCATCGCCTCGCCGAGCGTCTTGTGGATGCCGGCGATCTCGGCCTCGCGCAGCGTGCTCGATGTGGTCGGATCAACCAGCACCGGGCTGTCCATCCTTAGCGCGGCGAGCGCCACCAGTTGCGCCGGCCCGTCATGCAGGTCGGCGCCGATACGCCGCAGATACCGCTCGTTGATGGCGGTGGCGCGGCGCGAGGCGCGCTGGACGCGCTGGCGCAGCGACGAGTTCTGCGCCAGCGCCGCCTGCAATTCGGCAACCTTGGCCTCTAGCGCAGCCTGTTGGGTGACGATGGTGCGGCTGCCGCGGAAAACGATGCCGGAGAGCAGCGCCAGCGCCGCCGCGGTGGCGGCCGCCACCACCAGCCACGTCCATCTGAGCGCCGAGTTCAGCGTTTCCTGGAAATCGTCGGCGACCTCGTAGAATTCCGACACCGCCACCACTTCGCCCGACCAGGGCTCGCGCACCGGATTGTAGATCTCGAACAGCGGCGCGTTCACCGCTTTCTCGTCTCCCGATTCGGGATCGTCGCTGAGGTTGTTGTATTCGGCCACGACATTGCCGGCGAAGGCCGACTTCAGATTGGCGTTGGGCGGAAAGGTTCTGCCGATCAGGGCCGAGTCGTCGGAGTAGAGCACCATGCCGTCGCGTCGCCACAGCTTGAACGACACCAGCCTCTTTCCGAGCGCGCCCTGGCCGAGCGTCTCGTCCAGCGCCCGCTTGACCGAATCGTCGAGCTCGCGGCTCTTGCGCAGGTCAGGCAGCAGCGGCGCGATCACGCTGTCGACATAGAGCGCTGTCGTGGTGGCGGAATTGTGCATCACCCCTTCGCGAATCTGCGACGTCACCCACAGCCCGACCACGAGCATCACCGCCAGAAGGCCGATGCCGCCCGCGATCACGAACTGCCAAGCCAGCGACAGCCCGCTCCAGATTCGTGCAAGTCGCGTGAAATATCTCCCAAACATCGGCCCCGCTCACCCACCCGCTTGCAAGATTATAGGCGAGGGACGGCAATTGCGACACCGACCTTGGTCCGTGCCCATGGGGAAGGTTAATGGCGACGGGTTTGCGCGCTCTCGAACGGGCTTGCCTTCGCCAGCGGCGAGGGCGGCTCTCCCCGAGCGGCAAAAGCCCGCGTCATTCCTGTTGACGGGGAAGACGCGGGCCGGCTGCCACCTGAAATCATGGATGATTTTAGCAATGCCGAGACAACCATCAATCGAGCGCCGGGTCCATACCAAAAGACGTATAACCTGCAAGATATAGCGCCACGCCCGCGCCCTGGCCCGAGGCGGTCTTTTATCGGGCGTTGTAGGTGCAGACATATAGCGGCGGACCTGCCGGATGGATCGGCATGCAACCCCCGTCCACATCCGGCAGGCGGAGCCCGGATCGTCCCGGCAGAAGACGCGGGCGCGGCAAAATTTGCCCCCAAAAGAAGTCAGGGCCACGGTGTTGATGGGTCGAACAGCCGCCGCATATGCGATGGGCTTCACCTTGCGGTTCTTGGCAACGCACTATGGACGCCGGCACAAAAAAACAAAAAAGAAACCAGCGGCTGTCGATCTTTGAGCTCGAGGCTCTGCGGGAAGCTTTCAGGCAGTCCGTTCGTGAGAACGACGTCGCGGAAGCGGAATGGGCGCAGCATGCCGAGCTTTTCGTCAGGAGGGCGCTGCAAAAGGGCGACCGTCTTACGCGGGCTTGAGCGTTCGGGCGTGGAGCAATTCCAGGAAAAGTATGAGCGGTTAGGCTCGGCGCTTTCCCGTAGCCTTCCGTCCGGAATTACGGCATCACGTCTCCAGCCGGTCGGACCATTGCGCTGGGGCATAGGACCTCAGCGACAATTGCGGGCGCAACGGGAAACGGACACTCTATCTCTGCGCCGGCTTCCCCCCAAGGAAACCCAATGGTCGGCGCTTTAGCCCGGCTTGTCCGTCAAAGAGCCGTACTCTTTTACCGCCAAGGCAAGCCGGGCTACCTCAGCCGACGATCCGGCGCGCGCTCATGCTCGATACCGCTTGAAACAGGGCGCAAAGAAATGCGCTTCGCGGGTATCGTGACGCGTGGAGGTCCTGCCGCGCCACCGTCGAACAGGGAACGCGTTAGGGTCGAGGCGTCCGACCCGCCGCTTTCGACGGAACGAAAAGCGGGGCAAGCGCGTTTTCCGCCGCTATGTCGAGGATCCTTCACCATCGCAAGGCCGAAAGGCCTTTTCAGGCCTCGGTTGCCGAGGCCGAGCGCCTGGCGCGCGCGCAAAAGAATGCCAAGCTGAAGGATCTTCGCACGCACGCTTCGTGGCTGGTGCTCGATCCGCAGGCAAACTTCCAGGAGGAGATCGACTGTTCGGCGTTGTTCGGCGACGACCTGTCGATCCGAAAGGTCGTCCACGACGGCTAATGCATGTCGCGCAAAAGTGTGCAGCGGTTTTGCGATAACGACATCCATGAAAACAAAGGCTTAAAGCGCGTCGACAGAATCCGCTCCAGCGCGACGCGCTTTTAAAGCAATTCCAGGAAAAGCACAGAGAGTTGGAGCGGTTCGGCGCTTCCGCGAAACGCTCTTAGCAAAGTGGCGGCTCGAGCCTCAGACCGGCTGTAGCCCGACTGCGCCATCCTCGCGCGACATCTCGATGAGCCGCGCGACCGCCCATGGCGCCATCAGCGCAAAGAACGCCGTGACATCGAGGAAGAGCGACCGTGCCAGATCGAACCCGCTGTGGTCGTAGCAGACTGCGAACTCCATCACGCTTTACCCCTAATTGACCCACCCATTGCGCCTGCCATTTCACGCGCTCGGCCAGCATGGCCCTGATTTGCATAAATTACAAGGGACAGCTAATTTAGCTGCCGAGTGAGATTCCGCCGGCATGCGCGGCTGCCCTGGCTGAAGGATCTAGGCCGGCTTCGGCCAAAACAGCCAGGCGAGGGCCAACGCCGCAAGCACCCAGAGCGCGATCATGAAGGCGAGCCCGGCCTTGCTCGCCGGCTTCTCGCGTCGCGCGGCCTCTTCGCGGAATTCCTGCATCAGATCGGACGGAACCAGCTTGACCGCGAGCATGATGCCGACAGGCACGATCAGCAGGTCGTCCAGGTAGCCGATGATCGGGATGAAATCCGGGACAAGATCGATGGGGCTCAGCGCATAGGCAGCGACTGCGCCCGCGGCGGCTTTTGCATACCAGGGCACACGCGGATCGCGGGCGGCGATCCAGAGCGCAACCACATCGCGCTTGATCTTGCGCGCCCACCGCTTCGCCGTATCGAATGTCGACATGCCGCTTATATATGGGTGCGCGGGTCTTCAGGCCATTTGGCGATCGATGGCTCGGCCTCTCAGGCGCAGTCCCTCAACTCGACAACCTCGACGCCGAGGCGGAAGGCCTGGCCATCGGCATAGGAGCGCGCATATTGCTCGGCTTCGAAGGGAAAGATTAGCGTCGTGCCATAGGCGGTGACGCGCACCGTCCACTTCTGGCCCCTGACGAGTTCAACGCCGTGAAGCTTCGCCGTAACCATCTCACCCTCCTCAGATCCGGCACTTCGGCGACATCCGCATAACGTCGCCAAAGTCATTTGAATACAAATAATCCGACCTAATCGTGTCGTTGCGGTCTCGATTCCGATATTGGGTCGTTTACGTCCGTGAAATGGTTCACCGACAGCGGCGCTTTTTTGCGGCCGGGCCGTGAGCGGGCTGGATGGCCTACCTGGAACCGCGACGGCCCCAGGCGGGTTAGGTTCTTGGCTCACAAGGAGACCGCCATGATCCGCAAGCTGAAATCCGGCGAATACAGGCTCTATTCGCGCAAAATCGATCCGAGAACCGGCAAGCGCCGCAATCTACGAACCTTCAAGTCGCGCGAAGCGGCGGAAAAGCACGAACGCGAAGTGCAGTATTTCAAGCGCCATTAGACCGGTCATCGTCCCACGACAGAATCGCGGCTCGGCCCCGGCTCACCCATGCGGTCGCGGCGGGGTGCGTGGGCGAGGGTGGCCCGGCACGTTCGAGCCGATATGGTCGAGGTCGCAACGTCGCGTCACCATCTCGACCGACCGGGTGTCGACGGTCACGCGCCCCAGAACCTGCACGGTCGTGCGTCCGAGATCCTCGTCGACATGCACGACCTCGCCCTCGAGTCTGAGCTTGTCGCCAGCCTTGGCATTGGGCTCGACCATCGAATATTTATGGCTGTCGCCGTCGAGCCTCAGCATCACGCGGTCCTCGGTGCGTTCGACCACCGTGGCGATGACAGCCACCCTGTCGCCTATTTCCACTGTCGGCCGTGTCATCGCGGCCTCCTTTCCGCCCTCGGCGATACCTGGCCGACGCAGCCGGCTGGCGCCACGCTGTGTGCCGGCAGCCGCTGAAATAAACGGCAAAACAAGCATTTGGTTGCCGCCGGCCGCCTGCAGCCGCGGGCGGCCGATCACATGAAGCCCGGATTTCGCGGCAGATACTGCGTCCAGTCGCCATAGCCGGGCGATGCCATCAACAGCATCGGGAAGGTGATGCGCATGCCTTGATCGATCGCGAGGCCAAGCGCGCTCCCGCATGTGCCCGGCAGGAAGGCCGATACCTTTTCGGCCGAGCGATCCGCCGCCAACAGCAACGCCGTTGCAAAGGCATCGCGAACGATATCGGGCCGCATCACCGCCAGGGGGCCGATATGCCCGCCGGCGTTGATGTATCCGTAGCCGACCGCCTCGCCGCCAGCAAAGAGCAGGACGCCTGTCGTCGACGGATCGGTGCGCAGGTAGCGATGATGCTTCACTCGCGAGGCGCCCAGGGCACGGGCGTCGATCTCGGCAAGTTTCTCCATCGTCGCGGCGCTGTCGTCCATTTCGACGGCGCGCAACGGCGGTTCCGGCAACGCCTTGGTCACCCGTTCGCGCGCGGCGCTGAGAAGGTAGATCGGCGTTTTGGGAAACAAGCCGTGCCGCATGTAAAGCCCCTGCGACACACGATTGAAGGTGAATGTTATAAGTGCCTTGTGGGCTGCGCCTGATGCGCGGGCATGCTCCATGGTCCGTTCCAGCAGCGTGTTTCCGATGCCGCGGCCTTGTCGGCCAGGATCGACGAACAGCTGGGCGAGGAACCAGATATCGCCGCATACCCAGCTCCAGGCGAAGCCCGCAATGTCCCCGTCGTCTTCCGCCACCCACAGGCCGCCGGGGTCGTCCTCGAGCGAAAACAGCTGGAAGTTGGGAGGGCTCGTCGCCGCCATCGGGCCAAAGCCGTGCCGAGTGGTAAGCTCGTTGATGCTAGCCACCACCAGCGCATCGGTCGCCACGAGATCATCGGCGCGAGCAGGTCTGTAAACGAGCGACATTGAACAACCTCAGCCACGGAGCGTGAGCCGCAACGCCGATCGTATCAGCTGTCCATGCCTGCCGTCTCGGGCACCATCAGCAAGCATCGTCCGGGGTCCGAGGCCGCGTTGACCCCCGGCGTTTGCCCACCGATGGCAAGCACGGCAAGCGCCAGCGCCACGCCCAGCGCCTGCCAGCGGCTGATGGTTTCGCCGAGCACGAGATAGCCGAGCGCCAGGGCGAAAGGCGAGGTGAGCGAGAAGAGCAGCGCCGTGATGCGCGGGCCGACCGAATAGATGGTGGCGAAATAGGTCGTGCTGGCAATGCTGATGCCGGCGAAGCTCGATCCGGCAAGCAGCCAGAACTCCCTCGCTCCCATCGTGTGCCAGCCGCCGATCGCCAACGACACCGAGCCGGTCATCACGAAGGTTGCGAGCATCTGCCAGCGGGCAAGCTGGAGCAGGGGAACGCGGCCCTTGAGCTCGCTCAGGAACATGGAGCTCAGCGCGCTGCATAAGGCGGCGGTGACGGCGAAGGCATCGGGGGCGAACATGGCTGGCGGCTGCGAATCCGGAACCGGACAATTGCCGATGCTTACGCCGGCGCGCAGCGCTCGGCTAGGCCGCGCGGGCGCGCGGCGTGCCGAAGATGGACCATGCGGCGGCGACGAGCGCCGCCATCGTGGCAAGCAGCACGCAGAGGCTCGGCAGGTGGAAGACCATGTCGCGCCATCTGGGCTCGACGACGGCGCCGGTGCTGAAAGACTCGCCGCTATACTGGCACAGGATCCACGACGCGCCGCTGCGCACCATGTCGGCGTCGATATCGGAGATCAGTGCTTTCGCGTTGCGTTCGGCTGAGGGCATCGTCGCCATATGGGTGAGCAGCGCCTTGGCGGTGGCGAGGTAGGCGTGGCTGCATTCGTTGAAGGGGCTCTCCTCGTCGGCGAGGCTGCCCGGCATCAGGCCCCACAGGCAATAGGTGAATTGCAGGTTGCCGTGATTGTAGAGCCGCCGGAAGGTCGGGTCGGTCGCGGTCTGGTGCTGGGCGAGCTCGAGGATCTCGCCGCGGTAGCGGGCGATCACGGCCATCTGGCCGTGGGTCAGGCTCGGGATCTGGATGCCGGGAGGAGGCGGGGCGAAGGATCCGCTATGCGCTTCGGCGGGTGCTGCCGCCGTCATGATCGAAAGGGCGGTCGCCAAAAAGAAAATGGCCGCCAGGGCAAGGAACCGTGGCGGCCGACGCATCGGATTTCAGGCGAAGCGGCGGGCAGGGCTGCGCTGGTCGCGCGCCGCGACCACGCGCTCGGCAACCGCGCCGAAGCCGAGCCCGACGACGGTCCATAGCACAAGCTGGATGCCAAGCGAGGCGACGCGGAACTGCCACAGCACCGTCGCCGAGAAGTTCTCCGGTACTTCGTTGATGTCGGGCAGGGCTGCCTTCACCAGTGCGAAGACGACGAGGAAGGCGAGCCCAGCCACGATCGAGGCGTTCCAGGCGCCGAGCCGGGTCCACAGCCGCTGCGCCAGGCCGACCGCCGCCACCATCGCCGCGATCGAGACCACGATCATGATGAAGAACAATTCCGTGCGGTAGCCGATGGTCTCGGCATTGCCGACCGCGGGCGGGTTGGCCGGGTATTTGAGGCTGGGCACCACGATCACCGCCAGGAAGCCGAGCAGCGCTATGAGCGCCGAAGTGCCACGGGGCCCAAGCGAACCCAGCCGGCCATAGGCATAGGCGAAGACCAGCGAGAATAGCCCGCCGAGGGCGGCGCCATAGACCAGCACGCCGGTTGCGAGACCGATGCCAGCCTGCATGACGCGGCTGACCATCTCGGGCTCCGGCGCCTCGCCGGCCGCCTGGGCCTGCTGTTCCTCGAAGGCGATCGCCTTGTCGACCTGCGGCTCGCCATAGACGCGGGCGAAGGCGAATGCCAGAATCCCCGCAACCAGCCCGACAAGCATGCCGCGCAGCAAAAGTTTTCCGACCATGTCGTTAACCCTCTAAGCAATTCCAGGAAAAGTGCGTAGCGGTTTTCCGTCCGGAATAGCGTTAAACCAACCCAGCAATTCCAGGAAAACTGCGTGCCGGTTTTCCGTCCGGAATCGCGTTAGACCAAAATCGAAGCGAGTTCAGCGATGCTGAACCGCCTTAGTGGCAGGGGAAGCCGAGCAGGTGGCGGCCGTCATGCACGAATTCGTGCACATAGGTGCCGCGGAGCAGCGACGTCGCGCCTTCTTCCGCCCCGACGAAATAGATCGCCAGCATCAACAGCAGGCCGGCGAAGATGGCCCACGGCAGAAGCTCGCGAACCGGAATCGCAACCGGACCGTAGCTGGGGGCGAAGGTGGTGTCGGACATATTGACCTCCCGTGGGATACTGCGTCCCGTTGATCGAACAATGCTGCGGAATAAGGCCTGACTTTCGGCTGGTGCCGATCACAGTGGCGCGACCGTGCCGGACTCGCACCGGCTTCCAATCCCGTATAGCGCTAAAACACTTGTCAGCACTTCGTTCGCCTGTCAACGACATGTAATGGCCAACACGGCTTCGCGCGGCCGAAATTTCACTGGACCACGGAGTTTTGGGATGCTCGCCCGCCTGACGATGATCGCAAGCGGCGCGACGCAGGCCACGCGCAAGGGTCGTTTTCCGAGTGACGAGGCGCCGGAGCCGCGAGCCTTCGAGCGTGCCGGCGCGCTGGCCGCTTCGCTGCGCCGCGCCGACCGCGTCTGGACGAGTCCGGCGCTGGCCGCGCGGCAGACGGCCGAGGCGCTCGGCCTCGAGGCGACGGTCGAGCCGCTGCTTGCCGAGCAGGATTTCGGGCGCTGGGCCGGCAAAGGCTTCGAGGAGGTGCAGGCAGAAGATCCGGAAGGCATGGCGGCCTGGTTCGCCGATGCGGAAGCGGCGCCCCATGGCGGCGAATCGCTTGCCGCCGTCGCCCGGCGCGGCGCCGCGCTGATGGAGCGCCTGGCTTCCGAGAGCGGTCATACCATCGCGCTCACGCACGCCCTGCCGATCCGCGCGGCCATGGTGCATGTTCTGGGCGCGCCGCTTTCCTCGGTCTGGAAGATCGACATCGAGCCGCTGTCGCTCACCGAGTTCCGCGGCGACGGCCGCCGCTGGGTCCTGCACGCGAGCGGGGTCATCGTCTCTGGTTGAACCCTCTGGGCATGAGAGATCCCGATGAACGCGGTCGGCCTATGAAGCTGCCGTTCCGCGTTTCAGTGATTGCTAACGGAACGGAAACGCCTCGCTGCTATGGTGCTGCCCTGTTGCGAGGAGAGCCTTGCCTGAGGAGCCCGCCGGATATGGCCAATTTTCCCGAGACCGAGCGCCGTCTTCATGCGCGCGAATTCGTGCTCAAGGAAGCCACGATCATCGCCGCCGGCGTCAGGATCGGCTGCTCGGTCAGAAATCAGCACGAGCAAGGTGCGGAATTGCGCGTCGGCGCCGATGTGGAGATCCCGGACCGCTTCCTGCTCGAGGTCCCGGCCGACGATACGGCCTATCGCGCTCTGGTGCGGTGGCGGCGCAACGACCGCGTCGGCGTGGCGCTCTACAGCAACGCGCCGAAGGACTGATGCGCAGCCGTCCCACCAATTCGTTACTTGATCCTGCCCAAGGCGATGTGCAGCCTGGCATATCGGGAACGCAACCGCCGCGAGCGCGTTCGTTGCCGGACCAACAGGGATTGTGGTTGTACCGGGATGAACCTCTGATCGGCCGAGGGTGTCCGCCGACGAAGCGAAAGCTGCTCAGCGAAGCGCCGCCC
This sequence comes from Mesorhizobium sp. B3-1-9, assembly GCF_006439595.1. NCBI lineage: Bacteria > Pseudomonadati > Pseudomonadota > Alphaproteobacteria > Hyphomicrobiales > Phyllobacteriaceae > Mesorhizobium > Mesorhizobium sp. B3-1-9. Next base: position 350,692 of record NZ_VFTJ01000002.1, read on the forward strand.
ACCCCGTCACGAGGATGAGAACAAGCGTGACCAGCGCGCCCGAGACATAGAGGATCGTCCTGACGCTGCCGCCCTTGGCGGCGTTTCCTCCACGCAGGTAGATGACCATGTGTACGAGGCGTATCGCCAGGTGAACCCAGACAAGCACGGCGAGCGTCACCGGGCCGACGCCGACCATCATCGCCAGCATCACGGGCACGACGAAAGGGGCCAGCGCCTCGACCGAATTCATGTGGACGCGGTCGATCCGGTAGAGCCGGTTGTCGTCGTCCGCCGGGACGACCGGACCCGAAAGCTTGCCCGCAAATCCCTTGGACGAGCCGGAATAGACCGCCAGCGCCACCGACAGGAGACAGAGCGCAAGCACGCCGAGCGTGCTCAGCCAATAAGCTTCCATTTTCCGCGCTCCTTCCAATGGCTGTCGTGCGGGCCAAGCCCTTCGGTACCGGGTGGTGCTGTCAGGCTGCCCGGGAAAAGAGGTCCTGGAACCGCTGCAGGTAGAGCGGCCAGCCCTGATCGCTGTCGACTCCGCCGCGCACGCTTTCCCAGCCCTGGCCATGCCGCTCGATATGGCGATGCTCGATTTCGACGCGGGTGCGGTTTTCCGCCTCGGCCGTGAAGCGGACTTCCCACTCGCTTGTGCGGGTGAGGTCGGTTTCGATCTGCCAGCGCGGGCTGATGTCCCAGCTCAGAAGCAGCCGGTTCGGCGGATCGTAGGCCAGCACACGGGCGAAGCGGCACTCTGAGCCATCGACGCCACGGTCGTAGACGTGGCCGCCGACCCGCTGCTCGAAGATCGTTTCCGCGATCGGGACGGCGAGCAGATTGTGCTCGCGCGGTTTGATGCTGCCGAAATCCTCGGTGAACACCTTGAAGGCGCGTGCGATCGGCGCCGCGACGACGACGGAATGTTTCACGGGCGCGGGTGCCGGCTGCTTGATCATGTTTCGTCCTCCGTCGGTTGCTCGACAAGCCGCGCGTAAGCCGCGAGCGTCTTCACCCAGAACTGGTCGATCTCCGCCCGGAAAGCCGCGAGGCCGTCCGGGTCGATACGGTAGATGCGTTCCTTGCCCGAGCGCGTGTCGGCCACCAGCCCGGCATCCTTGAGAACCTTCAGATGCTGCGAGACCGCCGGCCGCGTCACGGGCAGTGCATTGGCGAGCCCGCTGACCGAGCTGGGGCGGTCGACCAGCAGTTCGAAGATCGTGCGTCGCGTCGGATCGCCGAGCGCTGTCCAGTATTTCGCGTTAGTGGTCACTAACGCGAAAGCTAGGGCGGCGCGTCTGTCCTGTCAACCCGGATGGAGAGTGCCACCCATGCGGCACGCACGTGGTCGACCTTGCCGGCCGCGCCTGGCGAGCGGTTCTGGATGGGGCCGAAAATGCGATGGTGTCCTATCCGCCGCTGATCGGCGAGGATGGCGGCAACAGCGTGCGCGCAAAGAGCAACTGGCTGGCGAACCGCACCTTCATCGCCGAAGCGGTCAGGGCCGCATCATCGTCGGCTCGACCAAGGAAGCCTTCTTCTCCCTGGACAGGCCGGCGACTTCCCTGCTGAAAGCAGGACTCGACATCAACACCGCGCTCAATCTCGGAGGCGGTCCCATCGCCGGTCTCAGCGGTGCGCCTGGGCAGCTACAGGCTGAAACACTACGCGTGGTGGGAGGCCCAGGTGTCGGAAGGCAAGGTTTCCCTGCCTGCAGGCGCCAAGGAACGTGCCTTGGGGCATGCCTGTCGTGCTCACGTGGAGCGCAAATAGAGCATCTTCAGCGGGTCAGCGCTGCCGCTTTGCCTTGAGGCTCCGTGCCGCTTGCTCGATCGCCGCGCGGTCGTTGCCCAGCCGGTCGAGCAGTTCCTGCGCCTCGTCGCCGGAAATGCCGGTGCGCATGGCAAGCGCCTCGACCGTCAGCACATCCGCGCTGTCGATCTCGCGCGTTTCGGGCAGCGCATCGCCTGCCGTCAGCGGCAGGGCGGCCTCGCGGTCGATCTCCAACTCCGCCTGATGCCAGTGCCGTTCGTGATTGCCAAGGATGCCGCCCTCGCGTTGAAAGATCTCATAGGCCCGTTGCCTGATCTTCTCGGTCCGATCGTCGTCCATCGCCGTTCCTCCTTGCGTGTCACAAGAACGCGGGACATGGCGGAACGATCCGTGGCATCGCGAAGGTGATCGGCTGATGCGCGCAGCCGGTCGAAATGCCCGTCCTGAGGACAATCCCATAGGGCGTCCCCCCTCTTCGAGTGGGGGACGGCGCTGATGATTACCGGGGGCCAGCGGCCATTCCGATCCGAAACTGTGAACCGGCTGCGCCGCTTCCCGCTTATGGCCCATATATCGCCACAGGCTTGCCGAACATGCCGGGCTCCGGTTTCACGCCCAGTCCCGGCCGTTGCGGTACGGCGATGTGACCTTGCTTGATGACGACCGGGTGCTTCGCGTCGAAATGGCCCTTGATGTATTCCTGCGCGATCCAGGCGCCTTCCATGCGGCGCGGCTCGACCGTGGCGGCCAGATGCACGCAGGCCGCCGCGATGATGTCGCCGCCCCAGGCGTCGTCGCAGCTGTGCGGCAGCGAGCGGATGGCGCAGAGGTCGCGCACCGTCGTCATCTTGGTGAGGCCGCCAAGGCGCGTCACCTTGAAGCCGAAGCCGTCGGCGATGCCGAGCGAGATGGCCCTCAGCACCGCGTTCTGGTCCTCGGTGCTTTCGTCGAGATAGACCGGATGCGTCACGCGGCCCTTCAGCGTCGCGATCTCGTCCATCGTGTTGCAGGGCTGTTCGAAGACGAAGGGGATTTGCTGGCAAAGCCGGTCGAGGTGGATCGCGGCGGCGACCGTCAAGCCTCGGTTGCCGTCGACAGCTAGCCGAGCCTTGTAGCCGACCGCTTCCCAGACCTTGTGGACGACGGCCACGTCCTCTTCCAGGTTGCGCCCGCCGATCTTGACCTGCAGGCGCGGGTAGCCGGCCTTCACCTTGTCGGCGGCGATCCGCGCCGTCTCGTCCGGCGCCCCGACGATCAGCGAGTAGTAGGCCGGCACGCGGTCGGTCAGCGCGCCGCCCAAAAGCGTCGAGACCGGTACGCCGAGCTTCTGGCCGAGCAGGTCGAGGAACGCCATATCGAACGCGGCCTTGGCGTAGCCGTGCCCGCTAAGCCGCTCGTCCATCTGTTTCGCCAGCTGCCTGATCGAGGCGACCTCCGAGCCGATCAGGCCCGGCGCGATTTCGGCCATCGCGGCGCGGGCGCCAAGCGCATGATGCGGCTGGTAGACCGGGCCGATCGGACAGGTCTCGCCCCAGCCGGCAAAACCGTCATCGGTAACGATCTCGACCAGCGTCGAGTCCAGCGCCTCCACGTCGGCGCTGGCCATGCGGTAGACGCCGCCTTTAACCGGCAGTTGCGCCGAATAGACGTTGATGCGGTCGATACGCATACGGGCTTCCCTCCGAAGGACACGTCGGCAACGGGGCCTTTGCAGGCCCCGCCTATTACATCCGCGCCCTGGCCGACGTCGGGTCGTAAGGCGAATCCGCGATCACCTCGGCGGCCCTCCATTCGCCCAGGATCGCGACGTCGAGCTTCGTGCCGGGTTTGGAAAAACGCTCGGGCAGCAGCGCCAGCGCCACGTCATGCCCGAGCGCGTAGCCATAGCCGCCCGACGTGATGCGCCCGACCAGCGCGCCGTCGCTGTAGAGTCCTTCATTGGCAAGGGAGCTGGCGCCTTCGGTGTCGATCCTGAGCGTCACCGAGCGGCGCTGGTCGTTGCGCTCCTTGTATTTCAGCACCGCGTCGCGCCCGACGAAGTCGCCCTTGTCGAGGCGGATGAAACGCTCCAGCCCGCTCTCCAGCGCGTTGAGCTCGGGATTCATGTCGCGGTACATGGCGCGATAGGATTTCTCGAGCCTGAGCGACTCCAGCGCATGCAGCCCGACCAGCCGCATGCCGTGCTTCTCGCCCTGCTTCAGGATCGCGTCGAGCAATTGACGCTGATAGGGCAGGGGGTGGTAGAGCTCCCAGCCCAGCTCGCCTTCATAATTGACGCGCAGGAGCCGCACGTCGCTGGCCAGAGCCACATTGCCGGTCTTGACGCCGAACCACGGAAAACTTTCGTTGGAAAGGTCGATCTCGGTGAGAGGTTGCAGCACGTCTCGCGCCTTCGGCCCGACGACCGTGAAACAGCCGCGATCGTTGGTGACGTTTGTCAGCTTCACGCTGCCATCGGTGGGAAGCAGTTTTGTGAGGTCGTCGAAATTCCAGCGCTCGGCGCGCGGCGTCGAGATCAGATAGAGCAGGTCATCGCCGAGGCGCGCCACCATATATTCCGCCTGCACGCCGCCGTTGGCGGTAAGCTGATGCGCCAGCGTCACCTTGCCGACCGCCGGCAGGCGGTTGGCGATGATCCGGTCCAGCCAGGCGGCTGCGCCTCGTCCCGACACTTCGAACTTGGTCATCGGCGTCATCTCGACCAGGCCGACGGCGTTGCGCACCGCGAGCACCTCCTCGCCGACGAGGTTGCCCTTCGGCGTCCAGCGCCAGCTATACTGGTCCTTGGCCTCGACGCCGTCGCGCGCGAACCAGTTGGGCATCTCCCAGCCATTGAGCACGCCCCAGACGGCGCCGAGCTCGGTCAGCCTGTCATAGGAGGGCGCGGTCTTCTGCGGCCGAGCAGCGGGCATGTCGTGTCCCGGGTATTTCTGCTCGGCATGCGTGCCCCACGCCTCGCGCACCTTCTCGCGCGTCCATTCCTTGTTGGCGTAGTCGCCGAAGCGGCGCGGGTCGAGATCGGATGTATCGATACTGTTGCCGCCTTCGACGATCCGCTCCGACAAATAGTAGCCGATCGCTCCGCCCCACAGGATGCCGCCCGGCACGCCTTCGGCCAGCCAGACATTGGGCAGGCCCCAAGCATGCCCCATCAAGGGCAGCTCGTCCGCCGTCATCTGGAACGGGCCACGCACATTGGCCTTGATGCCGACGCGCCCGAGCGCAGGCACCAGCTGCAGCGCCTGCTCCCAGTTCCACGACACCGCCTCGAAATCCTCTTCCAGCAGATCGGCGCCGAACCAGTCGGGAACGCCATCCTCGGCGAAGAGCTTGAGGTGTTCGGTGCGCTCGTAGGGCCCGAACATGAAGCCGTCGCCTTCCTCGCGCAGATAGCCCTCGAAACCCTCGTCGCGCAGGATCGGCATTTCGGGCCGGCCCGCGCGCTTGCGCTCGACCACCTCCGGCACGGCTTCGGTGATCCAGTATTGATGCAGGATCGGGATCGCCGGGATGTCGAGGCCGAGCAGCGCGCCGGTCTGGCGCGCGTAATTGCCGGTGGCGCAAATCACATGCTCGCAGGTGATGTCGCCCTGGTTGGTCTCAACCAGCCACTCGCCGCTGGCCGTCCGCTTGAAGCCGGTCACCTCGGTGTTGAGATAGATCTTGGCGCCGAGATCCCGCGCGCCCTTGGCCATGGCATGCGTCACGTCGGCCGGCGCGATATGGCCGTCGTCGGGATGATAGAGCGCGCCGAGCATTTGCTTGTTGTCGAGCAACGGCCAGAGCTTGCGGGCTTCGTCCGGCGTCAGCAACTGCGCCCGCATGTTCTGCACCTCGGCGACGCTCATATAGCTCTTGTATTCGTCGAGGCGGTCTCTCGAATTGGCGATGCGCAGCTGTCCGCATTTGTGCCAGCCGACCGGCTGCCCGGTCTCAGCCTCCAGCCCCTCATAGATCTCGATGGTCTTGTTTATCATCCGCCCGACATTGATGTTGCGGGCGTAGGAGGGGATCAGACCGGCCGCATGCCAGGTCGAGCCGGCGGTAAGCTGCGTGCGCTCGAGCAGCGCCACATCGGTCCAGCCGCGCTTCGCCAGGCCATAAAGGATACCGGCGCCGACGCATCCGCCGCCGACGATCACCACCCGCGCATGTGTCTGCATCAAACCACCGAAATCATATCATTGTTGAACGAGCGCCGCCGAAGCTACAGGCGGGGAAAGCCCGTGTAACGTCTTCAAAAACTGGGGGTCATGATAAGCTGGATTTATGCAACAGGTTACAGCTTGGCGGCCTCGCGACGCGCCGGCATTTCACTGCGCTTGCCCGTCTTGCGCCGTCTCCTGTTCGAAGTCGACTTTGGTGCCGGGCTTGACCATGGCGGCGAGGTCTTCGGCATCCCAGTTGGTCAGCCGGATGCAGCCATGCGAGAAGGTCGTGCCGATTTTGCTGGGATCGGGCGTGCCGTGGATGCCGTAGCTTTCGATCGAGAGATCGATCCAGACGACCCCGACCGGATTGTTCGGTCCCGCGGCGATGGTGAAGGGCCGCTTGCTCCTCACTCCCTTGAAGGCGAACTTCGGATTGTAATGGTAGGTCGGATTGTGGACGACGCGCCTGACCTCCGCCGCGCCGCTCGGCGCCGGCTTTTCCTCGCTGCCGATCGAGGCGGGATAGACCGCAAGCGCCTTGCCTGACGCATCGAGCGCGCGCACCTGACGGGCGCCCTTGTCGACCTCGACGCTGGCGACAGTCGCGGGAGGGTCGCCGCGGCCGATATCAGGCACCACCAGCGTGGTGTCGGCCTTCCTGAAACCGATTTTTGGATTGAGCAGCCTCAGCAATTGTTCGCTGACATGGAAGCGCTCCGCCAGTTTTTCCCGCGCGTTGCGATAGCCGAGCCGCTTCAGATGCGCCATCCGCTCCATGCGGGCGGGGATGCGCCTGGTGAACGGCCCGCGCACATCCTTGGCCATGACCTCGTAATTTATCAGCACCGGGCCGGCGAAAGTCGCCGCGAGCTTGTCCCAGGTCTCCCGGGTGAGCTTGCCGTCGGAGGGCAATCCGTTCGCCGCCTGGAAGGCCGCGACGGCCTTGGAAAAATTGTCGGAAAGGCGGCCGTCGATCAGGCCGGGGGAGAAGCGGGCGCGATCAAGCAGGATCTGCGCCCTGAGCACCATCGGATCGACGTCCTTCGGCTCGCCCTCGCTGAATTGCGCCTGGTTGACGGCGGCGAGGTCGAGCTTGGCTGCCAGCGTCCCGCCGCACGCGAGCGCGAGCGCCAATGCAACGACACCAAGCAGCCTGACCATCGACGTCACTCCACGATCGCGACAAAAGCCTGTCTCTATGACGCGGCACGGCCGATGTGGTTCCTGTCGCGGGGAGCCGCACGAAGATCATCGCGAGTGTGCACTTTCTCCCATAGACATTTGAATTTTAAGCTGGAAACCAGTTCCCATGAACGCAAAGAACTGGCATTATCGTGCCAGGGCCTGCGCATTTTCTGATTCCATGGCCCCCCGTGCTGGTAACCGACGGCTCCCCAACGCCCCCCGCCCATGCCGTCGGTTGCCCTGTTGCGCGCTTTCCGGTCTGAGCCCCATGGGCTCCCTCAGCAGCGGCTGGTCATCGGCTGGAATTGAGCTTCTGGATGCGCCCCTTATCCAGCCGGAATACGCCGTCCGTGCCGCCTTGGAGCTCGAAATCGGTTTGAAGCTCATCCCATGAGCCGAGATATTTGCCGCACTCGGCGCAATGGATCGCCGTTTCGGGTTGAGCATCGGCCGGAATTTGCAAACGGATGGTGCCGCAAAACGGGCATTCCAACTTGTGGTCCAGATACTCGCCAGCCATGGTTGTGCAACATCGCGCAATCGGCACGTCTTCGCAAGGCTGGGATTTTGGCAAGCCTTTGCTTCAGCCCGGCCCGATCTCCTCAAACAGCCAATCGCGAAACGCCTTCACCTTGCGCTGGCGGATCGCCTCCGGCGGGTAGACGAGGTAAAAGCTGGAGACCGCTTTCAGCGCATGGTCGAACGGCCGCACCAGCCGGCCGGTGGCGAGATCGGCGGAAACCAGCATGGTGCGGCCGAGCACCACGCCTTCGCCCTGCACCGCCGACTCCACCGCGAAGGTGGCGGAGTCGAAGGTGAGGCCGCTGTTCGGGTCGATGCCCTCGACGCCGGCGCTGGCAAGCCACGCCGCCCAGTCGATGCGGTAGCCGTCGCGGATTAGCGTGTGGTGCCTGAGGTCCTGCGGGTGCTTGAGCGGACGCGGACCCTCCAAGAGCTTCGGGCTGCAGACGGGAAACACCTCCTCGCCGGTGAGGAATTCCGACGTCAGCCCGTGATAATGCCCGCCGCCATAACGGATGGCGACGTCGATGCCGTCGCCGCGGAAATTGGTCAGCTTGCCGGTGGTCGAGACGCGCACGTCGATATCGCCATGCGTGCGATGAAAGCGGTAGAGCCTCGGCACCAGCCATTTGCCGGCAAAGCCGTCCGAGGTGCTGACATTCAGCGTCGAACCCGAATGGCGGGAGGTCGCCGTCTGCGTCGCCAGCGCGAGCTGGTCGAGCGTCTCGCGCACGGCAGCCGCATAAGGCTCGCCGACCGGGGTGAGCCGCACCGAGCGCGTGGCGCGTTCGAAGAGCTGCACGCCGAGCTGCTCCTCCAGATGTTTTATCGCCCGGCTGACGGCGCCATGCGTGAGATTGAGCTCGTCCGCGGCCCTGGAAAAATTCAGGTGCCTGGCGGCAGCCTCGAAGGCCGGGAGGGCATTGAGCGGCGGCAGTCTGCGGGTCATGGCCAGATCGATTTGTGAGTGTTGGTAACAAATCCTTGCCAAACTTTGGTTTGTCCGTCGAGCTTTTTCCAGCCAAAAATCCTCACAGAATTTGTGATCAACGCTCACTTCAGATCAAACCTGCGAGGACACCATGGCCACCGTTCATCCCTTCCTCTGGTTCAATCTCGATGCCGAAGCCGCGCGAGATTTCTATCTGTCCGTTTTCAAGAACAGCCGCGCGCTGCGGACCATCGAGTTCACCGACAAGCCGCACGCGATCTTCGACTTCGAACTGGAAGGCCAGCGCTTTACCGCTTTGAATGCCGGCGGCGTGCCGCCCTTCAACGAGCGCATCTCGCTCTACATCGAGACGAAGGACCAGGCCGAGACCGACTATTTCTGGAGCGCGCTGACTGCCGACGGCGGCTCGGAGCAGCCCTGCGGCTGGCTGAAGGACAAATTCGGCGTCTACTGGCAGGTCATTCCCAGCGAAGCCCTGCGGCTGATGAACGACCCGGATCGCGCAAAGGCCGACCGGGCTCGGCAGGCGATGTATTCGATGAAGAAGATCATCCTCGCCGATATCGCGGCCGCCCACGCCGGCCGCGCCTGATTTCAGTCCATCACGGAAAGACGGAGAAGACCCGTGACCAGTCTCCCTATGACATCGCTTAATGGAAAGAAGATCATTGTCGTCGGCGGCAGCTCCGGCATAGGTTTCGGCGTCGCGGCAGCGGCGCTTGCAAGCGGCGCGGAGGTGGTGATCGCCGGCCGTTCGGCCGAAAAGCTGAAGGCCGCCGAAAAGCGGCTCGGCGGGGCAGGGCGCGTGACTGGCATCGCCGCCGACATGGCCAATGAGGCCGAGGTGTCCGGCTTGTTCGAGCAAGCCGGCGCCTTCGATCATCTGGTCGCGACGGCCGGCACGCCACCGCCCAATTATCCGATCGGCGAGACCGACATGGATTTCGTACGCGGCTTCGTCGACGGCAAGCTGATCGGCGCGGTGATGCTGGCCAAGCATGCCGTGCGCACGCTGAACAAAGGCGGCTCGATGATCTTCACTTCCGGCATAAACAAGGACCGCCCGCCGGTCCCGGGCGGCTCGGTGGTCTCGGCGGTCGCCGGCTCTTTCAGCTATTTCGCCCGCGCGCTGGCGCTGGAGCTCGCGCCGACCCGCGTCAACATCGTCTCGCCCGGCTGGGTCGATACCGAAATGTGGGACGAGATCGTCGGCGAGGCCAAGTCAGGTTATTTCGAGCAGATGGGCGCGCGTATCCCGGCGGGAAAGATCGCCAAACCCGCCGACATCGCGCCCGCCTATCTCTATCTGATGCAGAACGAATTCATGACCGGCGAGACCGTCCACATCGACGGCGGGCAGCGGCTGGTGTGAGCGGGCAGGGCCGGACCTCTGTCTGAGGATCCGGCCTCATCCATCGCCGCCGCAAGGGCCGGGCGTCGCTTTCCAGGCCTTCGCCGGGCAATGGCGTTTCCGGCGGAACGCCAATATAGATGACGCTTGAATGAGCAGTGCCTCCGCTTCGTCGAGGAATGCCATGCGAAGGGTCATCGTCACCACAGCCATGTGGATTGGCGCCGCGACAGGCGCCAACGCCCATGACTGGTACGAAAACAAGGTCGACCCGGTAACGAACTTCAAATGCTGTGGCGGCACGGATTGCCGCCCCATACCGGAGTCTGCCGTGCAATCCAGGTCCGACGGCGGCTATGTCTATCTTCCCGAAGGTTTCAGCATCCCACGAGAGCGCGTGCAGGAATCGCCGGACGGCCGCTACCATATCTGCGAGAACCATTACGTCATAACCAACCAGCCCTATCTGCGCTGCTTCTTCGCGCCGCGGCTCAAGGTCTCGCGGCTGCTCCCGCGCTGATCAAACGGTCGCTCCTCGACTACGCTTAGGTCTGGTGATCGGCATCAGCCGAATGCTCGGCCTGCGCGTATCCGAAATAGTCCATGATTTCCCGCGCTTCGCCGGCGTCGAAACGGCAAGCCACTTCCGTCGGCAGCCTGGATCGCCAGCCGCCCCTATAATCGGTGATCGGCTGGTTCACCTGGGCGTGCCGGCGAGCGGAATGCGCCGTGCGAACCGCCTTTTCCCGCCCCCATACAACAGGCTGCTTGTGATAGTTCAGAATGCCCGGATCGAAGGCCACGCCGATGAAGCGGCACAGCCGTTCGATGGAAAGCGCCGGCGATTCGATGAAGTCCTCATAGCGCCACAGGATGCTTTCGCCCTTTTCGACGCGCAGCATCGAGGCCTTGCTGTCGGCGATCCATCTTTGGAAAGCCTTGTCGAAATCGCCCTCGTAACGCTGTCCGAGCGACGCCACGACATCCCTGCCGTCGCGCGTGACGACGATAAAGCGCGCGCCCGGGATCGTCTCGATGATCTGCCTTGTGTAGTGGATATGATTCGGAGTCTTTTCGACCCAGACGCTGCGGCGTGAAATGGCCGCCTGCAATAAGACCAGGCTTAGCTTGGTCCATCGCGCCCCGTTTGGGGAGACAAAAGCGCTTGTCTCGCGTCGAATGGCGAAGACATCCGGATGGGCAGCCAGTATCCGGGCGAGCAAGGTCGATCCCGTATGCCCACAACCGCAAATGAATATAGAAACCTTGGGCTTCGGAAGAAGCCGCACCACACCCCTGTGCACGATTTTATTCTCCCCCGGAAATTTTAATGAACCTTCTTCTTCCGGAGATTGCAACGGGAAATGCTTATATGCGGTCGGCGACGAACAGCTAATTGCCGCTGACGACAGTGATCTGGAGGGCCGGGGCAAGCGCCGGGCGTCCGGCTGGTCCAGCCGGCGGAAACGACCAGGACGTTCTGCCGTCAAACGCGGTGCCGAAGCGCCGCGACGACCACCGCCATCGCCGGCGAGAGCTGTCGCCGGCTTGGGTAATAGAGGTGGTAGCCTGGAAAGGGCAGGCTCCAGTCGTCGAGCACGAGCCTCAGCCGGCCCTCGGCCACATGCTGGCTGACGAGGTCTTCCGGGACATAGGCTATGCCGTATCCGTTCAGCGCGGCGTCGACCATGGGGATGGTCGTGTTGAAGGTAAGTTGGCCCTCCACCCGCACCCTGAGCTCGCGGCCCTTTTTCTCGAACTCCCAGGCATAGAGCCCGCCGAACGTCGTCTGCCGCAGGCAGATACAGTCATGCGCGACCAGATCCTGCGGTGCTTTCGGGATGGGGCGGCGCGAAAAATAGTCCGGCGAAGCCACCACCACCAGCCGCCAGTCGGCGCCGATGCGCACCGCGATCATGTCCTTGTCAACGTTCTCGCCGAGCCGCACGCCGGCGTCGAAACGCTCCTCGACGATGTTGCGCATGCCGTTGTCGCTGTAGAGCTCGACGCGCAGGTCGGGATAGTCGCGCAGCATCGGCTGAAGCTTCGGCCAGACAACCATCCGCAGCGCATGGTCCGACAGTGTGATACGCACCGTGCCAGCGGGCCTGTCGCGGAAGGCCACCAGGCTCGACAGGTCGGACTCTATGCCTTCGAACCGCGGGACGAGCGACTGGTAGAGCCGCTCGCCTGCTTCCGTGGGCGCTACGCTGCGCGTCGTGCGGGTCAGCAGCCGCACGCCGAGCCGCGCCTCCAATTGCTTGATAGTATGGCTGAGCGTCGATTGCGACGTCCCGAGCTCGGCCGCCGCCCTGGTGAAACTGCGCTCCCTGGCCACCGTCAGGAACCACAGCAAATCCTTCAGATCCTCGCGCTGCATGGGGCACCATCCTGGCTCGGCCGCTCGTTCAAGCTGTGGCGGTTCGTGGCCACCACTCGTCAATTCATATCAAGAATGGATAAGTTCATGCAGATTGCAATGGCTAATCCGGATAGTGCCGGTGATCTATATAGCCGCCAGCGAAATGACTGGAGGGCTCGACGGCGAGCCGCGGCACATGAATACGACCTACGACAGCCAACTGGCGAAAGCCCAAGTGGTGAAAGCGCCCAGCGCCTGGGGAGCGGTGACATGCCTGTCGCTGCTCACCTTCGTGCTGGTGGCGTCGGAGTTCATGCCGGTCAGCCTGCTCACCCCCATTGCCAATGAGCTAGCCATCTCCGAGGGGCAGGCCGGCCAGGCGATCTCCGTCTCCGGCTTCTTCGCGGTCCTCGCCAGCCTGTTCGGCAATGCGCTCTTGTCGCGGTTGGACCGGCGGACCGTCATTGTCCTCTACACGGCCATCCTCGTGGTCTCCGGCCTGGCGATCACCTTCGCGCCGAACTATCTCGTCTTCATGCTCGGCCGGGCCCTGATCGGCGTGTCGATCGGCGGCTTCTGGTCCTTGTCCACCGCTATCCTGGCCCGCATCGTGCATGGCGCCGACTTGCCCAGGGCGATCGCCATGCTGCAGGGCGGAACGGCCTTCGCCTCGGTGATCGCGGCGCCGCTCGGAAGTTTTCTCGGCGGCCTGATCGGCTGGCGCGGCGCCTTCTTCATCGTCGTTCCGATCGGCCTCCTCGCGATTGTCTGGCAGCTTGCCGTCCTGCCGAAAATGCCCGCGGGTGAGCAGGCTTCGGTCGGCAAAATGCTGGGCCTGCTCGGCAATCGCGTCTTCGCCATCGGCATGGCGGCCACCACGCTCGCCTTCATGGGCCAGTTTGCGCTCTCCACCTATCTGCGCCCCTTCCTCGAAAACGTCACCGGCCTCGAGGTGAATACGCTGTCGCTGGTGCTGCTTGGGCTGGGGCTTGCGGGCCTGGTCGGCACGTCGGCGGTCGGGTTCCTGCTCCGCTCGCATCTCGCGGCCGTGCTGGTCGGCTTGCCGACGGTTCTGGCGCTCATCGCGTTGTTGTTGATCGCGCTCGGTCCGTTCGCCATCGCGACCGCCGCCCTGCTGATCGCCTGGGGCCTGTTCACCACGCCGATTCCCGTCGCCTGGAACACCTGGATGACCCGGGTGATCCCGCACGATCTCGAGGCGGGCGGCGGGCTGCAGGTCGCGCTGATCCAGTTCGCCATCACCTTCGGCGCCTTCGCTGGCGGGCTGCTGTTCGATGCGGCCGGCTGGTGGAGCCCCTTCGCGCTCGGCGCCGTGCTGCTTCTCGGTTCGGCGCTGCTTGCCGCCGCGGCGACAGCGCGCGGGAGCAACCATCGATGACGCGACGACCGGTCAGCCGGCGAACGCTGCTCTGCGCCGCGCTTGCAACCGTGGTCGTGCCGCGGCCGGCCAACAGCCAACAGGGCAGGGACCCGGCCAACCAGGAACCGACCGACATGAGGATCAGGATGACGTTCGATGGCCGGACCATGACCGCCACGCTCCACGACAATCCTTCTGCGCGGGACTTCTTCCCGATCCTGCCGCTGGATCTCAAGATCGAGGACTACGCGCACAATGAGAAGATCGCTTACCTGCCGCGCAAGCTGACCGAGGAGGGCAGCGGTCCATTCGGCAACGAGCAGCCCTACGATCTCTGCTATTTCATGCCCTGGGGCAATCTGGTGATGTTTTACGCCGATTATCGCCATCCCGGGCTGATCAGGCTCGGCCGCTTCGACGAGGGCCAGGAGGCCCTTGCACGGTCGCGGCGCTTTCCCTCTTCACATCGAACGCATTTGACGACGTAAAGGAGATTACCATGGACATTCTTCGCGCAGGCACGCGGCCTTCCGGCAAGGGTCCGGCAAGTTGGTTCACCGGCACGGTGCGGATCGATCCGCTTTTCAATCCTTTCGACGCCGAGCGGGTGCAAGGCGCGCAGGTCACTTTCGAGCCCGGCGCCCGCACCGCCTGGCACACGCATCCGCTCGGGCAGACGCTGATCGTCGTTTCCGGCCTCGGCCGCGTGCAGCGCGAGGGCGGCCCGGTCGAGGAGATCCGGCCGGGCGACATCGTCTGGTTCGCGCCTGGCGAAAAACACTGGCATGGCGCGTCCCCTGCAACCGCCATGACCCACATCGCCCTCCAGGAGGTCAAGGACGGCAAGGTCGTCGACTGGCTGGAACACGTCAGCGACGCCGATTACGGCGCCTGAACTTCCTGCCCGACCCTGTCTGATTGAACGAAAGGAAAGCAAGTGCTCGCAACCGTTCTTCACAAGCCTGGCGACATCCGCTGCGAGGAAGTCGCCGATCCGAAAATCCTGCGCCCGACGGACGCCATCATCAAGCTCTCGGCCAGTTGCATCTGCGGCTCGGACCTGTGGCCCTATCGCGGGCTGCAGCCGGTCGACGGCCCGCAGCACATGGGTCATGAATATTGCGGCATCGTGGTCGAGGTGGGCAGCGAGGTGCGCAATGTCCGTCCCGGCCAGTTCGTCGTCGGCTCCTTCTGCCTCTCCGACAACACCTGCCCGCATTGCCGCTTCGGCTTCCAGTCCTCCTGCGAGCAGCGCGAGTTCATGAGCGGCGCCCAGGCGCCTTACGCCCGCGTGCCGCTGGCCGATGGGACGCTGGTGGCGACTTCCGAGGTTCCGCCGGTCGAGCTTATCCCTGACTTGCTGGCCGTGTCGGACGTGCTCGGCACCGGCTGGTACGCGGCCGATGCGGCCGAGGTACGCGAAGGATCGACGGTGGTCGTCGTCGGCGACGGCGCGGTCGGCCTGATGGGCGTGCTCGCGGCCAGGGAGATGGGCGCCGAGCGCATCATCGCCATGAGCCGCCATGCAAGCCGCCAGAAACTCGCGCGCGAATTCGGCGCCACCGACATCGTGGCCGAGCGCGGTGAGGAAGGCATTGCGCGCATCAAGGAGCTGACCAGGGGCGTCGGCGCGGATTCGGTGCTGGAATGCGTCGGCACGGGAGAATCCTTCGACCAGGCGCTGGCCTGCTCGCGGCCCGGCGGCACGATCGGTTATGTCGGCGTGCCGCATGGCGTGAGCTTCGACGGCCAGCGCCTGTTCTTCGGCCAGAAGCGCATGCTGGGCGGCCCGGCGCCGGTGCGCCGCTTCCTGCCCGACCTGATGGAGCGCGTGCTGCAAGGCCGCATCAAGCCCGGCAAGGTCTTCGACCTCAAGCTGCCGCTGGCCGAGGTGGCGGAAGGCTACCGCGCGATGGACGAGCGCCGCGCCGTCAAGGTCATGCTCGAGGTCTAGGTTTCGCCGGCAGGTGGCCGCGAGCCCTCGGCAGTCGGGCCGAGGACCCGCGCATGTCAGTGCCGGGGCACTTCGGCCCACAGTTTGGTGGCAAAGCCGCGCTTGTCGAGCACCCATGGCTGGCCGGTGATCACCGCCTTGCCAGCCGCGCATTTGTAGGCATAGACGGCGTCGTGTCCCGTCGCGAAAGCCGGCACGACGTCGCCATTCGGGTTGGTCCTGCAGAACTCGTCCGCGCCGGGATTGTCGCGCGCGGCGTTCATCTTCGTGCAGGGTAGGTTGGCGCCGACGAAGCAGGCCAGCAGCTTGCCGTTCATGCACCGATAGTTGGCTTGCGTCGCAAGCTCCGATTCCTGCGGCGCGCTCTTGGCCTCCGGAAACAGCTTCTTGAACGCCTTGACGGTGCCGGCGTGAAGCGCGTGCGAATAGGGGCGGACCGTGTCGTCGTTCTTCACCTGGCGGCAGAGCTTGTGGAGATCCTGCGCAGCCGCCGCCGTGGCGTTGCCGGCGGCAGCGGCGGTAAAGGCAAGTGCCGATGCAAAAAGGCCGATTGCCGAAAGACGAAATGCAGCCATTGTGACCTCCTCGGACTGGCCGGAGCAAAACCCGCGGAAAACCGTTAGGTCCGATTAAGACCATGCAGGAAGCCGCAAGGATGGCACAATCTGTCAACAAACAGGAACCGCTCGCCTTCCGCTTTGCCGATGACGGGCTGGTGCCCAACCATCCGCGCTGGCCGATGCTCGTCTATCCCGGCGCGGTGCAACTGCCGAATGACGCCGATCCGGCGGCCGTCTTCGAGGATATTTTTGGCGCCAATGGCTGGGGCGACAGCTGGCGAGACGGCATCTACGGCTTCGTCCACTATCATTCGCGCATCCACGAGGTGCTGGGCATCGCGCGCGGCGCCGCCGAGGTCCGCTTCGGCGGCGATAAGGGCAAGGTGTTGGAGGTGAAGTCGGGCGACGTGGCGGTGCTGCCGGCCGGCACCGGCCACCAGCGCCTGTCCGCCTCGGCCGACCTTCTGGTGGTCGGCGCCTATCCGCCCTTCGGCACCTATGATTTGTGCCGGAGCCCGGAGCAGCACGCCGAGGCACTGCGCACGATCCCGGCTGTCGGCCGGCCGGACAAGGATCCGGTCCATGGCGGCGACGGGCCGCTGCTGAAAGCATGGAGCGAAGGCTGAAATGGCAAGGATCGTCGCCATCGAGCATCTGACGCTGGACGGTGTCTTCCAGGCGCCGGCGCGCGCCGATGAAGACACGCGCAACGGTTTTGCGCATGGCGGCTGGGGCATTGCGGGCAGCGACCCGCAACTGCAGGAGGTCATCGGACGCGCCATGGCCGGCGGCTGGTCGCTGCTCGCCGGCCGGACGACCTATGAGGATCTTCACGAAGCCTGGGCTGTCCGCCAGCTGGCCAGTCCGATGACCAGGGCGCTGACCGGCGCGCAGAAGTTCGTCGCCTCGCATGACGCCGGCTACGAACCGCGCTGGGAGAATTCGACGCTGCTTGCCGGCGATGCCGGGAAGGCCGTGCGCGCGCTCAAGCAAGGCCACGACAAGACGCTGGTCATGTTCGGCAGCGGCAAGCTGCTGCGCGCGCTGATGCGGCACGGGCTGATCGATGAACTGGTGCTGATGGTCCACCCGCTGGTGCTGGGGGAAGGCTCGCGCCTTTTTGAGCCGGGGCAGGCGCAGTCGGCGCTGAAGCTGTCGGACCTGGTATC
Organism: Mesorhizobium sp. B3-1-9; assembly: GCF_006439595.1. Lineage (NCBI taxonomy): Bacteria > Pseudomonadati > Pseudomonadota > Alphaproteobacteria > Hyphomicrobiales > Phyllobacteriaceae > Mesorhizobium > Mesorhizobium sp. B3-1-9. The sequence goes on from NZ_VFTJ01000002.1 coordinate 368,037, forward strand.
GACCGCGACGGGCGTGGCGATCCTCACCTACGCTTTCGACGGGGAGGGCGCGGCGGAGCGGCCGCGGTAGAAACCGGGCCGCGGCCCACCGCCTACGGATAATGCGTCTTCTTCGGCGCGTAGGTCGACGGATCGAAATCCAGTTCCTTCGGCAGCGGCTGGCTCGAGCACTGCAGGTGTATCTGGCGGGCGAGCAGCCGTCGCTGCTGCTGCTCGTGCTCCTTGGTGGCCGCGACGAGCCCCATGCTGTAAGGGCCAACCAGCACGCCGAAGCCCCAGCCGGGGTTCTGCTTCTCGCGGGTGGCGTAATCCGAGGCCGCCTTGCGGGCCTGCTGGCATTCCGGCGACGCCCATTTCGGATCCTGCTGGGGAAGCGAGGCGCCATAGTCGACTGGGGAGGATACGCACCCAGCCGCTGCCGCGCTCAGCGCGACGATCACCGCTATTCTCATCGTTTGAGTCTCTGCTAATTTAGGGCGAAGACTACACGGAACGCGTCTTCGCACAAGCGAGACGGCTCGAAAGCGGATAGAAGGACCGAGGGCCGCATCGTCGCACTTCGAGCCCGGTTCCCGGATTCTTTTCAACGCCCCGTTCCATTTCCACCCGCCATTTCGTCCTTTGTTCGTCCACCGCAAAAAGGAGAACCGCAATGGCTGGAATGATCGTCATCTACAAGCAGCCGGCGGACGCGCAGGCGTTCGACAAGCATTATTTCGAGACGCACATACCGCTTGCCAAGAAAATTCCGGGTCTCAGGAAATACGAGGTCAGCCGCGGGCCTATCACGGTGCTGGCCGGACCACCCGACGTCTACCTGATCGGGATGCTGCATTTCGACGATCTCGACGCCATGAAGAAGGGTTTCGCGAGCCCGGAAGGAAAAGCGGCGGGCGCTGATCGCCGGCTTTACGCACCTGACGAGTCGGGCGTTCAGATGTTCCTTTTCGACGGCAGTGAAGTTTAGAACCTGCGGCTGAGATAGGCCGATCCGCCGAGGCCAAAGCGCCACTCGGCTTCCACGCCCTTGGTCAGGCCGATCCGGCGACCGGCAAGGATCGCGGCCGGGTCGGCTTCGGAACGGGCGAATTCGAAAGGTGGCGCGGTCAGCGGCAGCCGGTTGTGCGAGCCGTCGATGCCCAGCGCCTGGCAAAGCTTGCCGGGGCCTGAGCAGAGCAGCCGCTCGTCATCCATTCCGCGCCGCGCGCGCATGGCGGCGATACCGGATTGCGGCTGGATGGCGCGGATCAGCACCGCGCTGCCCGGCAGGCACACCGCGTTCAGGCACCAATGCAGTCCGTAGGAGCGGTACACGTAAGCGGTGCCGGGCACGCCATACATCGGCGCGTTGCGCGGCGTGCGGCCGCGAAAGCTGTGCGAGGCCGGGTCGTCGGGCCGGTACGCCTCGGTTTCGACGACGATGCCGCCGACGCCACTGAGCTCGAGCCTCGCGCCGATCAGCGCGCGTGCCACGACAACCGCGTCGCGGGCGAAGAAGTCGGCGGCGGAGCCAGCACTAAATGGCATGGTGATTGACGTCGATCGGGCAGGCCATCTTTGGCGCGCCGCTCAACCCAAAAGATTGCGCGCCGTGCGCATGAAGATGCGCGAGCCGATCGGGATGAGATCGTCGGGGAAATCATAGTCGGGATTGTGCAGCGAGGGGGTTCGCTCGCCGGCGCCGAGGAAGAACATCGCCGACCTGGCATTGTGGCCGAAAATGCCGAAATCCTCCGAGGCGCGCATCGGCAGCGTCTCTTCGCTGCGTAAAACGCCTTCCTCGTCGAGCGCGCGGTTGAGATGCTCCACCGCGTCCGGCGCGTTGACGCTGGCGACGAAGATTTCGTGATAGTCGAAGCGCACGGCAAGGCCGTGCCTGGCGGCGATTTTTGCCGCAAGCGCTTCCGCGGCGGCGACCTGTTCGGCCATGCGCTCGTCGCGGCGGGTGCGCAGCGTCGCCCACACTTCCGCATAGCCGGGCGCGATGCCGAACACGGCTTCGCCCATCACGCAATGGGTGACGGTCACCATGCCGAAATCCTCATCAGTGAAGGTCCCGCGCCCGAGCGCTGGAAGCGCCGGCATCAGCTCGCTCACCGCCGGCATCGGCGAGGTGCCGGTTTCCGGCATCGAGGAATGCGCGGTCTTGCCCTCGAGCACGATGCGCATGCCACGCGAGGCGCAGTTGACGGTGCCGGCCTTCAGCCGCGCCTCGCCGAACGGCACGCCCGGCAGGTTGTGCAGCGAAAACGCAAAATCAGGCTGAATCTCGCCGAAGCGCGGATCGGCGACAACGCCGGCCGCGCCGTTGCCGGTTTCCTCGGCCGGCTGGAACATCAAGACGACGCGGCCGCGTGCCGGCCTTTCGCGCCCGAACTGACGGCCGAGCGCCGCCAGGATCGCGGTGTGCCCGTCATGGCCGCACATATGCGACTTGCCTGGCACCTGCGAGGCATGCGCGACGCCCGAAAGCTCCTCGATCGGCAGCGCGTCGAGCTCCGATCGGAACAGCACCGTCGGCCCCGCCTGTCCGCTGTCATAGACCGCCGCCACGCCATGGCCGCCGAGCCCCGTCAGCACCTTGTCCGGCCCCGTATCGGCGAGGAAGGCGACGACCTCGCTCGCCGTCTTCTCCTCCTCGTTCGAGATTTCCGGCTGCCGATGCAGCTTGCGCCGCCATTCGGTCAGCTCGACGATGTCTCGATTGGTGAGGGTCATGGGTTGGGGCTCCGATTGGCTTGCCGGTCACACAAACACGATAGGGTTTTTCCCGCGCCGTGCCATGTCGATCAATTCCGATGGTCCATCGGCCTTCGCAAAATCAATGCCGCTATCTGACCACCTTCACCTGCGGCAGGTCGCGGCTGATCGGGCGGAAGCCGACGCCGTAATACATGTACCGGGCGGCCGGATCCGCCGGGGCGCCGCGGCAGGCGACCAACATGCGCCTGGCGGCCGTGGCTTTCGCCAGCCGCATGCCGCGCAATTGCAAGGCGGTGCCCAGTCCGCGCCGGCGAAAATCGCGATGCGTGCCGACCGGTTCGAATTCGGCGGTCCGCGTCGTCTCGTCCAGCCAGATGATCGCGGTGGCGGCCAGCGTGCCGTCGGGCGCGGCGATGAGCACATGCAGGTCGCCCGGTACGGCCAGGTCCGCCGTACACGCTCGAACGCCGCCTCGCTGAAGCGCGACGCCGGCGACCTCATCGTACCAGTCTAGGATTTCCCCGAGCATCGCGGCGCGGTGCGGATGCGTCTGCCAGATCAGATTGGCGGTCTCGACCTCGCGCACCGCGCCGTCGCCGCGCGGCACCCGATGGGGCAGGCAGGCCCATCCCCACGCCGCCAGCCGCCCATCCACGAACCACAGCCGATGCCGCCAGAAGGGGCTGAGCGCATCGAAATCCTTGGCCCAGACCCAGGCCAATTCGCCGATTGTCGCATCGCCATTGAGCAGTTCCGGCCGCAGCGCCGTCACGTCCTGGGCGAGGCCCTGCATCAGCCTGAGCTCGGTCGGGCCAAGAGTGTCCATGCTCCACCGTTTATTCCGGCAGCCCCGCGAGCCGCAGCGCGTCGGTCACCTCATCGATAATCCCAGGCGCAATCCCGACGGCCGCCGTCCAGCCGCTGATCGTGAAATGCGTATCGAGCGCCATCAGCCGCCTGGCGGAGGCCTTTGCCTCCTCGATCCGCCCGACCCTGGCCAGCGGCGCCGCTAGCCAGCCATGCAGGATGCTGAAGCCCGGGGTCATCTCTACCGCGCGGCGGCCGGCAATGATGGCTTGTTCATGCCGGCCAGACAGAAAATTGCCGAAGCCGATAATGCCTTGCGGCACGCAGCTCATGGCGTCGAGCGGCGAGAGCCGCATCGCCTGCTCGCACCAGGCGATGGCGCGTGCCGCATCGCCGCCATAGGCCACCGGCACGCAGCCGAAGGCATAGACGAAGGCGCAGGAGGCGCTGAGCAAAAGCGCCGCGGCAAACGCCTCGTCGGCAAGCCTGCGGTCATGCTCGACCAGACCGATGGTGAAGCCGGCCAAGGCCAGCGCCATGGCGTCGCCCGACCCATGTTCGATCGCCGCATGAGCGTGGCGGGCCGCCCTGTCGCGATGCTCTGCTTTGAGACCGCCGCGGATGAACAGGGTCTGGTGTGCCCACGCGGCAAAGCCGTGGGCGAGTGCGTAGGTCGGCTCGATGGCCAGAGCCTGGTCGAGCAGCGGCAGGCCCTTGGCCGCACCTTGCGGCATGAAAGTGTAGACGGCGGGGAGCGCCCGTAGCAGAAGGTCGTAGGCATCGAGACTGTTGGGCCGCTGGCGCTTGACGCGTTCGATCTCGGCCCGGCGCAGGTTGGGCTCGATCGCCGCCACCACGGAGATGGTGATCTCGTCCTGCAGCGCGAACACGTCGGTGAGGTCGCGATCGTATCGCTCGGCCCACAGATGGCTGCCGTCCTCGGCATCGATGAGCTGTCCGGTGATGCGCACGCGGTTGCCCACCTTGCGCACCGACCCTTCCAGCACATAAAGCACGCCGAGCTCGCGCCCGACCTGCTTCACGTCCACAGCGCGGCCCTTGTAGGTGAAGCTCGAATTCCGCGCGATGACGAACAGCCAGCGGATACGCGACAGACCGGTGATGATGTCCTCGACCATGCCGTCGGCGAAATAATCCTGTTCCGGATCGCCGCTCATGTTCTGGAAGGGCAGCACGGCGATCGACGGGCGGGCGGAAGGCTCGGGGCAGGGCGGCTCCTCTACCGAAGGGAGCGGCTGCGCCCCGCCTTCCTCGCGCACGCTGCCGACGAAGCGAAAGCCGCGGCGCAGGATGGTTCGGACGAGCCGCTGCTGCTCGCCGCTGTCCTGGAGGGCATTGCGGGCAGCGTTGACGCGGCTGGCCAAAGTCGCGTCGGAAACGATGCGGCCCTGCCACACGGCGTCGACCAGGTCGTCCTTGCTCACCACCCGGTCGCGGTTGCGGATCAGATATTGCAGAAGATCGAACACTTGCGGCTCGACGGCGATCAGGTCGCTGCCGCGGCGCAATTCGCGCCGGTCGCCGTCCAGTGCAAAGTCCTCGAAATGATACGCCAAAATCAATTGCTCCGGCCGCGCCGTGAATATGGGACACTCTAATCGCGTCGGGCACGCAAAATCAAAGCGATCTCAAGGAAAAATCAAGAAGTCCTGAAGGCCGCCTGAAAGCGAGCCCGGCCGCGCCGTCGCATAGTCCTCCTGCAAGCAACGCAAACAACTTTGAAACAGGAGAACTCAAAATGTCGACCACCGCAGCAATCATCGCTTCCGCCGCGCTCGCTCTCGGCGCAACCGCATCGGCAACCTTCGCGGCCAAGGCCGAGCCAGCGAAATCCGTCGTCCTCGTCCATGGCGGCTTCGTCGACGGCTCGGGCTGGGACGGCGTCTACCAGCAGCTGAAGAAGGACGGCTACGACGTCACCATCGTCCAGAACCCGACCACCTCCTTGGCCGACGACGTCACCGTCACCAGGCGCGCCATCGCCGCCGCCAAGGGCGACGTCATCCTGGTCGGCCATTCCTATGGCGGCGTCGTAGTGTCGGAAGCCGGCACCGATCCCAAGGTGAAGAGCGTCGTCTATATCGCCGCCTTCGCGCCGGACGCCGGCGAGTCGGTCTCCTCGCTGATCGCCAACCCGCCTGCTGGCGCTCCGGTGCCCCCGATCCTGCCGCCCGTCGACGGCTTCCTGATGCTGGACAAGGCGAAGTTCGCCGCCTCCTTCGCCGCCGACGTCAAGCCCGAACTCGCGTCCTTCATGGCCGACTCGCAGGTTCCGTGGGGTGTGGCGGCGCTCGAAGGCAAGGTCACCCAGCCGGCCTGGAAGGTGAAGCCGTCATGGTACCTCGTCGCCACCGACGACCACATGATCCCGCCGCCGGCGCAGCGCCAGATGGCCAGCCGCGCCAAGGCGACGACGGTGGAAGTGGCCGGCAGCCACGCCGTCTACGTCTCCAACCCCAAGGCCGTCGCCGACCTTATCGAAAAGGCCGCCGCCGCGAAAAACTGAAACCGCTTTATCCTTGCGAACAGCCCGGGCGCCTGGCGGCGCCCGGGCTTTCCTGCTGTCGCGCCGGCCCCTGATCGAGAAATGCACCGTAAACCGCTGAAATCCTTAACACGATTTTCATTCCGCTCGCCTAACCACTATGGCCATGACAGGGCATGATGAGCGGCTGGTTGCAGGTCTCTCCTCTGAGGGACGCAGCGAAGCCGTGGAAGCAGGCATCCTGCGCGACCAGCTTGCGGATCTGAGCAAGTGCGTCTTCATCTCGATGCCCATAGGCACGGTGCTCTCGGCCCTGATCCTGGCGGTGCAGCTCTTGTCGGGCGGCGGCCTTGCCGCGGTCCTGTGGTTCATCGCGATCGCCTTGATCAATGGCGCGCGTGTGGTGCTTGCCGCTGTTCAGTCGGATGCTGCCGACGACAGGCCGGAGGCGGTGCGTGCGCGGCTTTCCCTCTATGGCCTGCTGGCGCTGGCCTCGGGCGTCGCCTGGTCTTTCCTGGCGCTGCTCAGCGACGGATACACCACGCCGCAGGCGCCGCTCTATCTGATCGTGCTTGCCGGCACCTCGGCCGGTTCGGTCACTTATGGAACCTCCTACGCGCCGGCTTCGATCAACTTCATCGTGCTGCCGCTTCTCACCGCCGCCGGCTGCGTGTTCGCGCAAGGCGGCGTCGAAAATGGCGTGCTCGCCTTCACGATCCTGCTTTTCCTCGGCGGCATGATCAGGAGCGCGCTGCTCGGACAGTCCCGTTTCCGCGAGACCAGCCGCCTCAAATACGAGGCGCGCGAATTCGCCGCCGAGATGGAGCGCAATTCCAGGCGGGATCCGCTGACCAACCTTCTCAACCGCTATGGCCTGGAGCAGGCGATCGCCAAGTTCGGGCTTTCCGACGGCCCCTTCGTGGCAATGCTGATCGACCTCGACGGCTTCAAATCCGTCAACGACACCTATGGCCACAACATTGGCGACGACCTTTTGGTCAAGGTGGCGCGCCGGATCGAGGACCACGCCCCGCGGGGCGCTACGATCGCGCGCATCGGCGGCGACGAGTTCGTGCTGCTTTTTTCCGCCGACAAGTGTCCGCAGCAGGCCGGCGAGCTGGCGTCGGCCGTCATCGCGGCCATCGCCAATCCGGATCCGGAGCTGAATTCGGTGCGCGTCGGCGCCTCGATCGGCATCTATCAGGCGGAAAAGCCGCGCCTGACGGAAATGCTGCTCAAGGCCGATTTCGCGCTCTACGCGGCCAAGCGCGGCGGCAGGAACGAATATTGCCTGTTCGACGGGGGGCTCGACGCCGCGCTGGAACGCAAGAACCGCATCGAGCGCGACCTGCGCGGCGCGATCGAGGCAGGCCGGCTCTGCTCCTGGTTCCAGCCGCTGGTGCGGCTCGACAGCAACGCGGTCGTCGGCTTCGAGGCGCTGCTGCGCTGGCATCATGACGTCCATGGCGCCATCTCGCCGCCCGAGATCGTCACCGCCGCGCGCGAAACCGGCCTGCTTTCGCTTCTTACCGAGACGGTGTTCCTCAACTGCTGCGCCATGATCGGTGAACTCGTGAAGCAGGGGCGCGGCGATGTTCGGGTCGCGATGAACCTTTCGCCACGCGAGCTCGAGGCCGGCAATGTCGACGACATGATCCTTACCGGCCTGCGGGCGAACAATGTGCCCGCCGCGATGCTCGAGATCGAGATCACCGAAGAGGCGCCGGTCGACCGCGACCGGGTCGACGAAAAGGTCGGGCACCTGGCGGATGCCGGCATATCGATCGTGCTCGACGATTTCGGCACCGGCTTCTCGACCCTGGTGTCGCTGAAGGACAGCCGCATCCGCAAGATCAAGATCGACAAGGATTTCGTCCGCGACCTGGCGAAATCCGTCGAAGACCAGGCGCTCGTCGAGGCGGTCATCGGCCTTGGCCGGACACTTGGGATAGAGGTGATGGCCGAGGGCATCGAGACCGACGCCGACCGCATGATCCTGCGCTCGCTGGGCTGCATGATCGCGCAGGGCTATCTGTTTTCGGCCGCATTGCCGATGCGCGACGCGCTGGCCTTCGACGCCGCTGCCGCTGAGGTTATTTTCGAGCCGTTGCGCAATCCCCGCAGCGGCAACGCCGCGTGACGGTCGCTCGCCCGTGACCCAGCAGGCAAGCAGCCTCGAAAGGGTAGGGTTGCCGTGAGGCGCGGCACTCGGAGCGGCGGAGCGCTCCGAGGGTGTGACGGGCGTGACTGATCGACCTGAGCTTGATTGCCACGTGGTTCCCCCAATCCGTCGCTGCTTCGCAGCGCCACCTTTCCCCCCTCCGGAGGGAAAGGAAGGGAGCGTTGCTGGACGAGCGTCGACGGCAAAAGCTTGGGCGCCTTTCCTCTACCCCGTCGATCGGGGGAGAGGTGGCTCGGCGAAGCCGAGACGGAGTGGGGGTCGACCAGCGCTACATTAGACAATGCATGCGGTTCCTCGCCCCCGCCAAGGGCGGGGTGGCTCGGCGGAGCCGAGACGGAGAGGGGGAGCGCCCTCGGCGATTGGCCTGGGCGGCCCGCATGAAACCTTTTGATTTTTGGGCCGTTGTCGCGCGATGCCCCCGGCCAAGCACAAACCGAAACCGGCCGACAGCGCCACGCAGCGCGGTGCAAGCAAGCCGCGTTCGGCGCCGCTGCGCCAGGACAAGCCGCGCCAGTCGAAACCGCGTGGCGCCCCGAAGCCGCGCGCGCAGAAGGCGCGGCAAGACAGACTTCAAGAAGACCAGCTGAAGGACGACGAAGTCCGGCAACGCAAGCCACAGGCCGACGAGAACCCGCCTGGGCAAAAGGCGCCCGCCGAAGCAGCACCGGAAGCCATCGGCCATGCCGGGTCGCCGCCGCCGGAGGCCGCCGAGCCGGGTCCCGCGCTTTCGCCGGAGGAAGCCGAGCGGGCGCGCAAGAAATACCTTTTGCGGCGCTTCTGGATCAGCGGTCGCGGCTATTGGGGTTTGCACGGCGACAGGCTCGCCTGGCCCCTGACGATCGGGCTGCTCACGCTGATCTGCGTCAATGTCGGGTTCCAATACGGCATCAATCGCTGGAACCGCGCGATCTTCGACGCCATCGAGCAGCGCGACGCCCACACCGTCTATTGGCTGAGCGGCATCTTCCTGCCGCTGGTCGCCGGCAGCATCAGCCTGGTGGTCGCGCAAGTCTACCTGCGCATGACCATGCAGCGGCGCTGGCGCTCCTGGCTGACCACGGCCGTCATCCAGCGCTGGCTGGCCAGCGGCCGCTACTACCAGCTCAACCTCGTCAAGGGCGACCATGCCAATCCCGAGGCCCGCCTGACCGAGGACCTGCGCATCGCCACCGAATCGCCGGTCGATTTCATCGCCGGCGTCCTCAACGCCTTCCTGTCGGCCTCGACCTTCATCGTGGTGCTGTGGACCATCGGCGGCGCGCTGAGTTTTACGCTGGGCGGCTCCACCATCACCGTGCCCGGCTTCCTCGTCGTCACCGCGGTCATCTACGCGGCGATCACCTCGACCTCGATGTTCGCCATCGGTCGCCGCTTCGTCCAGCTTTCCGAGGACAAGAACCAGGCCGAGGCCGAGTTCCGCTACGTGCTGACGCGCGTGCGCGAAAACGGCGAGAGCATCGCGCTGCTCGGCGGCGAGGAGGAGGAGAACGCCGGCATCGACCGCACCTTCGCCGGCGTGCTCGGCCGCTGGGCGCGGCTCACCGGCCAGCACATGCGCACGGCACTGGTCTCGCAAGGCTCCAGCCTGTTCGCGCCGGTGGTGCCGGTGCTTCTGTGCGCGCCGAAATTCCTCGACGGCTCGATGTCGCTGGGCCAGGTGATGCAGGCGGCCTCCGCCTTCGCCATCGTGCAGGGCGCCTTCGGCTGGCTGGTCGACAATTATCCGCGCCTGGCCGACTGGAACGCGTCGGCCCACCGCATCGCCTCGTTGATGATGTCGCTGGACGGGCTGGAGCGCGCCGAAGAGAACGACACGCTCGGCCGCATCCAACGCGGCGAGACCGAAGACGGGGCGATGCTCAGCCTCAACGATCTTTCCGTGACGCTCGACGACGGCACCGCCGTGGTCAAGGAAACCGAGGTGATGATCGAGCCCGGCGAGCGCGTGCTGGTCTCGGGCGAATCCGGCTCGGGCAAGTCGACGCTGGTGCGCGCCATTGCAGGTCTCTGGCCCTGGGGCAGCGGCAGCGTCGATTTCCACCCGGGCAAGCGGCTGTTCATGCTGCCGCAGCGCCCCTACATCCCGTCCGGCACGCTGCGCCGCGCCACCGCCTATCCCGCCGCCGCCGACAACTGGAAGACGAAAGAGATCAATGCGGCCCTCGACAAGGTCGGCCTCTCCTATTTGAAGGACCGGCTGGAGGAAGAGGCGCCCTGGGACCAGACGCTGTCGGGCGGCGAGAAGCAACGCCTGGCCTTCGCCCGCCTGCTGCTGCACGCGCCGGATATCGTGGTGCTCGATGAAGCGACCTCGGCGCTGGACGAGAAGAGCCAGGACAAGATGATGCGGACGGTGATCAAGGTGCTGCCCCAGGTCACCATCATCAGCGTGGCGCATCGCGCCGAGCTGGAAGCCTTTCACACGCGAAAGATCACGCTGGAACGGCGCCAGGACGGGGCGCGGCTGGTCAGCGACGTCGAGCTCGCGCCGAGGAAGCGCGGGCGAGGCCTACTGCAGCGCGCGCTGTGGGGCAGCGGCGGGAATGGCAGCAAGGGGTAGGGGGCACTCTAACGTGGCGCGTAATCGCCAGCGGCGCTCCCCCGCTCCGTCTCGGCGCTGCGCACCGAGCCACCTCTCCCGCACCTTTGGCGGGGGCGAGGAACCCAAGCTTGCAAAGGCCGCGCCCTTGCCGATTAGCATTTCCTCGCCCGACAAAGTGGGGGAGAGGTGGCTCGGCGAAGCCGAGACGAAGCGGGGGGCAGCGCCGGCATCCGCGATGTTGCACCCGCCTTTGTGCCAACCGACGAACCTTGACGCCGCAACACACCCCAGTCTGTAATCGCCGCAGGGAGGAACCATGGAAAAGATCATCCTGGACTGCGACCCGGGGCACGACGACGCCATCGCCATCCTGCTTGCGGCCGGCAACCCGAACATCGACCTGCTCGGCATCACCACGGTTTCGGGCAACCACAATGTCGAGAACACCACGCGCAACGCGCTGGCCACCTGCACGGCCTATGGCATCGAGGTGCCGGTGGCGAAGGGCTCGCCCGGCCCTTTGGTCGGCGACCAGGTGCTGGCGATCGAGATCCATGGCGAGACCGGGCTCGACGGCCCCGAACTGCCGCCGGCGTCCTTCGAGCTCGACAGACGGCATGCCGTCGACTTCATCATCGACACCGTCATGGCGCATGAGCCGAAGACCGTCACGCTGGTGCCGGTCGGACCCTACACCAACATCGCGCTCGCGGCCCGCAAGGACCCGCGTATCGTCGGCCGGGTGAAGAAGGTGGTGGCGATGGGCGGCAGCTTCACGCGCGGCAACATCACACCGGCGGCCGAGTTCAACGTCTATGCCGACCCGGAGGCGGCCGACGTGGTGTTCCGCGCCGACTGGGACGTCACCATGGTGGGGCTTGACCTCACGCACCAGGCTTTGGCCACGCCTGAGCTGCAGGACAGGGTGCGCGCCGCCGGCGGCTCGATCGCCAAGTTCATCCTCGATATCTGGGAATTCATCGCCACCACGCATGGCGGCCTCCTGCAGATCGAATATCCCGCCGTGCATGACGCCTGCTGCGTGGCGGCCATGATCGACGCAAGCGTCTTCACCACGCAGAAGGCCGACATCCGCGTCGAGACCGCCGGACGCTGGACCAGGGGCATGACGGTCTGCAATTTCGAGAAGATGGGCGGCATGCGCCATTTCGGCGGCACGGCGAGCGAGCAGGTGAACTTCCGCCACAGCGTGGCGATGAAGCTCGACCATCAAAAATTCTGCGACCTGATCGTCGACGCGGTCGAGCGGCTGAGCGGCAAGAAGGCCGGCCGAGGTCGCGGCCTTGGCGGTTAGCGTTCCTCGCCCCCTACGGCATGCACACATTCCACGCGGCTGGCCTTTGGCGATAGCGTACATGGCAGCTTGGCGCATGCATTGTCTTATGCAGCGCTGGTCGACCCCCACTCCGTCTCGGCTTCGCCGAGCCACCTCTCCCCCGATCGACGGGGTAGAGGAAGGGCGCCAAGCTTTTTGCCGTCAACGCTCGTCCAGCAACGTTCCCTTCCTTTCCCTCCGGAGGGGGGAAAGGTGGCGCTGCGAAGCAGCGACGGATTGGGGGAACCACGTGGCAATCAAGCCTCGGCCTGATCAGTCGCGCCAGTCACAGAAGATGTGTCCATAGCGTAGACAAAGTGGGGGTAGAGGTGGCTCGGCGCGCAGCGCCGAGACGGAGTGGGGGCAGCGCCGGCGTCTGCGATCACGCGCCAAACGCGCCGATGCTAAACAGTCTGTAGAGCGGCTCGCCGTTTCCAGGCAACGAAGAACCGCATAGAGTTCCGCTGCGCACGACAGACCGGAACCACCGGGGAGGGAGCAGCGATGACCGAAGCCACGCCGCACGATCCGAGACCGCTTGCGGAGATCGCCAGCTATCACGCCCACATCTATTACGGCGATGCGGCGCAGCGCCGGCAGGCCGAATGGCTGCGCCAGCGCATCGGCGAGCGTTTTCGCGTGCGGCTCGGCAACTGGCGCGACGAACCGGTTGGCCCGCACGAGCAGGCCATGTACCAGGTCTCCTTTGCCACCGAAATCTTCGCCTCGCTGGTTCCCTGGCTGATGCTGAACCACGGCGGCCTGAGCATCCTCATCCACCCCAACACCACCAACCCCAAGCGCGACCACCTGATCGACCCGATCTGGATCGGCCGCGCGCTCGGCGTGCATGGCGAGGTGCTCGGCGAGGAGGACGAGGCGGAAGAAGCGCTGGAGGTGAATACCGAGCCTACGCTGGGGGTGTGAGGGGCGGCGCTTGGCTATATTGGCTTAGCCCAAGAAACACGCCCTCCTTCAGCGGGAAATCACATGGCCTGTTAATCGAGCTTCAGAAGCTCCCATTCGCGGATTATTGAAATGTAATTCTCTTGGAACACCTTCCCTTCATCGCCTTTCAGTGGATTTATTTGCGGTGAGAAGAAGCTTCGACGGAGGATGTCGATAACGCGCATGTCATTTCGGTCGTATTTGGTCAATGCTTGCTGCATAGCCCACAAGCCCAACCTACCGCCTTCTTCAGGGAGCGCAGGTTCCTCGCTGAAGTAAGGATAGACGACCCGTGTGTATTCGTCTCTCACCAAGGCATGCACGGCATCATGTATACGAACGATACCTCCTAAATCTTTGAATTTTAGATTTCCGTGCACGCTTTTCGGTACTATTCGGACGGGTTCATTTGACCAGCGCAACTTCGCACTTAGTAGCTCAATTACTCCCTCTTTCAGGAGAGGATATAATCGTGTGAAATTCCTGTTTGACTTTACTCGACTATCGGTCATCTCCGAAAGGTCAGCGTCGCCAGCAATATGCCGTTTCACGTCGGACCAAAAAGGCACGTAAAAATCGCCCCCCTGGCTTCTGCTGCCGCCTTTTTCTTTTTTGCGGTCAAGTTGAATGTCCTTCTTCAAAATTGAGCGGCGCAGGGGCTGGGGCGCATAGAACAATTGCAGGATTTTACGAAGCGGGATGTCTAGCACTGACATACATACCTCACCACAATAGAAACTTGAAAATGGCTCTTCCACCATTTTCATGTCAACATGAATTGTTGGTTCCGCACTAATCAGTCGATTTTGGATTCCGCCTCGGCGAAGCGAGCCGAATTCCTTCTCCTCCAATATTTCGAAACGCTCGGTCCCTGGCTCATGCCGAACCGCAGCGGCTTGGGTATCCTCATCCACCCCAATGCCACCAACCCCAAGCGCGACCACCTGATCGACCCGGTCTGTATCGACCGGGCGCTGGGGTGCATAGCGAGGTGCTGGGCAAGGAGAACGAGGTGGAAGAGGCGCTGGAGGTGAATACGGAGCCGACGCTGGAGGCGTGAGACCGCGTTACGCGGCCTTATTCCCACGAGGCTTCATACGCGCAGGTACATTGGCTTTGCGAAGCACATCAGCGATATGGCTCGTAAGGCCGACTTCGCCCTGCAATTCCACACCATGACCCGGTTTGAGACTCGTCAACAGCTTACGCAACTCCTCAAGGCTTTGAGAGGCATTAAAGATGGCCCAACGCTTTGCTTCTCCGGGAACAAGCACATCAGCCGAACTTCTGGTAGCTCCCCGATGCATCTGCACTACCCATACCCGTTCGCCGTCGTGCACCCATTCGAACCGCACTGCGCCTAGATCAGCAGCATCTGCATGCAAATGTTGGACATCTGCCAATATAGAGTCGGGCAGTCTCTCTGGTTTGACCGCGCCCTGCATAAAGAGGTCACCTGTTCCTCGGACGCCCTCGGTCAAAATCTCCCCGTTTTGCAGAACTATCGACGCTCCCGAGTACTGCGCGTCGACGCCCACCTGTCCGACAATAGATGCGATCGATTCGTGCGATGGGTCCTCCTCTTGCATAATCTTAAAGGGGTCGCTCCAGCCGCGCGTTGTCGTAAATTTGCCCGGCGTCTGTTCGACGGGTGCCGTCCTAAGCCAAACCTCTGAGGTGCCAGTTGCCTGGCCGAATACGAACGGAGCAACACGTCGACTGATCACCGTCGTCCGCGGTACTGCCAGACCCGTATGATGCGCGACTAAGAGACCGAATACTTTATCACCTATCACTCTGCTGAAACGGTTAGGCCATTGTACAACCGGGGGAAGGTCGAGGCCTTTGTGCTCGGCGATCTCCCATCCGAGCGTATGCGTATGACGCCAACCGCGTGGCCGGGGATGAAGGCTGAACTCCAAGCGCGTGTCCTCGGGAACTGCCAGGTCAGGCTCGAATCCGTAAACTGTCGCGAGCAGACGCAGTCCCCAACCGAGAGGGAGCGACGCCGTACCTGCCTTCTCTACGGCTCGGGGTGTATCGTCGGGGGCAAATTCGATCACGTTGCCGAGTACAACTCCGGAAACTCCACCGTCGTGGATGTCGACCGTCTCGTTGAGAATCGTATGCATACCCTCACGCGTAAGGCGAAGCACTGCATCGACAACGTCATCGACTCGGCCGAGACCATAGATAAATTCGCGGCTTAGCGGGCTTTCGGGTGTGAAGCTCCGTACATTGACGGAACCATCCACACTGCGCTCAAGCAGTGTTTTGGCTGCTTCTACAACCCCTGCAAAGGTTTGATTGGGCCGTTCCCCAAGTACGCGCGAGTACGCCTGTCTCGGCTTGCCGTCGCTTGGTTCGTAGCTAACGAACTGAGCCACATTGATGATTTCCGCCAGCCGATCAAGCGACGCATCTTTCCGAGTTATTGCACCTGTGGGCACGTATACAATAGTCGGCAGCGTTGCTTCGAGTTTGTCGTACACGGCGCGCAATGTATTCTGTAGGTCCGTTGGCGGCTGTGGGCGAGCTTGTATATTCGCGAGCGCGCGGCCGATTGCAGCAAGGCCATCGCGTGCGATGATTGGAGATCCGTCTATGCGAGTGGTTGGGATGCCCGTGAGGTGGGCATGGCAGAATTCGGATGCAGAGCCACCGCTAAATTCCCATCCATCCATTAGCAAAATACGGCCAGCGTGATCAGCGATGAATTGCTGCCAAAGCTCAAGATAATCCTGTTGCGACCACTTACGGACGAAAAGACTGGCAGGCTCGACTATCGGATTTGAGTCCCTTGCTCGAAGCAACTCGGCTGTAAGTCTGAGTTCGTCTTCATTCGGGCCGACTACTTCTCTAAGAAGCGCACTTCGATACAATTCAGAAGTCGAATCAAGACTATGCCCGGTCCTGTCCCACCAGTCGATGAACCGCGGGCCGGTTGTGATCGGGCCGCTGAGATATGTGACCTTGCGTGACCCAAACGCCGAAAGCCACACCTGTCGGATCGCGGTCAGAGGCTGTGGGTGTAAGGATGTCATTCTCGATCGTAGTCCGGGCTGCGCTCTTTCACGAACTTTAAAGCAAGATCGTTCATCTCTTCTTCGCTGGTGAACGGGGCCTTGTTGGTCTTTTGATCAACCTTGAGCATCTCGCTGATGTCCAGTGCCGGGTTTCCATGTAGCAGTCCGCCTTCTCGCGTGGCCATTTCCACTAGAGGGAAGAATTCTCGTTCGATTGCATCTCGATCGTCCGTTTCGTGGAACGCACCGTTGTAAAGGCGAAGCGTAGTGGTCCGCCCCCATCCCAGCAATTCGCGTTCGAGTTCGGCTCTGGTACCCTTGTCTTTTTTTTGGTGGATGACCCGCGAAACCGCTGCCTCTATGTCCTTGTAACCCAAGAAGAACGAGGCTTTCGTTAACGCCTCCCATTTTTGACCATCGAGCTGTGCAGGGTCCAAGTCATGATCCTTGGGTATCGCTTTTTCCCTCACTGCGCTTAGGAGAAATTGTTTGATCATCCTCTGCCTTGATTCGGAATCGGGCGGGAGAAGCAGATAGTTTTCGTCGATGCGACCGGTCCTGCGGATCGCCGGATCAATACGGTAGGCATAATTTGTAGCCATGATGAAAATGCTACGCTTCGCACGGCGCAAGTCGTTTAGTTTGGTCAGCATCCCGGGCGTCATAAATTTGAACACGGTGTCTTGCTGCCCGTGACGCTTTGAGCTTCGATCCAGGACCAACTCGTCTATCTCGTCAAAGAGGATCACGACATTCGCTTGCGCTTGAAGCACATCGAACATCATCTTCGCACGCGCTTCTACCTCGCCACCCCCGCCCGCTAGGAAATCGCTGACGGTGATTGTAATTAATGAAAAGCCGAGCGCGTCTGCAAGGTTTTCTGCAACAGTGGTCTTTCCAGTGCCGGGCGGGCCGTAAAGCAACATGGAATAGCTTCGAGGATTTTGCTCAAGCCACGGCACCAGAAATTCTTCTTCGATTTTTCGATAGGTCTCAAAGTATGGGCCCAACGATGTGACTGGCTCGAAGGTTTCTCTTAGTCGGGCTTCGTCCTTTTTCAGCCCGCTCGAAACGGTACCCAACGAATGCTGACTATCCCGAGTGTGGATGCTCCATGACTGACTGCCAGCTTTGGGTTTTCGGACATTGAATCGGGAGAGGCGCAGCGTGGTGCGGGCGATATGATTGTGGAGGCTGCGGCGGTAACCAAGGAGAAACCCTACTACTTGGGCGGTGTCCCACAACTGGATCGAGTCTGGATCAGCGACATGGTCTGAATGCCAGCCCGACACTCGCTGTGTAGCAGACGGGAGTGATACACGACGCGCTGCAAGCCAATTCCAGAAACGGCGAAACAACAAGACATACCGTTCAGAGCGACCATGGAATCTCTCATCGTCAAGCGACTCGCAGCACCATAAGAGCGAGTTGGCGGCCTCCACACTAATTGGGAAAAGCACCAATCCCCTTTCGGTGCGGAGGAAGGGCTTGCTCGGTCGCCAATGCGCACTCGTTTGTTGCGCTTGCTCAAGGACTTCAAGCACGCGATCGAATAGTCGCACGTCAATTGCCTGATCAGAAAGCCGAAGCATCCCTTCCAGAGAAAAGATTAGTTCGGCTGGATCAAACCGACTGTCCGGAATGCCTGAATAGGAAAGCTGGTCATGCAGCGTACTTTCAAAATATCGGAGATAGGACACAGCGCTTCCGAACTGATGTCGCAATGCTTGGGCAGCACGTACGACGAGCAAAGGGACGAACGCGTTGGTCACCGGTTTCGAAGCTGAGCCTTCATCACCAAAATTGAAGAACGTTGAGAAACTGGTTGTTGGGTCGATATCTGTAAGTTGTTTTGCTATAAGGCGAGCGTCATCTATCAAGTCAGCAGCGTCATCCGACGCCAAAAGGACCTCAGCAAGGAAAGACAGGGTAAGTGGATCGTTTCTGCCATAGGTTCCTGACCGTGTAATAATAGGGACCTTGCGATCCTCCTGTTGCTCTCGGTCATTTCTCAAACTATCAGCTAAAGCCTTAAAGGCATTGGTCCGAGAAAGTACTAACTTTTCCAAATCGTCCGCATTTATTTTGAATGGATATGCAGGTCGACTTGTGCCTTTCTGTCCCAATCCGCCGAGAAGGTCGATCGCGCGGATCATCATCGTGGCAGTGCTATGTGAGTCGACACCTTTCGCTGACTCGGCGACACGAATTTCGTAGGGCCAGTTTTTTCTCTCTGCGTCGAAAGTTGCGGTGATCGTATCGCAGGTTTCCAGCAGTGCTCGCTCGATCGCAAGAATGTCTTCGCGATCACGCTGGATGCCGTCGGCAAGATAGAATTCAAGAGTCTGCAAAATGGCCTCGAAGTTGGTCGATTCACTGCCGTGAGCGGCCAAATCGGTATAAGGGCACTCCAGCGTCAAGTGAAGTCTTGGACTTGGAAGCTGGTGAGCCTTTTCTCGCCTCTCACCCCCCAGCCAGCCTCGGCAGCAGAAATATCTCCGCCCCCTCCGGCAACTCCTTCCCCCACGTATCGCGATAAATCACCCCATCGATCGCCACGGCGATCCCGCGATCAATCCATGGCTCAATCCCGGGATACTGTTCCGCCAGCTTGCGGAACAGTTCCCTGATGTCCTTGGCCTCGATCTCGTGCTGGGCCTTGCCGCCGGCGACGGCGCTGAGCGAGCCCCAGAGGGTGACGGCGACCATTATCGTCTCAAGGTGCGTCGATATTCAGGTGAGGCCGGCCTGCGAACGACGGCTTCCTGCGCTTCCGGTGCTCACGTACTTCAAGTACGCTCCGCTCCGGTTCTCGGAAGCCATCATTCTCGGCTCGGCCTGACCTGAATCTCAACGCACCTTACCCAAGCTTGGATGCTCTCAGCCTTCCCGCTCCGCCTCCAGCGCGGCCAGAATCCTTGGCGGCGACATCGGGATGTGGGTCATGCGCACGCCGACCGCATTCGACACCGCGTTGGCGATCGCCGCCAGCGGCGGCACGATCGAGGTTTCGCCCACGCCGCGCACGCCATAGGGGTGGTTGGGGTTGGGGATTTCCAGGATCTGCGTGTCGATCATCGGCAGGTCGGAGCAGACAGGGATGCGGTAGTCGAGGAAGCCCGCATTCTGCAGCCGCCCGTCCTTGCCGTAGATATACTCCTCGTTGAGCGCCCAGCCGATGCCTTGCGCGGCACCGCCCTGGTACTGGCCCTCGACATAGGTCGGGTGCACCGCCTTGCCGGCATCCTGCACCACCGTGTAGCGGATCACCCTGGCAGCACCCGTCTCCGGGTCGACCTCGATGTCGCAGATATGGGTGGCGAAGGAGACGCCCGCGCCGTCGGCGACGAGCTCGCTATGGCCGGCGATCGGCCCGCCGGTCGTGCCCGACTTGGCCGCGATGTCCTTCAGCGACAGCGGCGACAGGTTGCCGTATTTCTCGCCCTTGGCGATGGCGTGGCCCTTTTCCCAGACCACGTCCTCGACCGGGATATCCCA
Organism: Mesorhizobium sp. B3-1-9; assembly: GCF_006439595.1. Classification (NCBI taxonomy): domain Bacteria; kingdom Pseudomonadati; phylum Pseudomonadota; class Alphaproteobacteria; order Hyphomicrobiales; family Phyllobacteriaceae; genus Mesorhizobium; species Mesorhizobium sp. B3-1-9. The sequence continues at coordinate 387,585 of NZ_VFTJ01000002.1, forward strand.
CATCTTCGCGGCGCGATCGCGCAGGATCAGAATAGCGTTGCGGGCGGCCGAGATCGTCGCCATCGAGGAGGAGAAGGTGCCGCGGCTGCCGTCGGTCATGTCGTTGTAGCCCAGCGAAGACGTGTCGGCGACGATCGCCTTGACGTTGCTGTAGTCGATGCCGAGCTCCTCCGCCGCCACCAGCGACAGCGAGGCGCGGGAACCGCCGACATCAACCGTGCCCACGGCCAGCGACACCGAGCCGTCCATGCCGATGTTCAGGTCCGTACAGGTCTGGCCGCCGAAATTGAACCAGAAGCCGCAGGCCATGCCGCGCCCCTGGTTGGCTTTCAGCGGCGCCTTCATGTGCGGATGCTTCTTCACCGCCTCCAGCGTCGGCCCGATGCCGATCGGCCCGTAGACCGGGCCGTAGGAGGCGCGGGTGCCTTCCTGCGCGGCGTTCTTGATGCGGAAGTCCACCGCGTCCATGCCGATCTCGCGGGCAAGCTCGTCGATCGAGCTTTCCACCGCGAAGGCCGCCATCGGCGCCGACGGCGCGCGATAGGCCGCCGTCTTCGGCCGGTTGACCAGCACCTCGTAGCCGACGGTCTTGACGTTTTCGAGCTTGTAGCAGGCGAACGCCGTCATGGCGCCGATCTCGGCCCAGGAGCCGGCATAGGGGCCGCAGCTATAGCGCAGCGTCGCTTCCGCCGCGGTGATGGTTCCGTCCTTCCTGGCGCCGATCTTGACGTCGATCGAGGTGGCGCTGGTCGGGCCCGAGGCGCGAAAAACCTCGTCGCGGGTCATCACCAGTTTTACCGGACGGCCGGCCTTGCGCGAGAGGGCAAGCGCCACCGGCTCGGCCCAGACATGGGTCTTGCCGCCAAAGCCGCCGCCGATCTCCGACGAGGTGACGCGCAGCTTCGAGGCTTCGAGCCCAAGCAATTGCGCGCAGTGCTGGCGGTAGACGAAATGGCCCTGCGTGCAGACCCACAGATCCGCCGTGCCGTCCGGGTTGACGCTCGCCACGCAGGCATGCGGCTCGATATAGCCCTGGTGCGTCTGCTCGGTCTTGAACGAGCGCTCGACGACGAAATCGGCCTGGGCAAAGCCCTTGTGCACATCGCCATGGCCGAACTGCGTGCGCTTGGTGACGTTGGAGGGTTTCGCCGGCTTTTCCTCCAGCCCCTCGGTGAAGATCTGGTCGTTGATCAGCGGCGCATGGTGCTGCGCCGCCTCGTCGACATCGGTCACATGCGGCAGCACCTCATAGTCGACCTCGATCAGCTTCAGCGCCTGGCGGGCGATGCGGGCGTCGATCGCCGCCACCGCGGCCACCGCGTGGCCGTCATAGAGCGCCTTCTTGCGCGCCATCGAATTGTCGAGGATGTCGTACATGGCGGCGTCGCCGTCGGTGAGGTCGGGCAGGTCCTTCGCCGTGATCACCGCCTTCACGCCGGCGAGCTTTTCCGCCTTGGACGTGTCGATCTTCTTGATGATGGCGTGCGCGTGCGGGCTGCGCAGCACCCGGCCGACCAGCTGTCCGGCCATGTTGAAGTCGGCGCCGTAGCGGGCGCGTCCGGTCACCTTGTCGATGCCGTCGGGGCGGATCGGCCGTGTGCCGACCGAGGAGAAATTGCGTCCGGAGTAGCGCGGATCGAAATTCATGGATTACGCTCCCTTCATCACTTCCGCCGCGTCCTGGACGGCGCGCACGATCTTGTCATAGCCGGTGCAGCGGCACAGGTTCCCAGCCAGCCCGAAGCGGATTTCCTCCTCGGTGGGCGAGGGGTTCTTCTCCAGCAGATCCTTGGCCGCAATCAGGAAACCTGGCGTGCAGATGCCGCATTGCAAGGCCGCGTGCTCCAGGAATTTCTGCTGCAGCGGGTGCAACTGGTCGCCATGCGCCATGCCTTCGATGGTCTCGACCTTGCGGCCCTCGGCTTCCGCGCCCAGCACCAGGCAGGAGCAGACCAGGCGGCCGTCGACGATGACGCTGCAGGCGCCGCAGTCGCCGGTGCCGCAGCCTTCCTTGGCGCCGGTCAGGCCCAGCCGGTCACGCAGCACGTCCAGCAGCGTCTCGTCGGGCTGGCAGAGATATTCGACGGCGTCGCCGTTGATCGTGGTTGATACAGCTACACCGGCCATTATTTGCCTCCCGCACGCTTGTAGGCGATAGCGGCGGCCCTTTGCGCCAGCACGCCCGCGACTTTCCGTCTGAATTCGATGGTGCCGCGCTTGTCGTCGATGGGACGGCAGGCGCCGGAGCAGATCTTGGCCAACCGCTCCAGCGTAGCTTCGTCGAGCTTCGAGCCGATCAGCACCTGGCCCGCTTCCTCGACCAGAAGCACCGTGGGGGCGGCGGCGCCCAGCGCCACGCGGGCGGTCTTGATCGCGCCGTGATCGTCCAGCGTCAGGTTGACGCCGGCGCTCACCACCGCGATGTCCATCTCGGTGCGCGGAATGAAGCGCAGATAGGCGTCGCCCGCATGGTCAGGCCGCTTGTCGAGCAGGATCGCCTCGATGATCTCGCCCTTGGCGAGCGACGTGCGGCCGGGTCCCGTCGGCACGCTCTCCACGGCAATCGTGCGCTTGCCCGAAGGCCCGGCGACCACCGCTTGTGCCGCGGCCGCCACCAGCGCCGGCACGCTGTCGGCGGCGGGCGAGGCATTGCACAGATTGCCGGTGATGGTGCAGCGGCCCTGCACCTGCTTGGAGCCGATCAGATTGGCCGCCTCGACCACGCCCGGCCATGCCTTGCGCAGCGCCTTGTTCTCGCCCAGCACTGCGCAGGGCACCGCGGCGCCGATCCGAAACCCGTCGGCCGTTTCGGTGACGTCGGCCAAGCCGCCGATTGCCTTGATGTCGACGATCAGCTCGGGCTCGATGAAGCCGCCCTTCATCCTCACCAAAAGGTCACTGCCCCCGGCCAGGATCGCGGCCGGTCCTACCGCCTTGGCGAGTTCGCCAACGGCATCTTCGATTGAAAGCGGACGTATGTAACGCATCGTCTCCCCTTGGTCGTCGCTATGTCAGCGACCGTTATAAAGCGTCTGGTTATAATGGCCATCCCGTTCGTGCATGTCCGGGTTGGGCCAGAGCGATGCTCCAGATGCGCCCAGCGGGCGGGCCAGGGGCGGCGGCACAGCGGATGCGGCAAATCGCCTAGGGGGTTCCCCCACTCCGTCTCGGCGCTGCGGAGCAGCGACGGAGCGGGGGAACCACCCATGCGGTTGCCCTGGAGAAGGTGCGGGCAGGCGGATGAGGGACGACGCCACCTCAATGATTGGAATAACTGTTATTCGTCAAGCGATTGCCGTTCCCGATGTCCATACCGCCTCGAACGACACATTGCGCAACCCGGCCTTGCGGACCCGTTCGACGAACACCTCATTGACGAAGACCGGGGAGGCCCGCATCGGCAGCTTGAACACTTCCGCCGTCCCGATCCTTTCCGCGTCGAAGGCGTAGCGCTCGATCGCCAATATGTCGCCGTCCTCGAACCGCACGATCTGCGAGCGCGCCTCGTCCAGCGCGTCGATCACATTGGTGACGTTGAGCAGCCAGACCTTCTCGCCGCGCAGCGCGACGAGCTCGCCATAGGGCCGCAGCGCCGCCGCCAGCGCGCCGACGGCCGGCTGGCGCAAAAGCGGCGCGTGCTCGCCCAGCCATGGAAAATCGGAATAGAGCCGCTCGCCTTCCTCGACGCGCCGCATCACCGGCGGCTGCCAGCCCTCCAGCGAGCGTCCGTCGAGGCCGAAGAACTCCTCGTAGGTCTCGTCATCGACCGGCAGCACCCATTCCTGCCCTTCCGACACAGCGAACTGATGGATGGTCGTCATCGCCCGATGGCTCCGCGGTTTTCGATGAAGGTCCGGCGATGACGGCGCCGTGCCAGATTGCGACGCCCGGCGGTCGCCGAAAGCGCGCGCGAGGAATCATGCAACGGTCCAAACCGCTATTCAAGGCCACGCGCTATCCAGTCCGCTCGCCGGTTGATAAACGTCGCGGCTGGCGGTCCAGGATGGCGCCTGGCTCGAATGAGAGGTCGGCTCGCGAATGGCCAAGAAGTTCGCATTTCTTTTGGTGCGCGATTTCACCTTGTCGCCGCTGTCGCTGTTCATCGATACGCTGAGGCTGGCCGGCGACGAGGGCGACCGCAGCCGCAGGATCGAGTTCGACTGGGAGATCGTCGGCGAGCGCGGCCTGCCGATCCGCGCCAGCTGTGGCGTCGAATTGCTGCCGACCAGGGCGATGGGCAATCCGGAGGATTTCGACAATGTAGTGGTGGTCGGCGGACTGCTCGACACCAGCCGCAAGCTGAGTTCGGAAAAGGAAGCGTTCCTGCTGCGCGCCGCCGCGAAAGGCGTGCCGCTCACCGCCCTCTGCACCGGCAGCTTCGTGCTGGCGCGCTATGGCCTGCTCGACGGCTACAGCGCCGCGGTCAGCTGGTTCCACATCAAGGATTTTCGCGCCGAGTTCCCCGATGTGAACGCCCATGCCGACAGCCTCTATTCCGTCGACCGCGGCCGCGCCACCTGCGCCGGCGGCACCGGAGCGGCCGACCTCGCCGGCTATTTCGTCGCGCAATTCATCGGCCAGAAGGCGGCGGAGAAGGCGGCGAAAATCCTGGTGCTCGACCGTATCCGCTCCAGCCGCGACGTGCAGCCGGTCGGCGACCTTTTCCCCGCCGCCGCGAGCCGCGCGGTGAAGCGGGCGCTGCTCCTGATGGAAAGCAATCTGCAAGAGCCGATCCCCGTGGCCGAGATCGCCGCCAGGCAGAACTGCTCGCGCCGCCAGCTCGAGCGCCTGTTCGGCGCCGAGCTCGGCATCGGCCCGATGGCCGCCTATCTGGCGCTGCGGGTTCATTACGCCAGGTCGCTTCTGGAAGGCAGCGACTTGGCGATCGGCGAGATCGCCTATCGCTGCGGCTTTGCCAATGCCGGCCATTTCAGCCGCGTCTTCCGCCAGCAGACCGGCATCACGCCGACCAATCTCAGGCACCCGAACCGCGCGGCTGCGGCCGCCGCGAAATGATCGGGATGCCCCTGGTCGGGTCGCATGCCCGGCCTGGCCGATTGCGCCGGCGCGGAAACGAACCGTAGCTTCGTGACGAGCGGCGGTTGCGCCGCCGTTTCAACAAGTCGAATTCGCCTTCGGAGAGCCATGCCGCATTATCCCGACGCCATGCCCGGATCGAAAACCCTGTTCGAGCGCGCCAGGAAGGTGATGCCGGGCGGCAACACGCGCACCACGGTCTTCGTCGATCCGTTTCCGATCTACGCCGCGCGCGGCGAGGGCTGCACGGTCTGGGATGTCGACGGCAATTCCTATTACGACTGCATCAACAATTTCACCTCGATGATCCACGGCTACGCGCATCCCGATGTCACTGCGGCCGTGGCCAAGCAACTGCCCTCCGGCACCGCTTTCGGCGCCCCGACGCTGAGCGAGATCGAGCTTGCCGAGCTCCTGGTCGAGCGGCTGCCCTCGGTCGACCAGGTCCGCTTCACCAATTCCGGCACCGAAGGCGTGATGATGGCGATCAAGGCCGCACGCGCCTTCACCGGACGGCCGAAGATCGTCAAGATCGAGGGCGCCTATCACGGCTCCTACGATTTCGCCGAGGTCAGCCTCGACTCGTCGCCCGCCAACTGGGGCGACCTGCCGAGGTCCACGCCCTATGCCAGGGGCACGCCGCGCGGCGTGCTGGACGACGTGATCGCCGTGCCCTTCAACGACAGCGAGGCGCTGCGCGCCGTCTTCGCCGCCGGGGGCGACGGCATCGCGGCGGTGCTGATCGACCCGATGCCCAACCGCGCGGGATTGATCCCGGCGCGCCGGGACTACCTTCACGCCATGGTGGAGATCGCCCACGAAGCGGGCGCGCTGGTCATCTTCGACGAGGTCATCTCGTTTCGCCTTGGATGGTCGGGCGCGCAAGGGCTGTGGGGCATCGAGCCCGACCTGACGGCGCTCGGAAAAATCATCGGCGGCGGTTTTCCTGTCGGCGCCGTGGGCGGGCGCGCCGATGTCATGGCGGTGTTCGATCCGACCGCCGGCAAACCAGCGCTTCCGCATGGCGGCACCTTTACCGCCAATCCGGTCACCATGCGCGCCGGCCTTGCCTCGATGCGGGCGCTGACCAGGGAAAGCTTTGCCCATCTCGACCGGTTGGGCGCATTTCTGCGCGAAGGGGTCACCGCCTCGTTTGAAAAGTATGAGCTTGCCGGCCAATGCGTCGGCCTGGGCTCGCTGTTCAAGATTCATTTCACGTCGCATCCGGTCACGGATTACCGCTCCATCTATCCCGGCCAGGCTGAGCGGAAAAAATTCGACGCCTTCCACAAGGGCCTGCTTGGCCGTGGCGTGCTCTCCGCCAGCTACGGCCTGTTCGCGCTGTCGACGCCGATGACCGAAGCGGATGCCGGCGCCATTCTTCAAGCGATCGACGAAACCTTGGGCGACGTCGCCGCGCAGTCGTGAAAGCAGGCGGGCCACAGATGACGGTTGCTCCTCATGTCGCGGTGATCGGCGCGGGCACGCTCGGCATGTGCACGGCGCTCGACCTTGTCGAGCAGGGCGCGCGCGTCACGGTGCTCGAAGCCCAGTCGATCGCTTCTGGGTCGAGCGGCCGGTCGGTCGGCGTCGTCGGATCGCAATTGACCGACCCGTTCGAGATCATGCTGCGCGTCCATTCGCTGCGTCGGTTCGGCCAATGGGAGGGCGAGGGGCTTCGCTTCAACCATATCGGCTATCTGCGTCTGGCGCGCACGCCCGCCCAGATGGAGCTGTTCGCGAGATCGGTCGAGATCCAGGGCGAAGCGGGGCTGAGGTCGCGCCTGCTCCGCGCCACCGAACTCAGGAACCTCGTGCCGCACATCAATCCTGACGGGCTCGAAGGCGGGTTGTTCGGGCCCGACAACGGCTTCCTCGACCCGCACGAGATGTGCAATTTCCTGGCCGGCATCGTCCGCGCCAAGGGCGGCGAGATCCGCCAGTACCGCAAGCTGCTCGGCGTGCAACGACGCCCGGGCGGCTATACGCTGGAAACCAGCGGCGACCCGATTGATGGCAGGCCAAGACTGATCGCCTGCGATGCCGTGGTCAATGCGGGCGGCGCCTGGGCGCCGCAGGTGGCCGCGCTTTTCGGCCAGCGTCTGCACATCTGGCCCGAGCGCCACGAAGCCGTCGTCATCCATCTCGACGAGCCGCTCGGCTACACCATGCCGATGGTCATGGACCTCGTGAACGGCGAAGGCAGCGGGCTCAACTTCCGCCACGAAAAGCCGGGCGAGCTGATCGCCGAGATCCACAAGGTGAAGTCGATCGCGCCTGAGGATCCCGACAACTACAACGACCAGTGCGAGGAGCAGTCGAAGGTCGACCTGGCCGAGCTGCTTCTGGAGCGCGTGCCCGATCTGCCTGGCGCGCGGCTCGGCCGGGGCTGGGCGGGCCTTTATCCCGTGACAGCCGACCATCGCCCCTTCGTCGGGCCGATAGATCTTTCGGAGCCGACATTGATCACCGCTGCCGGCGCCGGCGGCTACGGCATACAGCTCGCCCCGGTGATAGGGCAAATCGCGGCGGACTGGGTGCTTCACGGCGCGCCGGTTTCGGTCCCTGGTTCGCAAAGCCTCGCGCCATCGGCCGGGCGAAACATCCCGGGTCACTGACCGATACGTTTCAGGCCAAGCCGGATGCCTAAGATACGAGCTTTGCCGTTAACCATCATAACTATCCGATCGCCTTTACTAGGGTTCTGGAGGATACTGATTTTGGCCGCGGGCGATGATCTCGCGACTGCCAAAAAATAGAAAAGAGCGGCGGATACCGTCGCCGTCTGCCGGGGAGGCGCCCAGCATCTTAGATGAGGGAGCGCCGGAATGAACATCGAGGAAGCGGTCACTGCGGCGACAGCCGGGTCGAGCGCGCTTCTGTCCTGCCTTGGCCAGCCGGTCGTGGCCTATCACGTCACGGCCATCATGCGTGAAGCCGACGCAAGGCATGCGCGGCAGATGCAGCTCGCCTTGCTGCGGCGGAGCATCGAGGCCCTTGTCGACGACGGCCTTGAAGACATCGAAGCCGAACGATTTGCATCACAGTTCCATGGTCGCGTCGGCTCGGCCTGGGAGCACCTGCATATGGCCAGCGACACGCCGCATTGATCTCTGCCGGACGGCTTTGTCGGAGCCATATGTAACACCCCGCGGGATGAGGTAGACTACCGGCTACGTCTGGGCTGACGTTCATTGAACGGGGGGCATGCGATGCAGGCGATACCGATAGTCCATCAGCCGGAACCACCGGCCATCGCCGCGGTATCATCCCTGGGCGGCTATCCCACCGCCGTACTGTGCTGGCTGCTCTCGGCCGGCGTCTATATCGCCGCCAAATGGGTGGCGCCGGAAATGCCGCCCTGGGGGCTGTGCTTCTGGCGGCTCTTGCTGGCCTGCGCCATCCTTTTGCCGATCGTGCACCGCCATCACGGCGCGATGCTGGCGCTGCTGCGCTCGCGGCCGCTGGAGATCGTCGCCGTGGGGGCGATCGGCCTCACGCTCTGCCAGGGCATGATCTACCATGGCCTGAACGACACCGACGCCACCACGGCCGGCATCATCATGGCGATGTCGCCGATCATGACCATGGTGCTGGCGCGCTTGGTGCTTGGCGAGCCGCTCGGACTCTGGAAGTCGCTCGGCGCGGTTGCGGCACTTGCCGGCATGCTGGTGATCGTCGCGCATGGCAAGCTGGATGCGCTGGTGCAACTGCGGTTCAACATCGGCGAATTGTGGATCGTCGGCAGCGCCTTCTGCTGGGCACTCTATACGGTGCTGCTGCGCCGCTCCAAGTTCGGCCTCGAGCTCTTGCCGCTGGTCGTGCTTCTGCTCGGCGCCGGCGCGCTGGTCGCGCTGCCGTTCCACCTGTGGGAAATCTTCAACGACGAGCGCTCTGCCCTGAACGGCAATGGCCTGCTCGCGCTCGCCTATCTGGCGGGGCCCGGCGGGGCGCTGATGTATTATCTCTACAACAAAAGCGTGGAGGCGCTGGGCGCAAGCCGGGCAAGCATGCTGCTCTACCTGCAGACGCTGTTCGTCGCCGTGCTTGCCTATCTGCTGCTCGGCGAGAGCCTGCACGACTACGATCTGCTCGGCGCTGCCTTCATCGTAGTCGGGGTCGTGTTGGCGACGGTCATCAAGCCGAGGGCGCTTGCGGCAAAGGCGTGAGGGAACGGCAAATAGCGTCGATCGGCCGTCAGCGCCGCCAAGTCGATTTGGGTCCTCGGGCCGTGAGCCGTCCGGACCACGCTTCCCTAAATTAGCCGATTTTGCTATGGCGAGCGGCTGCCTTTGGCGGCGCCGGCCAAGGCCGAAAGGGGATCATGGCGATCGACAAGCGCGTGGACGCATGAACGGCGATCAGCACATGCTGGAACTGCGCGTGCTTGGCGATTTTCAGGTGATGCGCGACGGCCAGCCGCTTGACCTGCCGCCGTCGCGCAAGACGCGTGCGCTGCTCGCCTACCTTGCCGTCACCGCCAGGCAGCACCAGCGCGAGCGGTTGTGCGAGATATTCTGGGACATCCCCGACGATCCGCGCGGTGCCTTGCGCTGGAGCCTGTCCAAGATCCGCCAGGTCCTGGGCGGCGTTGAAACAGCCCTTGCCGCCGATCGCAATGCCGTCGCGCTCAATGTCGCGACGGATTACGCGCGGCTGGCGCCGCTGGTGAAGGCCGACCTTTCCTCCCGCTCGACCGAGGAGCTCGAAGCCGTCCTGGCCTCGATCCGTGGCGGCTTTCTTGCCGACCTCTCGCTCGAGCGCTGCTTCGACTATGAAGCCTGGCGGCAGGCCATCGCCAGCGAGGTGGAGATCGCCGAGCTCGGCATCCTGCGCGAGCTGGTCGAGCGCCTGGCGGACCAGCCGCGGCGGGCGCTGCCCTTTGCCCAGCGCCTGCGCAGCCTCGTGCCCGACGATACGAGGCTCGCCGCCGAGACCGAGGCGCTGGAGGACAGGGTCCGGTCGGCCGCTGCTCAAGCCACGGGTCGCGCATCGCAGTCCGGTTCCGCCCGGCGGCCGCAAGCCCCGTTGAAATCCGCGTCATCGCAGGATCCCGGCCGCGCCGTGCAATTCTGCCGTGCTCTCGACGGCACCAGGCTCGCCCATGCCAGCACCGGCAGCGGCCCTGCGATCCTGCGCGCCGCGCACTGGATGTCGCATCTCACCTTCGACTGGGACAGCCCGATCTGGCGTCACTGGATGCGGGAACTGTCGCGCCGGAACCGGCTGGTGCGCTATGACGAGCGCTGCAACGGCCTGTCGCAAAGGCATGTCGTCGATATCTCGTTCGAGACCATGCTGTCGGACCTCGAATGCGTGGTCGAGGCAACGGGGCTCGACCGCTTCACCTTGCTCGGCCTGTCGCAGAGCTGCGCGGTTTCGATCGCCTACGCCATCCGGCATCCCGAGCGCGTCTCGGGCATGATCCTTTATGGCGGCTACGTCAAAGGCTGGCGGGCGCGTGGCGACGCGGGCGAGATCGCGACGCGCGAGGCCGCCGCGACGCTGATGCGCGAGAGCTGGGGCAAGCCGAACCCGATGTTCCGCCAGGCGTTCTGCTCCATGTTCATCCCCGGCGCCACGCACGAGCATTTCGCCTGGATGGACGATCTGATGCTGCGCACCGTCTCGCCTGACGATGCCTGGCGCCTGCAGAGCGCCTTTTCCGTGATCGATGTCAGCGACTTGCTGGAGAAGGTGCGCGTGCCGACGCTGGTGCTGCACGCGCGGGACGACAACGTCGCTCCCGTCGAATCCGGGCGCACCATGGCCGCCGGCATTCCCGGCGCGCGCTTCATCGAGCTCGAGAGCCAGAACCACATCCTCCTCGAAGGCGAGCCCGCCTTCGAGGAGTTCATCGACCACGTCCGCGCCTTCATCGCCGAGACGGCGGGCGCGTAGCCAAGCGGTCCAGAAGCTCTCAGCCCCCGGCCAATGGCACGGTGAACACCGTGGCGGTGCCGGTGAGGCAAAGCTCGCCGGCTTCGTTGCGCACCGATGTCTCCAGCTTTGTGATCGGCTTGTCGACGCGCACGTCCTTGACCTCGACGCGGCCGGTGATCAATTCGCCGACGCCGACCGCCTTGACGAATTTCCACGAGACTTCGAGGAACACCGAGCCGGGGCCGGGAAGATCCTCCGCCACCACCGCGTTCAGGATGCCTGAGGTGACGCCGCCCTGCACGATGAGCTTGCCGAACACCGAAGCCTCGGCCAGCGCCTTGTCGTAATGCAGCGGATTGCGGTCGCCGGTCATCTCGGCGAAGGCGTCGATATCCTGAGGCTGCGTGCGCCGCGAGCGCTCGGCGAAAGCGCCCAATTGTGGTCGCCCTTTGATGACACCGACCCACCCGTCCTTCATCACATGCACAGTCATGGTCTTGCTCCGGTTCGGTTGCGATTGAGGTTCGAGCCGGCCGAGGCCGGCGGCTCGTCCTGGTTGGCCGGCGCCCGGTGGGCCGTCGGCCGCGATGCAGGGGAAGGGGCACGGCAGGCCGGCATGGACTGCCCGGCCAGCGCCTGCACCTCGGCCTTCAGCACGGCGCTGAAGCGGCGATGCCGCTCGCCGATATCGTCGAGCGTCCAGTCGAAGCCCGCGACGGCGTCCGTGGTGTCCAGGATCTGGTTGGCGATCATGTCGCGCTGCCGCTGCCAGATCGCGAATGCCGCGGCGGACCCGTTGAGGATGGCGCGCGCGAGGCTCTCGGCGTCGCGCAGCGCATCGGAAATGCCGTGCGAGGTGATCGGGTCGCGGAAGAAGCCGGCGTCACCCACCAGCGCCCATCCGGGGCCGTGCGCCTGACGGATATAGCCCGGCACGCCCCGGAACGCCTGCAGGCGGGCATCCTTCGGCGCCTGGGCCGCTTGTGCTGCCAGCGCCGGCGAAAGCGCTTCGAGCACGTCCATGCGGGCGCGGGCGTGGCCGAGGCGGAAGCGCTGGTCGAACAGGCTCGTCGGCACCGAGGCGACGATGCAGGCGAGGCCGTCATTGGTCGGGATGAACGAGCCGGCGATCCCGTCGCGGAAATACCAGTGATAGCCGGCGCCCGGCTCGACCGGCGCATAGCCATAGACATGGGCGGCCGATACCGCGCCGCGCCGCAAGGGCTGGGCGTCCACGCATTTCGCCACCAGCGAGCCGATGCCGTCGGCGCCGACCACGATATCGGCGCTGACCCTCACGGATGCGCGGCCGGCGGCGCGGATTTCGATGCCGCGCACCCGCCCGCGCGTGTCGGCGAAGAGGTCGCCGACCGCCACCTCGTGCAGGACCTCCGCGCCGGCCTTGCGCGCCGCATCGACCAGGATGCGGTCGAGCACCGTGCGCCGCGGCGCGATCAGCCCGGGAAGGTCCGAACCGGCGGCGAGCGGGACGGCGATCTCCTCCTCGCCATAGTGGAAGGTCGTCGTCTCGATCGGCGGGGTCCCGGCCTTGAGCAGCGGCTCGAGCAGGCCCCAGCGCCAAAGCTGCAACACGGCCGGCCGCATCAGCGCATGCGTCGACAGCGTGTCGGAGCCGTACGGCTTGCGGTCGATCGCAAGCACCTTGAGACCCGCGCGGGCGAGCAGCATCGCGGTCGCCGCACCCGCGCAGCGCGCGCCGACGATGATGGCGTCGTAGTGGCCGCGCCTGGGGGTGGCCATGAGGGAGATGGGATTGGTTGCCATGGTGGTCGTGATCCTCAGGCCGCCTTGCGGCCGTTGCAGTCGAGATGACGCGAGATTTCGGCGGCGATCGCCTCGGCGTCCGCGCCGACGCCGCCGATGAAGTTGGAATCGCGCTTGCGCAGGAAGCGGAAGCCGAGCGCGTAGAGGCCGGGCAGGCAGGTGACGCCGCCCTGATGCGCGAGCTCGCCGTCGGCGCCGAGCGCCAGCGGCTCCAGCCAGCCGAGCGAGCGCGCATAGCCGGTGGCCCAGATGATGCTGCGGATCGATCCGTCGGTGAGCGACAGCTGTTCTGCGCACGCCGCCGGCATCGCAACCGGCTCGGGCCGGTATGGTGTCGCCGCGCCCGTGAAGCGGTCGATCTGGCCGAGCAGGCGCGCCTGCTTCGCTTCCGCCGCGGCCATGTGCTGGCCAAGGTCGCCGGCGAAGGCGATCTCGCGGTCGCCGACGCCGCGCACCCGCCCGGTCAGCTCCACGCCGAGCACCTGCAACGTGGCGAGATCGACATCGGCCCTGTCGGGCCGGCCGGCGAGCTGCAGCGACGGCTGGCGTCGCGCGCCTTCCGAATTGGCGAGATCTTCCCGGCGCTGCGCCATCAGGCCCATTGCGCACAGCCAGAAGAAGATATCCTGGCCGCGCCATGTTCTGGGCAGGCGCGTATGCTTGCCGACCGAAAGCACCACGCGCCGCCCATCGCGGGCGAGCTCGTCGGCGATCTGCACGCCGGAGGATGAGGCGCCGACGACCAGCACGCCGCCGCTCGGCAGCTCGCCGGGCGAGCGATATTGCGAGGCGTGAATGCTGAGCGGTCCACGAAGGGTCTCAGCCGAAAAAGGGATGACCGGCCGGTCGCAATGTCCTGTCGCGACGACGACCGCGCGCGCCGACCACTCGCCGGCGCTGGTGCGCAAGGCAAAGCCGTCGCCGGTCCGCTTGACAGATGTGACCTCGACATTGGTCTCGACGGGCGCATGCCACTGCCAGGCGTAGCGCTCCAGGCTTTCCACGAAAGCCCCTTTGCTCATGAAGCCGTCGGGATCGCCGCCCTCATAGGGCGAGCCGGGCAGGGCGTTCAGCCAGTTCGGCGTGAGCAGCCTGAGCGAGCGCCAGCTCTGCGAGCGCCAGCGCTCGCCGATGCGGCCGCGCTCCAGCACAGCATGGTCGATACCGGCCTGGCCGAGGCAATGGCTGAGCGCAAGGCCAGCCTGGCCCGCGCCGATGATGACAACCGCGCGTCTCATGGCTCTAGTCCGTTTGGGAGGAGGCAGGCGGCCCGGATCGGTCCGGATCGCCTGCCGGCTTCGGCTTACTGGATGGTCTTGATGCCGACGGTGACCGGCACGCCCTTGGTCAGCACGTCGAACACGGCCGAACGGGCGCGCGACTGCTCGACCAGCTGCTGCAGCTTCTCGGCCGGCGCGTCGCCTTCGATCTCGAACGACACCTGGATGTTCTGGAAGCCGTTGCGGACCTCGTCGGAAATGCCGAGGATGCCGCGCAGGTCGATGTCGCCGTCGACCGAGCACTTCACCTTGGTGAGCTTGATCCCGCGCGCGGCGGCAATGTTGGCGACGCCAGCCATCAGGCAGCCCGCCAGCCCGTGCAGCAGCCATTCGACCGGGGTCGGCGCATTGTCGGCGCCGCACAGGATCGCCGGATGGTCGGCGTCGGCATAATGCGGCTTCTCGTGCTTCTGCTCCTGGCCGGCGCCGAAGAAGCCATTCATGACGGTCTTGCTGTGCGTGCCTTCGATCCACTCGTTGTGGGCGCGGAACTGGAATTTTGCCAGCTCCGGCTGCCCGGCGACGAAATTGATCGTCGCCAGAAGGTTCGGCGTGTCGACGCCATTGAGCGGAAGCCGTGCAGGTTTGGTGTTGGGTTGCATCTTCATCTCCAAAGGTTCGTTTGCGGCTTGGTTGCCGTGACGGCCTCTGTTTGCCGATGGAGCGTTTGAACGAGAGTGGGTGCGACCGTGGAATTTTTCATACGTCTACCGTTGGAAATTGCGTTGGATGTATCGTTTGAAACGAATGTCGACGCCCGAATGCGCCGGAACGCAAAAGCCCCGAGCGTGGAGAAGTCCGGGGGCTTGTCGAAAGCGTGGTGACGACCGCCATCGAGGTCATCCGGCGTTGCGGATGTCCATCCAGTCGGCGTCGGAGGCGTAGCGCATCGAGGTGTAGTGGTCGATTTCCGAACGGGCGATACCCAAGTCCTTGAGCAGATGATCGGGCATGGCCTGCATGGCGGCGCGGTCGCTGCGCATTCTCATCGCACGATAGGCAAGCCGCAGCGCACGGCCGGCAAAGCCAATCAGGCTTAGGTCCGCGCGGCTGGGTTCACAGGCGGTGTGCTCCAAACTCCTCATTGTCGTCTCCATCTCTTTGCGGCGTGATCATTCACGTCACCAATGGGAGGACTTGTCGCCGACGACCGGGGGAGCGAGCGTTGGACCGGGCGTCGAAATCGCCGTGGGAATCTGGTGGTATCTCAGTTTGAAAATATCGTGCCTTGCCAATGCGGCACGAGCGCTTCGTCGCGAAGTCCTTGGCCTTCTTATTATATCAGGGCTAGCGTATATATGGCTGCGTTACTATGCTCATGTTCAGAGGGGAATTAAATTATGCGCAAACAGAAAACGCTTGGACTGGCGCTTCTGGCTTCTAGTTCGCTTTTCGTCGCCGACGTCGCTTTAGCGAAAGATGCCTACAAAACACCATGCAGGGCGGATGCCCAGCGACTGTGCAAGATGGTCGACAATGCAAAGGGGTTAAGCTGTCTTAAACAGCACATCAGTGAGCTCACTCCTGCCTGCAAAGCGTTTCTCTCCAAGCAATGAACTGTAATAGCCGTCAAGGGTCGTACTGATTACAGGGCGGTGGCGGCCTTCAGGAAATCCGCCGCCCGGCCTCGTCCAGCAAGACGCAATCTTCCGCGTCGAAGCCGACTTCGATCGCTTCGCCTTCGCGCAGAACGCGGCCATCGATCGGGGCGTTGGCGCGGATGTTCGTCTTGCCGCCTATGTCGACCTCGTAGATGGCGCTGCCGCCGAGATAGGAGGCCGACACGACCCGGCCAGGCAACCGGTTGGCGCCCGCCTTGGCACCCACCGCGAGTTTCTGCGGCCGCACCACGACGGTTACGGCGCTGCCCTGCGGCAGCGCCTTGGGTGAAAGCACATTGACCGTCTGGCCGCTGGCCAGCTTGACTGTCGTCGGTCCGTCCGATCTGCTCACCATGCCCGAAAGCATGTTGGCCTTGCCGAGGAAGTCGGCGACGAAGGCGGTGGCCGGCCGCTCATAGACCTCTTCCGGCGTGCCGATCTGCTCGGCCGAGCCGGCATTCATCACCACGATGCGGTCCGACATCGACAGCGCTTCTTCCTGGTCGTGCGTGACGAAGATGGCGGTGATGCCGGTTTCCTTCTGGATCTTCTTGATCTCGACGCGCATCTCCTCGCGCATGTTGGCGTCGAGCGCCGAGAGCGGCTCGTCGAGCAAAAGCACCTGCGGCTCGAAGACGATGGCGCGCGCCAGCGCGATGCGCTGCTGCTGGCCGCCCGACAGCTGCGAGGGCAGTTTCTTCTCGCTGCCCGGCAGCCGCACCATATCGAGCGCCTGGCCGACCTTGCGCCTGATCTCAGGCTTGGCGACGTTGCGGTATTTCAGGCCGAAGGCGACATTGTCGAACACGGTTTTGTGGGGAAAGAGCGCATAGCTCTGGAAGACCAGCCCGATATTGCGCTTGTAGATCGGCACGTCGTCGACGCGCCGGCCGCCGATCATGATCTGGCCGGCCGAAATGTCGACCAGCCCGGCGATGGAGCGCAGGATCGTCGTCTTGCCGCAGCCAGACGGCCCGAGCAGCGTGACGAAGCTGCCCTTGCGGATCGACAAAGAGAAATCGCGTACCGCGACGAACTTGCCATAGGCGATGTCGATGTTGCGGAACTCGACCGCCGGGCTGTTCGCCCTGGCGGCCGCGCTTGCGCCTTGTGCCCCGGCCGAGGTCGGCCGGGGATTGAGTGTCGTGTCCTGGCCGTCAGGCACCTTTCGAGATCCTGTTCCACTGCTTGGCCCAGGCGTCCTCGTTGGTCGCCCAGTAGGTCGGATCGGCGAAGGTCAACGCCTTCATCGTGCCGGTCGGGTCGAAGGCCGGCAGCTTCGCGATCTTGTCGGTCAGCTTGACCTTGGTCGGGTCGAGCGATGGCGGGTAGCTCTGGCCCTCGGCCACCGCGATCGAGGTCGCCGGGTCGAGCATGAAGTTGATCAGCTCCTCGCATTCGGCCATCGGCGAGCCCTTCAGGATCAGCATGTCCTCCATCCACGCATAGGAGCCGGCCGGATCGAGATAGCCGATCGGATGGCCCTGGTCCTGCAGCGCGGCGACCCGGCCCGACCAGGCGTCGGTCACCACGATCTCGCCCTTGGAGAGCAGGTCCATAAGTTCCGCGCCGGAGCTCCAGAACTTCTTGGCGAGGTCGCGCGTCTCGCGCACCTTGGCCCAGATCGTGTCCATGTCCTTGAGGTTGTTGGGATCCTGTCCGGTGGCCAAGGCCGCGTACCAGACACGCGTCGTCATGTCGGAATAGCCGCCGAGCTTGCCGGCATATTTCTTGTCGAGCAGAAGTGCTGCGCCCTTTTCCTTGGCTTCCTCCGGCGAGATCACCTTGGTGTTGTAGGCGATGCCGGTGGTGCCGTAGTCGTAAGGCACGGCCGACAGCTTCGGCGTCAGCTTGCGGAAGGGCTCGATCATCGGCTGCAGCACATTCGCCATGTTGGGAATGTTGGCCTCGTTGATCTCCGAGGTCAGACCGCCATTGACGTATTTGATGTAGTAGTTGACGCCCGAGGAATGAATGACCTGGTAGTCGCCGGGCTTCGCGGTCTTGATCTTGGTGATGATCTCGTCCTCGTCGCCGAACGTGCCCTGCACCACCTTGATCTTGGTCTTGGCCGTGTAGGGCTGGAAGGCAAACTTGTCGATCGCGTCCTGCACCGTGCCGCCCCAGCCGTCGAAGCGGACTTCCTCGACCGCGGCGAGCGCCCGGCCCATCCACGGCATGGAAAGCCCCGCCGATGCGGCTGCGGCCGCCGCCAGCGTCAGGAAAGTGCGGCGGCTCAGATCGCCATTGGCATACCGGTCGTGCAGCCGTTCCAGCCGCTTGGTCGTCGTCAGTTTCATCGTACTTCCTCCTTTGGTTCGCCGCGTCTCTTCAACTTCGTCAGGCTCTGCAGGATCAGGCCGCCGATCAACGGGATGCCGACGGTCACCAGGATCATCACGGTGCCGAGCGCGTTGATCTCCGGGCTGATCGAGATTTTCAGCATCGAAAGGATCTGGGTGGGCATGGTCTCGACGCCTGCCGGCCGCCAGAACAGGCTGGCCGAGGTGTTGTCGAACGAAATGGTGAAGGCGAGCAGGGCGCCGCCGACGACCGCCGGGATGAGCAGCGGCAGCGTGATCTCGCGAAAGGACGAGAAGCGCGAGGCGCCGAGCGACAGCGCCGCCTCCTCATAGACCCGCCTTATGCCCACCATGCGCGCCTGCGCGATCAGCACCACATAGGGCACCGCAAGCAGGATGTGGCCTAGCACCAGAAGCAGCATGGTGCGGGGCTGGTCGATCGCCTTGATCAGCACCAGAAGGCCGACGCCGAGAATGGTTTCCGGCACCAGCGCCGGCAGGATCACCAGCGTGCTCAGCGCCTGCTTGCCTGGGAACTCGAAGCGCACCAGCGCGAAGGCCGTGACGACGCCGATGGCGGTGGTGGCGACAGCGGTGACCAGCGCGATCCACAGCGAGGTGCGGAAGGCCGTCAGCACCGCGTCATTGTTCATCAGCTTGGCGTACCATTGCAGCGAAAAGCCGGTCATCGGGAAGCCGCCGAACATCGAGGCGTTGAACGACAGGATGACGGTCGCCACGATCGGCGCGAACATGAAGATGTAGACGCAGAGCGTGACGAAGCCGGTCAGCCGCCAGGCCCATTTACCTTCCCTGGTCGGTGCGCAGCCTTCATCCGGCCAACCCCTTCACAATCTGCGACATGCCCATGTAGCGGGTGTAGATTGCGGCGAAGAAGCCGAGCACGACGAACAGCACGATCGACAAGGTGGCGCCCATCGGCCAGTTCAATTCGCCCATGATGGTGTCGTAGATCAAATTGCCGAACAGCGCGTCGCGGCCCGAGCCGAGCAGTTGCGGCGTCACATAGCTGCCGGCCGCCAGCACGAAGCAGAGCAGCAGCCCCGCCGCCAGGCCCGGTAGGGAGAGGGGCAAGGTCACCTCGCGGAACGCCTGCGCGCTGGTGCAGCCCATCGAGCGCGCGGCCGAGATCAGCGTGCGGTCGATGCCCTCGAGGCTGACATAGACGTTGAGGATCATGTAGGGCAGGAGGAAGTGCAGCAGTCCCAGGATCACCGCGCCCTCGTTGTAGAGCATCTGCAGCGGCTCGTTGATGATGCCCATCTTGAGCAGAGCGACGTTGATGACGCCCTGTTCGCCCAGGATGTTGATCCAGGAAAAGGTGCGGATGGTGAAGCTGATCCAGAACGGCACGATGAGCAGGAGCAAGAGCAGCCATTTGTGCCTGAAGCTCGTCGCCCAGATGAAATAGGCCGGGAAATAGCCGAGCACGCCGCACAGCAGCGCGGTGATCGCGCCGACTCTCAGCGTCTTCAGAAGGAAGCCGGAATAATAGCTGTCGGTGAAGAATTCCTGCCAGTTGGCGGTGGTCAGCGCACTGGTCTCGACGCCGGCGGTGACGAAGGTGAAGAACGTATAGGCCGCCATCACCGCGATCGGCAGCACCAGGAAGAAGATCAGCAGCAGAAGCACCGGTGCAACCAGCATCCAGGCCAGGCGTGGATCGTACAAGGTCCAGCGATTGTTCATGCGCACCCGGAGGTAGGCGCCTTCTTCGAGGCGCTTATGTTCCCGCAGTGAAGATTGTTTCATTGCCGCCGCGATGTCTACAGGCGGTGGCCCAAATTCGATTCAGCCAGGGGAGAGGGCGCCGCCATTAGGCATCGATTATGTGCCTTGCAAAAAACCAAGGTGTTCGGCACGCTGGCGCCCGCAGCCTGGAGCAAGCGATCCGATGGGGTCCGTAGCGTCACCAGAAATCCGCCGACCGCCGAACTGCCTGAGCCTGTCGATCAGAAGCAGCAATGCAGGCGAGTTCGAACTATGGCGCTCAGGTTACGCCCCGCTGTTTGAAATGGACGCCGAAAACGCCGCGGCGCGCGCATCCTTTAGGGCCGGGTTGACGAGCTACAACCTGGCCAATGTCCTGATCATCGACGGCTATTCATCGGCCGAGACCCTGGATCGGTCGGCGCGCACGATCGCGCGCAGCAACATCGACCATATAAGTCTCACGGTCCATACGCAGGGCGGGTTCGGTCTCGAAGCTGAGGGGCGGACGTCCGAGGTCGGGACAGGCGACATATGCGTTCTCGATATGACGCGCCGGAGCAGATTGCGGTCGCCCGACTACAAAAGCCTGACACTCGTTTTGCCGAGAATCTTGCTGGAGCCGCACGTCGCCAATCTCGATACCCTCCATGGCAAGATCCTGCCGAAGGGCAGTGCGCTGAACACGATGCTGGCCTCTCACATGCGACTGCTCTACGCGCAGGCTCCCTCGTTCGATTTGTCGGAAAGCCATGCCGCCGCACGCGGAACGGCGACGTTGGTTGCTGCCTTCGCGGGCGCTTCGAGCGACGGACGGGACATGATCGCCCAAGCTGCCGCCGGCGCCTCCCTGGAAGCCTGCCGGCAGATGATCGAGGCACATCTCCATGACCAGCGGCTGGGGCCTGAATACCTTTGCAACCAGCTCGGCGTTTCGCGCGCGAAGCTTTATCGCATGTTCGAGCAATTGGGCGGGGTGACCTGGTATATCCAACGGCGCCGACTGGTTCGCGCATATCAGATGATCGTCGATCCGATGCAGGGCCGGGAGCGTATCGGCGCCATCGCCGCTCGCTGCGGATTCAGCAATGCGTCGGCCTTCAATCGCGCCTTTCGCCAGCTTCACGGGATGTCGCCCACGGAATTGCGGATCGCCTCCGTCAGCGGGGAATCCGACGAAACCGAACTGTCGGGCGATCAGGCCTACAGGACCATCGGGTGCTGGCTGCACGGCGTGGAAGCCGCGGCAGTGTAGTGACCGGATTTTTGCGTCCGGACGCCTCGCGAATCTGTGTGATACTCGCATCCCTGGCCGATGGAAGCTCGCCTTTCAGGCCTGATTTGCGACGCGTCTCATTCTTTTGACCCACCGTCTCATTTCACGCCCTTCGTCTTGCCGGTCAATTCCGCCCCAGTAAGGTCGCCTCAAAAAGCGGCGCAGGCCGTGGAATGACCCTGGGGACCGGGACTTGACCAACTCGATCAAAGTTGGGCGCCAAACTGTTGCGCCGCATTTCATGCTGTCGATCGGCTCCTGCCGGGAGGGACTTTGCAACGTCTCGGTGAGCCGGGACCGCCCTAAACGTCGTATGCCGCTGTTTGGTCTTTGCGGTTCCTTGGCAGCGGCATCGTTGACTGCGGCCATCGGCCTGGTTTTGGCAGGTTCCGATCCTGCTCTCGCTGTCGATTGGACCGGCAGCACGTCCAGCGATTGGTTCACCGGAACGAACTGGGTCGGCGGGGCGCCGACCGGCACAACCGACGTGTGGATTCGTACCATCACTCCGAACCCGCCGGTGATTGGAACCGCCGGCGCGCAGGCCAAGGTTGTCTTTGACGGACTCAGTGCAAGCATGGGCGATCTGACAATTGAGGGCGGCGGAACCCTGAGCAGCGTCGACAGTCACCTGGGATCCGACAGCGGTTCCACGGGCACCGCCACAGTGACGGGAGCCGGCTCGGACTGGACCAACTCCGGCAATTTCTATGTCGGCGATTTCGGCACCGGCACGCTGACCATCGAGGACGGTGCCTCGGCCAGTGATAGTTTCGGCTTTATCGGTGCGGCCATCGGTTCCACCGGATCCCTGACAGTGACAGGCGCCGGCTCGTCGTTCAGTAACACCAACAACCTGTATGTGGGGTCGAGCGGCAATGGCACGCTGGAAATTCGGGACGACGGCACCGTTAGTGACACGTTAGGTCTGATCGGGGTCGAAAACGGCTCGATCGGTGTCGCGACGGTCGATGGCCAGGGCTCCTCATGGAACAACTCCAGCGACCTCTATGTCGGCGTGCACGGCAACGGCACCTTGCAGATCCAGAACGGGGCCAGCGTCACCAGCGCTCAAGGGCAGATCGGCATCAACGCCGATGCCGTGGGCGCCGTGACCGTGGATGGCACCGGCTCGTCCTGGACAAATTCCGGCGATCTCATCGTCGGTAACCAGGGCGCCGGCACGCTGGACATTCTAAATGGCGGCGAGGTCGCTAATGCCTCGAGCTATATCGGCAACCAGGCCGGCTCGACTGGCGCCGTCACCGTCGACGGCTCATCGTGGACCAATTCCGGCGATCTCAATGTCGGCAATGTAGGAACCGGTACGCTGACCATCCAAAACGGCGGCAAGGTCGCAAATGCCAATGGCACCATCGGCTATCTTCCAGGTGCGACCGGCACTGTGACAGTCAATGGCGCCAACTCAAGCTGGACCAATTCCGGCAGCCTTCATGTCGGCTCCTATGGCGCCGGCACATTGATAATCCAGAATGGTGGAACCGTCTCAAGCATCAATGGCTATGTTAGTGCCGCGGGCGGCGCCCTCGGTAATGTGACGGTGGATGGAGCGGGGTCGTCCTGGGTCAACTCTGGAATTGTTAATATCGGCATTTTCGATACCGGAACCCTGACCATTCGGAACGGCGGCAAGGTCACAAACACTTTAAGCATAGTGGGATATTTTGCCGGCGTGACCGGCACGGTGACGGTCGACGGCGCCAACTCAACATGGGTCAATTCGGGCGATCTAACTCTTGGATACAATGGCGATGGTACGCTGACGATCCAGAGCGGGGGTAAGGTCACCGACACGTCTGGCTATATCGGAAATAACGCCGGCTCGATCGGCAACGCGACGGTCGATGGCGCTAGCTCAACCTGGATCAATTCCGGCAACCTTTATGTCGGCAACCTCGGCGCCGGTACGCTGAACATTCAAAACGGCGGTCAGGTCAGCAACGCCACCGGATATATCGGCTACGGTTCAGGTTCCACTGGCGCGGTGACGGTCGATGGCGCCGGCTCGTCCTGGACCGTCGACGGCGCCCTTACTGTCGCAGATGCCGGCACCGGCTCTCTGACCGTGCGCAACGGGGCCACGGTCGACGTCGGTGCAACGCTCACCATCGCTTCCGCTTCCGGTTCGACGGGAACGGTCAACATCGGCGCGGCGGCCGGCGACGCCGCGACCGCGGCGGGCACCCTGAGCGCGAGCCAGGTGACGTTTGGCCAAGGCTCGGGCACGCTGGTGTTCAACCACACCAGCACGAGCTACGATTTCGCCGCCCCGCTGAGCGGCAACGGCAGCGTGCGCCAGTTGGCCGGCTTCACCAACCTCACTGGCAACTCGGCGGGCTTCATGGGCACCACCACGGTGGAGGGCGGCACGCTGGCGGTCAACGGCTCGCTTGGTGGGGCGCTTGACGTTCTTGCTGCTGGCCGCCTGCAGGGCGGCGGCACCATCGGCGGCACGGTCGTGGCTGGCACGGTAGCGCCCGGCAATTCGATCGGTACGATCAACGTCGTCGGCGATATCGAGTTCAAGGCGGGGTCGACTTACGAGGTCGAGATCGATGCCGCCGGCCAGGGCGACAGGATCGCCGCTTCGGGAACAGCCACTATCGGCGGTGGCACCGTTGAGGTCCTGAACGCACCCGGCACCTATGTCGTCGGCACCCGCTATACCATCCTGACCGCGACCAGCGGTTTGACCGGGAGCTTTGTCGGCCTGACACAGGCCGCGCCGCTGTCGACGCCGTTCCTGTCCTTCACGCTGAACTATGATGCAAGCGCTGCCTATCTCGACGTTACGCGCAGCGACCTGACCTTCGGTTCGATTGGCACGACCCCGAACCAGAGGGCAGTCGGCGGCGGCCTGGACAGCCTGCCGCTGTCGAGTCCGCTGCTGAACGCGGTGAGCCAGCTCGATACCGCCTCGGTCCAATCGGCTCTCGACCAGCTCTCGGGCGAGATCCACGCCTCCATCGTCTCCTCTCTGATTGAGGACAGCCACTTCGTTCGGGATGTGGCGACGGACCGGCTGCGATCGGCCTTCGATACGGCCGGCGCGACCGAACTGCCGGTCATGAGTTACGCGTCCGACGGTCCGGATCTCGTGCCCGCGACTACCGATCTCCTGGCGGTCTGGGGGCAGGGTTTCGGCTCCTGGGGCCACGCCGACGGCGACGGCAACGCAGCTCGCCTCGGCCGCTCGACCGGCGGTTTCTTCATCGGCGCGGATGGCGTTGCATTCGAGACATGGCGGCTCGGCCTCCTGGCCGGTTACAGCCGCACCGATTTCGATGTGACCGATCGCGGCTCATCCGGCGAAAGCGACAATTACCATGTCGGTATCTATGGCGGCACGCGCTGGGGCGATCTCGCTTTGCGCGCCGGCGCGGCCTACAGCTGGCACGATATCCGAACGGACCGGTCGGTCGACTTTACCGGCTTTGCCGACAGCCTGAAGGACGACTACCACGCCGGCACGGGACAGGTATTTGGCGAACTCGGTACGGCATCCGCGCTGGCGGTCTGGCGCTCGAACCCTTCGCCAACCTCGCTTATGTCAATTTTCACGATGATGGCTTCACGGAAACCGGCGGCGCTGCCGCGCTGTCGGGATCGGGCGGGTCGGCCGGCACAAGCTTCACCACGCTCGGCCTGCATGCCTCCACCGATTTCACGCTGGGCGACGTCAACGCTACCGCCAGGGCAACGCTCGGCTGGCGTCATGCCTTTGGCGACACCACGCCGAGCCTCGCCATGGCCTTTGAAGGCGGCGCGCCATTCACGGTTTCCGGCGTGCCGATCGCCCGCGATGCGGCCGTGCTCGAAACCGGGCTCGACCTGACCCTGACACCGTCCGCCAAGCTCGGCATTGCCTATCGCGCACAACTGGGCTCGGGGAGTACCGAACAGTCCGTGCAGGCGGATCTGAGCTTGAAATTCTGACTTCTGGGAACAGGTCCGCAATTGCCTGGGGGGCCGGCAATTTCGTCCATGCAGTGCTACTGCGTAAGGTAGTAAGCGCTTTCTAATATGATATCCAAAAGATGGGCTTGGCGCGGTTTTAAATACCGTCCGATCGGTGAGGGGGCACCTGCAGTGACACGACTTTTCTGGAGCCTGGTTTCGTTCTTGCTAGGCATTGCATTCACCTCGGGCGCCTTGGCCGGCGATCTCGTAAAACCGGGCACTTATGATTGGTCCGGCTTCTATGTCGGCGTGAATGCCGGTTACAGCTTCGTCAGTGTCAAACCCATCTATGGCGATGAGGATTTCGCGAGCAAACACAGCGACGGGCTGACCGGCGGCGCCCAGATCGGCGCCAACTGGCAGGTCGACCGCATCGTGCTTGGCATCGAGGCGGACCTGCAGAAATCGAATGCGCGTGGAACGGCGGTCCTCGACTTGGCGCCAAGCGAACAGACAATCGATGTCAAGCTCGATTGGTTCGCCACCATCCGCGCCCGCGTCGGTTACTTGATGACCGACCGGGCGCTGATCTACGCCACGGCAGGCCCGGCGATGGTCAGGGCCAAAACCACCATCTACACCAATTTCATCAACACCGAGATGGGCCTCGCCGGGCAGAGCACGCATGTCGAATCGGAAAACCGCTCCGGCTGGTCGATCGGCGCTGGCGGCGAATTCGCCTTGGCCGACAACTGGAGCCTCAAGGCCGAATATCTCTACGCCGATCTCGGCTCGAAGTCCCACTACTACCTGGACCCAGTCGGTAACGGTGCTTTTCTGCAGAACCAGACCGGCGGCGCCGTCAAGTTCCAGACCGTGCGAATGGGACTGAACTACAGGTTCTGAGCCGCCCCAGCCGTTCCGTTCCCAGCAATGCAAGCATCCCAATGAAGCAGCTTCTTTTCACGGCCGCGCTCGTCCTTGCCACCGGTGCCGCCCACGCGGTCGATGGCGCACGGGAAGCGCCCGTCGCTTCCTGGTACTGGGCCGGCGCCTATGTGGGCGTGAATGCCGGGGCGGGCCTCGGCACGTTCAAGCATCCGGTCTTCAATCTGAGCTACGATGAAACCGCGGGCGGCTTCCTGGGAGGGATCCAGGCGGGCTACAACTGGCAGTCCGGCCGGGCGGTGTATGGTGTGGAAGCCGACTTTCAAGGCTCGGCCGTGGAGGGCTTTTACACACAGTTCAAGCTTGCGGACACGACGGTCGGCTGGTTCGGCACGCTGCGGGCCCGCGTCGGCTACACGCCTGTCGACCGCATCCTGGTTTACGGCCCCGCCGGCCTGGCCTATGGCCACGTCAGGACCGACTTGCTCAACGGTATCATCGGCTCGTCCAAAACCAAGGCCGGATGGACGATAGGGGCAGGCGCCGAGTACGCGCTCAACGCGAACTGGACGGTCAAGACCGAATATCTCTACACCGACTTCGGCCAATCGACGATCATTCCGAATTTCAGAAACGACATTGCGTTTCACACCGTTCGCGCCGGCCTGAACTACAAGTTCTACGCCCCCACGCAGCAGGAATTGATGCCGGTTGCTTTCTCCTTCGATTGGGCTGGCGGCTACATCGGCGTGAATGCCGGCGGCGGCTTCGGCACGTTCAAACATCCGGTTCCCGACAGCAACGGCTTAAGCTTCGATGTCACGGCGAGCGGCTTCCTTGGGGGTGTCGAGGCTGGCTATAACTGGCAGTCCGACAAGGCGGTCTACGGCCTCGAAGCCGACTTCCAGGGCTCGACCATCAAGGGCGCTTTCTCGATATCGGGGGCGCCGGCGCCCAACACCTATATCGATACGCAGGTGGACTGGTTCGGCACGCTCAGGGTCCGCGCCGGCTACAAGCCCGTCGATCGCATTATGGTCTATGGCACCGGCGGCCTTGCCTACGGCAACGTCCAGATCGGCTTCGACTACGGTCTGTTCAGTTCGTCCAAGACCAAGCTTGGCTGGACGATAGGAGCAGGCGCCGAATACGTGCTCGATGCGAACTGGACGTTCAAGTCTGAATATCTCTACACCGATTTCGGCAAATCGACCGTCAGCCCCGATATCTCTCTTGAGAACGACGTCGCGTTCCACCTGGTTCGGGCCGGCCTGAACTACAGGGTTCTGAACGTTGCAAATCTCGAGGCTGGGCGCTGCCGATACCGCCGCGCGCGAGCGTCCGCTTCGCAACTCTACCTTTCCCTGAACGCCCTTGCGAAAGAATCCATCATCGGGCGTACCAGATACTCGAAGAAGGTCCGGTTGCCGGTGCTGATGAAGGTGTCGACCGGGGTGCCGGGATAAAGCTGTTCTCTCTTGATGTCCTGGGGCAGGGCATCGGTGATCTTCAACCTGGCGCGGAAATAGGGTTCGTGAGTAGCCTCGTCGATCAGCCGGTCGGCGGAAATCTCGCTCACCGTGGCCGGGACTTCCGGCGTCAGGCGGGCGTTGAGCGCGGAGAGCCTGAGCTTCGCCTGTTGGCCGACATGCACCTGGTCGATGTCCTTCGGCCGCAGCCTGGCGTCCACCACAAGGCCGGATGACGTGGGCAGGATCTCCATGATCTTTTCGCCAGGCGACACCACGCTGCCTTGCGAATTGTAGGTCGACGACACCACGATGCCCGCCGCCGGCGCGGTGATCGTCGTGCGCTGCAGCACCGCTTGCGCCGCGCGCATCCGCTCCTCGATGTCGGCGAGATTGGTGCGTACATCGTCGAGCTTGGTCAGCGCTTCCTCGACGCGCTGCGTGGTCGCGCGCTCGGTCTGCGCCTGCGCCTCGACGATCTGCGTGTTGGCCGAGGCGAGGTCCGCCTCCAGCGCGCCGGCCTGGCCGACCAGGTCGGCCTCCGAGCGCAGCAGCTGCGAATATTCGGTGCGGTTGGTGAGGCCCTTGTCGAGAAGGTCGGTCTTGATGCCGAGCTCCTTCTTCACCACCTCGGCCTGCTGTTCGATGGCGAGTTTCTGCGCGTTCAAGCCCTTGACCGACTCGCGGTGCATGGCGACGCGCTGCGCCAGGATCGACTGCTCCGAGCGGAACCGTGCAAGCCTGGCGTCGAACTCCTTCTGCTGTTCGCGGATGAGGTCTTCGAATTCCGGCTGGAACGGCGCTGGCGCGGGCTCGGCGATCGGCGCCAGCCTGGCGAGGCCGTCGCGCTCGGCCTCCAGCCGCGCGGCACTGGCCTTCAGCGCGATCCACTGCCTTGTTAGGCGGTTGAGATCGGCCTCCGCGGCGGTCCGGTCGAGCAGGATGAGGTTCTGGCCTTCCCGCACGCGGTCGCCTTCATGCACCAGCAACTGCCTGATGATGCCGCCCTCGCGGTGCTGGATCAGGATGTTGCCGCCGGTCGCCGCGATCGTGCCTTGCGTGATCACCGCGCCGGCCAGCGGTGCTTTAGCCGCCCAATAGCCGAAGCCGCCGACCATCAATGCGATTGCCGCGTAGCCGGCGAAGGCCGTGCGCCGGAAGTCGGTGCGCGGGCGGCCGTCGAAGGTGAGGCTCTGCGTCATCGTTCAGGACCCCTAGCGGATGCTCTGCGAGGCGCGGATGGTCGGCGCGAACGATCCGGTCACCACCGTGCTCTGCCGCGTGCCCTTGCCTGGCTGGCGCAGCACCTCCGCGCTCGGCCCGAACGCCTCGATGACGCCGCCGCGCAAAACCATCACGCGGTTGCAGGCCGCGGCGATGGAAGGGCGATGCGTGATCACGATCGTGGTGACGCCGGCGGCGCGCGCGGCGGCAAGCACCGCCTCGAGTGCCGCTTCGCCGGCGCCATCGAGATGCGTGCTCGGCTCGTCCAGCACCAGGATGCGCGGGTTGCCGTAGAAGGCGCGCGCGAGCCCGATCCGCTGCCGCTCGCCGCCGGACAGCGTCCCGGCGATCACCGTCTGGTAGCCGTCGCGCAGCGAAAGGATCAGCTCATGCGCCGCGGCGCGTTTTGCCGCCTCGACGATTGCGGCGTCGTCCGCGTCCGCGTCGAAGCGGGCGATGTTTTCGCGGACCGAGCCGGGGAAAAGCTCCACTTCCTGCGCCAGATAGCCGATATGCCGGCCGAGCTGGTTTTCGTCCCAGGTCCTGAGTTCCGCGCCGTCGATCCTGACCGAGCCGCCGCTCGGCTGGGCTGCCCCGACAAGCAGCCGCGCCAGTGTCGACTTGCCGGCGCCGCTCGGGCCGATGATCGCCACCGCCTCGCCGGGCTTGATCGCAAAACTCAACCGCTTGAGGATCGGCTCGGCGCCGAACGTGGCATTCGGCGCGATGAAGAAAAGATCCTGCGCCGAAATCGCGCCGGTCGGGTCGGGCAAGACGAGCTTGCGCGCCTCTGCCGGCTGCGCCGAAAGGGTGCCCTCGAGCCGCGTCCAGGCGCGCCGCGCCTCGACGAGTTGCCGCCACGAGCCGATCAACTGGTCGAGCGGCTGCAGCGCGCGCGACGACACCAGCGAGGAGGCGAAGATCATGCCGGCCGTCATCTGGCCCTTGAGCACCAGCCATGCGCCGGTGCCGAGGATCGCCAGCTGCAGCATCATGCGCAGCGCCCGCGAAGCGCCGCTGAAGACGGCGTTGGCGCTGGCCGAACGATCATGCAGGACAAGCGCCTCCGCCACATGGCGTCCCCATGCGCGCGCGGCGTTTTCCACCATGCCCATGGCGCGCAGCGTCTCGGCGTTGCGGGCAAAGGCCTGCTCGGCCCGGCTGGCCAAGGCCGAACGCTCCGCCGAGAGCGCATCGTTCCTGCCGATGGCGAACTGGTTGGCGAAGACCAGCACGACGAGCAGCGCCGCGCCGCCGAGCGTCACCCAGAACAACAGCGGATGGATCAGGTAGAGCAGCGCCAGGAAGACCGGCGCGAAGGGCAGGTCGAACAGCACCGCCACGCCGCGCGAGCGGATGAAGGCGCAGACCGAGGCGAGGTCGGTGAGCGGCGACGGCGCGTTCCTGGCGCCGAGCGAAGCGGCGAACATTCTTGCGCCAAGCCTGTCATTGACCGTCGCGGCCACACGTTGCGTGTAGACCGCGCGGATGGCGTCGAGGAAGCCGAGGAAGCCGAGCGCCGCGACCGCGATGACCGACAGATAGACAAGCGTCTCGAGGCTGGAGGAGGGCAGGACGCGGTCATAGATTTGGAGCAGGTAAAGCGGGATCACCAGCAGCAGCAGGTTGATGAGCAGCGAGAACAGCCCGACATCGGCGATGGCGCGACGCAAGACTGGCCGCAATCCCGACTGTCCCGTCATTTCCCGCACTCCTCTCCAACCCGGATCACGGGCAGTCGCCTAACGTCCGAATCAGGCCGAATGCTCGCTTGCCGTGCCGAGATGCTGCTGCGTGCTGCTTGCGGTGTGGCTGGTCAGCGCCGCCGCCTGGCTTGGCAAGTCGTTCAGCGTATAGGCCCTGATATAGTCGATCTTCATCTCGGCCGGTGTGGCGAGATGGTCCGGCGGCGCGCCGGCTTGGCCGCCGATCGCAAGGTCGACCAGCATGTACATCGGCTTGTTCATGTCCGACGGCGTCGCCGCTTCGGCGACCTGCACGCCGTCATAGGTCCAGACCAGCTTGTCCGGCGTCCACAGCAGGCCATAGGTGTGGAAGCCGGCGGTGTCCATAGCGTTCACCGTGGATCCGACAGTCGTGTGCTGGCCCGTCTGGTTGGTATGCGCGGTCATCAGCAGCGAATTCGGGTTCTGGCCATACTTTTCGATCACGTCGAGCTCCGGCGGCCAGGAGCCGTCCTCCGGCAGCAGCCAGAAGGCTGGCCAGGCGCCGGCATTTTCCGGCAGGTCGGCCTTCATTTCGAAATAGCCATAGGTCTGCGAGAACGAGTCATGCGTGGTCAGGATACCGGAGGTGTATTCGTAATTGTTGATCAGCGGCTTGATGTCGGCCGGCGCCTGCGCGGCGGTGATGGAGAGCACGCCGTTCTGCACGCTGAACGGATGCACCGAGCTGGTCGGGCCGTAGTTGGCGTCGATGTACCATTGCAGTTCGCCATTGCGGGTGAGCGTGCTGCCGTTCGCCGCGCCCCACCAGAAGTTGGTGTCCCAGGTGCCGCCCTGGCTGTTGTGAAGGTTCAGCGTGTTGAACTCGTCGCTGAAGGACAGCGTCATGCCGGACTTGTCGATCGGCAGCTCGAACTGGTTGGGCTGCAGCTTGTCGATCGTCATGTTCTTGAATTCGAGAATCTCGCCCGACCCCAGATTCAGCATCACATTGGGCCCCGCCTGGATCAGGTTCTCGTGGATGGCGGCGAACGACGTGAATCCATAGCCATCGAGGCGCACGGTATCGTTCGACGCGAAATTGACGATCGAGTCGCTCCCGTTGCCCTTCGCGATGATGAAAGTGTCGGCGCCGGCGCCGCCATCGATCAGGACATCATTGCCCGCGCCGCCGTCCAGGGTCTGGCCGCCCGCCGTGGCGGTGATGATGTTGTCCAGCGCGTTGCCGAAGGCGTAGTTGTGGGCGTTGGTGACGACGAGGTTTTCGACATTGTCCGGCAGCGTGTAGCTCATCCATGTGTTGATCGTGTCGACACCCTGCCCAGGGTTCTCGAACACCTTGTTGCTCGCCGAATAGAGGTAATAGATATCGTCGCCGGAGCCGCCATACATGGTGACGTTGACACCGCTGGCGCCCCAGATGGAGTCGTTGCCGGAGGTGCCATACAAGGCAGGTCCGGACGAGGCCGCCGAAAGCCAATGGTTGGAAGCGCCGCTATAGTAAAGAGGAACGCCTACCGCGTTGACGACGAAGCTCATCGGAGAATCCTTCCGCGCTGCCCCGCCCGGAGGTTCATTGCAGGTTCAAACGACCACTTCGAACCAATTTGCAACGTGGACTATGGTTCCCGAAAACAAGCAATTAGTACAGAGAAAATTGCCAGTATTTTTATCGATATTTTGTGAAGATAGAATAAGTGCTATCTAATACAATCATGGCGTGAGTTATTCTCAATTTACTTAATTTTGCAAGATTTTCTGCCAAAAGATTGTGCAGACAGCTGCGAATGGATGCGTTTGTCGCAGCGGTGCCACAGGTGGTGGCCGATCGAGTCTTGGCTTTTAGGATTGGAGCGTCCGCTCACGTCTCGCCCATCGCGATCGACTTTTCGAACGCCGCCTCAAGCCCCTTGGCGACGGCATCGTCGAACCCGGCTTCGCACATCGTCTCGATCGCGGCGGCGGTGGTGCCGCGATAGCCGAGAAAGACTTCCACCGTGTCGGCGGGCGCGGCGTCCTTCATCTCGAGCAGCCGGCCAGTGCCGGTCAGCACCGTGTTGACGGCGCGCTGCGCGACTTCGGGCTTCAGGCCAAACGCGCCGGCGTGGCGCATCATGGCGTCGGCCAAAAGGGCAGGGAAGGCCGGGCCGGATCCGGTCAGGCCGGTGAGATAGTCGATGTCGCGCTCGCTGCCGACCTCGTCCTGGCTGCCGCAGGCGAAAAATATCGCGCGCACGATGGCGCGGTCCTCGCTGGTGGCATCGCTGCTGGCGATCCAAGGCGTGTAGGATTTCGCGACCTCGGCCGCGGCGTTGGGCAATGTGCGCACTACCCGGCGCGTGCCATGCTTCGCACCGATCTCGGCAAGGCGGATGCCGGCCATCACCGAAATCACCAGTTTGCCCTTGGCGTCGATGGCGAGCGAGGGCCAGTCCTGCGGCCGTACCGAAAGCATGATGATGTCGCAGCGGTCGGCGAGCGCCTGGTTGTCGTCGGTCCAGAACGCGCCGGCAAAACGATCCGGCTTGGCGCTCCGGTAGGAGAGGGCAAGGTCCTGTGCGCGAACGATGCCGGCCTGAAGCGCAGCATCCGCGATGGCGCCGCCCAGCCAGCCCGCGCCGCCGACGATGCCGAGTCTGATCGAAGCGTTCATGTCTGCTCCCCTTCAGTGGAAGGCGCACGGTAGCCGCCCGACTCTGGATCAAAAAGATAGAGCATGATGTCATCCGAAAAACCGCTTCACACTTTCGGCACCATGCTCTAGTCAAAAAATTTGACGGCCTCTGTCGGATCGGCTGGGGGGCCGCCCGTCCTTGGGGCATCGATCAACAAAGCAAGGATACCGAGATATGCCGAGCACAATCCACCTGCATCGCGTCCTGGCGACCAAGCCGGAAAAAGTCTACCGCGCATTCATCGAGGCCGATGCGCTGGCCAAGTGGCTGCCGCCGAACGGCTTCACCTGCACGGTGCACCAGTTCGAGGACAAGGTCGGCGGCACCTACAAGATGTCCTTCCGCAACTTCACCACCGGCGACAGCCACGCCTTCGGCGGCGAATTCGTCGAACTCGTCCCGGGCGAGCGCCTGCGCTACACCGACCGCTTCGACGACCCCAACCTGCCGGGCCAGATCGAAGTGACTGTGACCTTGAAGAAAGTGTCGGTCGGCACCGAGATCAACATCACCCAGGCCGGCATCCCGGACGCCATCCCCGCCGAGGCCTGCTATCTCGGCTGGCAGGAATCGCTGCGCAACCTGGCCAAGCTCGTCGAGCCCGAGATCAACCAGTAAAGTTGTGGGTGGGCGGCGGCCGGTGCAACGGCCGCCGCCTTACCCAAGGTAAGTAAAATTTCACCAAGCGCTGTTAAAAGCCGCTTCCATGGATCGCAACAAGAACAACGACCTGTTTGTCCTGATGGCCGCGCTCGCCGCCATCGCGATCTACAACATTGCCTGCGGCATCAGGACAGGCGAAGTCCGCGGCAAGTTGCATTGGGTCGCCCTCGCGGACGATCCGACTCGCTTCTGGAACATCGTGGTCGGCAATTCGATTGTCCTGGTGGCGTCGATAGCCTTCCTGTGCGTTCTGTGCGTGCTAAAATCCCGTAAGCTCGGATGATCCGAGGCGACATACCTTTCACACGACGATAAGCAAAATTTCATCGGGCGCGGCTAAACGTGCTCCATGGACCGCAACAAGCACGACGCCGTCTTTGTCCTGGTGGCGGCACTCGCCGCCTTCGCCATCTATAACCTTGCCTACGGCCTCAAGACCGGCGAAATCCGGGGCAGGCTCAGCTGGATTTCGTGTGTGGACGACCCGGCGCGTTTTTGGAGCAACGTTGTCGGCAATGTCGCCGCTGTCGTTGCCTTGTTGGGCTTTCTCTGGCTGTTGCACCTTCGCCGTCGCAAATGACGTTACGCCCGGCAATAATACCGGGCGCCGTCCGCTGCGGCGTGACTTACAGCGCCCTTGTGATGCCGCCGTCGACGCGGATGTTCTGCCCGGTGATGTAGGCGGCCCCATCGGAAGCAAGGAACGATATCGTCGCGGCGATCTCTTCCGACGTGCCGTAGCGCTTCATCGGCACGCTGTCGCGACGCTCATTGGTCGTCGGCAGGCTGTCGATCCAGCCGGGCAGCACATTGTTCATGCGGATGTTGTCGGCGGCATAGGTGTCGGCGAAGATCTTGGTGTAGACGGCAAGCCCGGCGCGCGCCACGGCCGAGGTCGGAAACATCGCGCTCGGTTCGAATGTCCAGGCGGTCGAGATGTTGATGATGACGCCTGACTTCTGCTTCTGCATCACCGGCGTCACCAGCCGGGTCGGGCGCACGGCGTTGAGGAAATAAGTGTCAATGCCCTTGTGCCAGTCCTCGTCGCTGATCTCGATGATCTCCGCGCGCGGTCCGTGGCCGGCGCTGTTGACCAACACGTCGATGCGGCCCCAGCGTTCCAGCGCGCCGTCGGCAAGGCGCTTCAGGTCTTCGTTCGACTGGTTGGAGCCGGTGACGCCGAAGCCGCCGAGTTCCTTGCCCAGCGCCTCGCCCTTGCCGGAGGAGGAGAGCACGCCGACCTTGAAACCGTCCGCCGCCAGCCGCTTGGCCGCCGCAGCCCCCATGCCGCTGCCGCCCGCCGTCACCAGAGCTACTTTTTCTACTGCCATGTCCTGATCCATCCTGGGTGTCTGGGTTGAAAGCGATCCTGTTATCATGCGGAGCGCGGGGGATGAACCGGATTGGATTGCGCCAAGGCGTCCGCGATTGGCGGTTCGCGCGCTGGCTAAGGCGCTCATCGCCATCTTCGACGGCCACGCGCCGGCCGATGCGAGATTATCCGAAGCGGTTGGCCGGCGCGCCGCGCACGCCGGGCTTGAACGCGAACAGGCCGCCCTCGTAGGGATTGGCGGCAAGATGCTCCGCGCTCATCGTGAAACGCGCGGAGGTCACGAACAGCGTGTCGAGACCTGCGCCGCCGAAGGCGCAGCTCGTCGGCCAGCTGCAGGGCAGCTCGACGATCCGGTCGAGCCTGCCGTCGGGTGCGATGCGGGCGAGGCAGCTCCCGCCCACCACCCGGCAGTTCCAGACATAACCCTCGGCATCGAGACAGGAGCCGTCCGGCAGGCCGCGCTGGAAGCCGGTAAAGAAGGGCAGGCGTTCGCCGAGCCGGCCGGCCTTCTCGTCCCACTCATAGCTGTAAAGCGCGTTCTTCGTCGTGTCGGCGGTGACGAAGCGGCCGTCCGGCAGCCACGCCATGGTGTTGGTGATGCCGAAGCGGTCCTCGCTGAGCGACGCCGCCTTGCCGTTGGAACCGACCCGGTAGAGCCGGCCCTCGTCGCTTGCGATGGCCAAGGGCGCGTCGTCCGGTCCGATATTGTTGGCCATCGTGCCGACCCAGAACGAGCCGTCCGGCGCCACCACGCCTTCGTTCAGTCTTGTGCCCGGCCGGTCGGCCTCGATCGTCGCCAGCGTCCGGAACGGCCCGCCGAAATCCCACAGCGCAATCGCCTTGCGCAACCCGACGACGGCGCCGCCATCGGCGCGCAGGCCGACCGAGGTGACGAGGTCGTCCGTCGGCCAGTTCTCATGCGCTCCGGTCGACGGGTTCAGCCGATGGATCCGGCGGCCGATGATATCGACCCAGACCAGCCTGCCGCGGCGGTCATCCCACACCAAGCTCTCGCCGACCACGTCGCGCGCGTCGAAGATCAGGCCGGCTTCCGTTTCGTGCATGAGGCCTCTCCAGGGGCAGGGTTCCAGAAATCGGCTTGACATATAGCTTTTGCATGAAATATGAGCAATTGAATAACAACCTGTCATACAGGTTTTGAGGGAGCGGCATGCAGGAGCAGACAGATCCACCGGGCGAACCGAATCCCGGACTGGTCAGCACGGCGATCCAGGCGATCTCCCAGCACATCCGCTCGCAAGGCCTGGCGCCGGGCGATCCGCTGCCCAGCGAAGCCGCCATGACGCGCCAGCTCAACGTCTCCCGCACCGTCGTGCGCGAGGCCTTCCGCTCGCTGTCGGCGATGCGGCTGATCGACATGAGCGCCGGGCGCCGCGCCACCGTCGCCAAGCTCGATACCGGCGCCATGTCGATGGTCATCGAGCACGGCATCACCACCCAGCAGATAAGCGTCCAGCAGGTTTATGACGTCAGGCGCACCATCGAGATGCGCACGGTTGCGCTTGCCGCACTGCGCCGTACCGACCAGGAGGCCGAGGCGATCGCCCGGTCGGCCCGGCTGATGCGCGAGAATTTCACGAACCCGGAGGCCGTCATGGAACATGACATCGCCTTCCACGAGGCAATCGCGGCGGCCTCGCACAACCCGGTCTTTTCGCTGATCGTCACCGCCTTCAGTGGTGTCACGCGCCGCACCTGGGTGATCGGCTGGCGGACCCGCTCGTCCGGCGAGGCCCAGCTCAAGATGATCAAGGGCCATGAGGACATCGCCGACGCCATCCTCAAGGGCGATCCACGGCTGGCGGCCGAGCACATGGCCGAGCATTTCGACAAGAGCGTCAAGGCGCTGCTCGACGCGGGGATTGCCTGATGAAGATCCGCGCCATCGAAACCGTCCGCATCGAGGAGCGGCCCAATTTGCTCTGGGTCGAGGTTCATACCGACGAGGGCATCACCGGGCTCGGCGAGACCTTCTTCCTGTCGCGCACCGTCGAGGAATATCTGCACGAATATGTCGCGCCGCGGGTGATTGGCCGCGACCCGCTGCAGATCGACCTCCTGGCCGCCGACCTCGTCGGCTATCTCGGCTTCCGCTCCAGCGGCGCCGAAGTGCGCGGCAACTCGGCCTTCGACATCGCGCTGTGGGATATTTTCGGCAAGGCCACCGGCCAGCCGGTCGCGCAACTGCTCGGCGGCTTCAGCCGCCGTTCGATCCGCACCTACAACACCTGCGCCGGCACCGAATACATCAAGGACGCCAAGGGCCAGACGACGGCCAATTACGGTATCGGCGCCGGGCGCGACTATGACGACCTCAACGCCTTCCTCACCCGCGCCGGCGACCTGGCCGGGGAACTGCTGGAGGACGGCATCACCGCCATGAAGATATGGCCGTTCGACCACGCCGCGGAAAAGACGCGTGGCAACGACATTTCCGCCGCCGACCTGAAGGCGGCGCTGGAACCGTTTGAAAA
Organism: Mesorhizobium sp. B3-1-9; assembly: GCF_006439595.1. Taxonomy (NCBI): domain Bacteria; kingdom Pseudomonadati; phylum Pseudomonadota; class Alphaproteobacteria; order Hyphomicrobiales; family Phyllobacteriaceae; genus Mesorhizobium; species Mesorhizobium sp. B3-1-9. Next base: position 424,834 of record NZ_VFTJ01000002.1, read on the forward strand.
GATTCGCAAAGCCGTCGGCGACAAGATGGACATCATGGTCGAGTTCCACTCCATGTGGCAGCTCCTGCCGGCCATCAGGATCGCGGAAGCGCTGAAACCCTACGCCACCTACTGGCACGAGGATCCGATCCGCATGGACAGCCTCGGCGACCTCAGGCGCTACGCCGCGGCAAGCCCGGCGCCGATCTCGGCCTCGGAGACGCTGGGCAGCCGCTGGGCTTTTCGCGACCTGTTGGAGACGGGAGCGGCCGGCATCGTCATGCTCGACATCTCCTGGTGCGGCGGCCTGTCGGAAGCGCGCAAGATCGCCTCGATGGCCGAGGCTTGGCGGCTGCCGGTGGCGCCGCATGACTGCACCGGTCCGGTCGTGCTCGCCGCCTCGACGCATCTTTCGCTCAACGCGCCCAATGCGCTCGTCCAGGAAAGCGTGCGCGCTTTCTACCGCACCTGGTACCGTGATCTGGTCACCGCGCTGCCGGAAGTGAAGGACGGCATGATCACCGTGCCGCCCGGGCCGGGGCTGGGGTTGGCGCTCAGTCCGGACCTCGGCCGCGCCTACACCGTCCATCGTCGCGTCAGCGACGGGACAAGCATTTGAAAAATCCAAAGGGAGGAACAGACATGAAGAAACTCACCGCAATGCTATTGCTCGGCGTCGCCCTGATCGGCGGCCAAACCGTGGCCCGCGCCGACGGGCTCAACATCGTCTTCACCCACCATTCGTCGGCCTCGAACACGTTCTGGCAGGCGGTGAAGAAAGGCTTCGACGATGCCTGCGCCAAGGTCGAGGCGAACTGCAACATGGTCTTCACCCAGACCGAGGGCTCGGTCGAGCAGCAGGTCGCGAACATGCGCGCCGCGCTTGCCGCCAAGCCCGACGCGCTTTTGACCTCCATCGTCGACGACCACGCCTTGGACGACGTCATCAAGGAGGCGCGCGACGCGGGCGTGCTGGTGATCGCCGTCAATGTCGACGACACCGAGGGCGCCAAGGGCAATGCCCGGCAGGCCTTCGTCGGCCAAGGCTTCAAGCCGGCCGGCTATTCGCTCGCCAAGGCGATTTCCGAGAGCTTCCCGAAGGACGGCCCGATCAAGGTGCTGGTCGGCATTTCGGCTCCCGGCCAGAACTGGTCGGAAAGCCGCGGCGCCGGCATCATGCAGTTCCTCGATGAGTACAAGGCCGCGCATAAAGACCGTGACGTGTCGTGGGAGCGCATCGACAGCGGCACCGATCTCGCCATCACCTCCGACCGCGTCGGCGCCTATCTGAACGCCCATCCCGACACCACGGCCTATTTCGACACCGGCTTCTGGTGCGCCGGCGTAGCGCGCGTGCTGGCCGATCGCGGCGTGGCGCCCGGCAAGGTGCTGCTCGGCGGCTTCGACCTCGTTCCGGAAGTGCTGCAGCAGATGCAGAAGGGCTATGTCCAGGCGCTGGTCGACCAGCAGCCCTACATGCAGGGCTTCATGCCGGTGATGGAGGCCTATCTGAACAAGAAGATCGGCCTTGCTCCGTCGGATATTGACACCGGCCAGGGCATCGTGCGGCCGAAGGAAGCCGACAGCATCATGGCGCTGTCCGCCCAGGGACTGAGATAAGCTCTCCAACAGCGAGACCCGCGTCGGCGGCGCCAGCCGTCGCCGATGCGTCTTAATCCCGAACCCCGGAGCCTTTCGTTGAAGCGCCTGTTCAAGACCTATCTCGAAAAACCGGAGCTGGCCGGGCTGATCCTTCTGGTGCTGCTCATCGTCCTGTTCCAGGTGCGCTCGCACGGCGTGTTCCTGAACGCCGACAATCTGCGCGGCATCCTCGGCATCCTGCCGGAGGCCGGCCTCGTCGCCATCGGCGTCACCATCCTGATGATCAGCGGCGAGTTCGACCTCTCGGTCGGGTCGGTGTTCGCGCTGATGCCGATGTCGATGGCGGTGCTAATGGTGCATGGCTGGCCGTTCCCGCTGGCGCTGCTCGCCGGACTGGCGGTCGCGGCGGCGATCGGCTTCATCAACGGCTATATCACCATCCGCTTCGCCATCCCCAGCTTCATCACCACGCTCGGCATGCTGTTCATGGCGCGCTCGCTCACGGTCGTGGTCTCCGGCGGTTTCCCGCCGCTCTTACCCGCCGACCTGCCCAACTGGCTGTTCACCTCCTTCGTCGGGCCGGGCAACATGTTCCGCATGTCCTTCCTGTGGTTCGTGGCGGTCGCGGTGCTGACCTCGCTGATGCTGTCGCGCACCAATTTCGGCAACTGGATCAAAGCCACCGGCGGCTTCCTGCCGGCCGCCGCCTCGATGGGCATCCCGACCGCCAGGGTCAAGATCGTCTGCTTCATGCTGTGCTCGGTGCTTTCCGGCTTCGCCGGCATGCTGCAGGTGCTGCGGCTGGGCTCGCCGCTGCCCTCGATCGGCGAGGGGATGGAGTTGCAGGCGGTCGCCGCCGCGGTCATCGGCGGCGCCTCGCTCACCGGCGGCATCGGCACGGTGATGGGCGGTATCATCGGCACGACGCTGATCCGCGTCATCGACAACGGGCTTGTGCTCAGCCATGTGGACGCCAACTGGTTCAAGTTCGCCATCGGCTTCCTCACCATCTTCGCCGTCGTCGCCAATGCCTGGATGCGCAAGCGCGCCAAGGCGATCAAGATGGAGGGCTGAGCCGTGGGCGACGCGATCATCTCGGTGCGCGACCTGCACAAATGGTATTCCGGCGTGCATGCGCTGAAGGGCGTCTCGCTCGACTTCAAGCGCGGCGAGGCGCTCGGCCTTGTCGGCGACAACGGCGCCGGCAAGTCCACGCTGATCAACATCCTGTCCGGCGTCCACCGCGCCGACCAGGGCGAAATTCAGGTCGAGGGCAGGGCGGTCAGCATCGCCACGCCGCGCGACGCCATGGATCTCGGCATCGAGACCATCTACCAGTACAACTCCATGGTCCCCACCATGTCGATCGCCAGGAACCTGTTCATCGGCCGCGAGCCGACCCGCTTCTCGATCCTCGGCGTCGGCATCCTCGACCAGAAGAAGATGGCAGAGGAAAGCATCCGCGCCATCGCCAATGTCGACCTGCATTTGCGCTCGCCGGAGGCGCTGGTCGGTGAGCTCTCCGGCGGCCAGCGCCAGGGCGTCGCCATCGCGCGCGCCATGCATTTCAAGTCGAAGGTGATGATCCTCGACGAGCCGACCAACCATCTCTCGGTCAAGGAGACAAACAAGGTGATCGGCTTCGTGCGCGGCCTGAAGGAGCAGGGGGTGACAGGCGTCTTCATCAGCCACAACATGCATCACGTCTTCGACTGCTGCGACCGCATCGTGGCTATGGCGCGCGGCGAGGTGGTGCTGGACAAGCGTATCGAGGATACCTCGATCGACGAAGTCCATTCCGTGCTGTGAGGAATAGGCGATGAAGGCGCTCGTTGGTCGTAAGGTGCTTCTGACGGGCGGGCTGGGCTCGCTCGGCCGGGCCCAGGCGGTGGCACTGGCGCGAGCCGGCGCGCGCGTGCTGTTGCTCGACCGCCCTGATGCCACGGGCGCGGCGGAGATAGCCGCCGGGTTGGCCGGCGAGGCCGCAGGCGACATTGCCTTCATAGGCTGCGATCTCAACCGGCTGGCCGAGGCGGAAGCGGCGGTTGCCGCGCTTGCGGCGAAGGAAGGCGGCATCGACATCCTGATCAACAACGCGGCGCTGATCATCAACCGGCCGTTCGAGGAATTCTCGCTCGCCGAGTATGAGGACCAGATCCGCGTCAACTCTTCGGCCGCCTTCGCGCTGGCGCGGGCCTGCGCTCCAGGCATGAAGGCCAAGGGCCACGGCAAGATCGTCAACTTCTGCTCGATCACGCTCAACGGCCGCTGGGACGGCTACGTGCCCTATGTCGCGTCGAAAGGCGCCATGCTCGGCCTCACCAAATCGCTGGCGCGCGAGCTTGGGCCGCATGGCATCAGGGTGAATGCCGTATCGCCGGGCGCGGTGATCTCGGAGGCGGAAGAGCGCGTCTTCGGCGATCGGCTGAAGGAATACAATGACTGGATTCTCGCGAACCAGAGCCTGAAGAAGCGCATCGAGCCGGGCAACGTCGCCGATCTCGTGCTGTTCCTCGTCTCGCCTGCCTCCGACATGATCAGCGGCCAGAACATCGCCGTCGACGGCGGCTGGTGAGGGCTGGCATGGTTGAGCTTCGCGATGGCCGCGCGCGGCTCGTGCTCGCGCCCGACAAGGGTGGCGCGATCGCCCGTTATGATGCGCTTGTCGGCAGTGCGCGGGTTCCGCTGTTGCGGGCAGGGGACGGCGCCGGCGCGTCCGGTTGCCAACTCCTCGTGCCGTGGTCGAACCGCATCTCCGGCGGCGGCTTCACCTTCGACGGCCGCTTCCATGCCATCAGGCCGAATGTGCCCGGTGAAGCCTTTCCGATCCACGGCGACGGTTTCCAGAAGCCCTGGCGGCTTGCCCGCCATACCGACACCGAAGCCGAGCTGATGCTCGATGACGGCGCGATCGGTCCTTACCGCTACGCGGCCTCCGTTGTGTACTCGCTACACGACGGCGCTCTCGAGGCCCACCTTACGGTGGAGAACCGTGCCGGCATGCGCTTGCCCTATGGCCTCGGTTTCCATCCCTGGTTTCCGCGCGGCGCCAGGACCACGCTGAAGGCGAAGGCAGGGCGGGTTTGGCTGGAGGATGAGCGCCATTTGCCAACGGGCGTCGCGCCGCTTGCTGAGCATCCGTGGTGGGATTTCTCGCGGCTCTCGCTTTTGCCGGCGGGTTGGGTAAACAACGCCTTTGTCGGCTGGGATCGTCGCGCTACCATCGTCCAGCCGGCGCAGGGGATTGTGCTTGAGCTGGCAGCCTCGCCGGAGCTGGACGTGTTCATCCTCTATTCCCCGTCGCATGATGCCGGCTTCTTCTGCTTCGAGCCGGTGTCGCACCCGGTCGATGCGCATCATGGCCAGGGGCTGACGGTGCTCGATGATGGGGCGACGATGAGTGTGACGATGCGGCTGGATTGGGTGGAGCTGGGCGCAGGCCCCTTTACAACTCCTTCTCCGCCAGTTCCCTGAACCCGTCCGGCACCGAGCGCGCGCCTTCCAGCGCCACCGTGCCGTAGCCGACGGCCTCCTTGCCGAAGCGCTGCCGGATCTTGTCGATGGCGCGGTCTGCGCCGAAGCGCGCGAGACCTTTTCGGCTGCCGGGCTTGAGCTTCTCGTCCGCCAGGCCGAGCGGCAATTCGAGCTGCAGCTCGGTATGCTCCTCCAGATGCGAGACCGAGATGGCGAGCAGCGAGATGTCGCGCTCGCCCGGATGGGCGGCCAGCACGCCGCGCACCAGCTCCTCGGCGATCTCGGCCAGCATCGCGGTCGCGTGGATCGGCTGCTCGAGCGTAATCGAGCGGCTCACCGCGCGCATGTCGGCGAAGCGCACGCGCACCGTGACCGTGCGCCCCGGCCGGTCCTTGGCGCGCAAGCGGCTGGCGACGCGGTCGGCCAGATGGAGCAGCGTCGGCACGAAGACGCGCGGCAGCGCCGGCTTCCTGCCCAGCGCCGATTGCGCGCCGGCCGAATGCGCGCGCCGATGCGTCTCGAGCTTGCGCGGGTCGCGGTTCCAGGCAAGCGCGGCAAGCTTCTGGCCGGCGGCATGGCCGATCAGCCGCTCCAGCGCCCCGCTATGCGTGCGCGCCAATTGCCCGATCGTCTCGACGCCGATTTCCGCGAGCCTGGCCTTGGTCGCGGGGCCGACGCCCCACATCAGCGTGACGGGCAAATCGTGCAGGAAGGCGAGCTCGGTGCCGGGCTCGACCACCACCAATCCGTCTGGCTTGGCGACCTGCGAGGCGATCTTGGCGAGATGTTTTGTCCGCGCCACGCCGATCGAGATCGGCAGGCCGAGCTCGGCCTTCACCCGCGCGCGGATTTTTCGCGCGATCTCTTGCGGAGGGCCAAACAGATGCGTGCAGCCGGCGACGTCGGCAAAGGCCTCGTCGATCGAGATGCGTTCGACCACCGGCGTGAAATCGTCGAGCACCTTGATCGCCGCATCGCCGAGACGCTGGTATTCGGAAAAATGGCCGCCGACGAAAATGAGCTGCGGGCAGAGCTCGCGCGCCTTGCGGCCGGACATGCCGCCGCGCACGCCGAAGACCTTGGCCTCATAGGAAGCCGCCAGCACCACGCCGCCGCCGACGGCGATCGGCTTGCCGCGCAATGACGGATCGAGCAACTGCTCGACGGAGGCGTAGAAGGCATCGAGATCGGCATGCAGGATGGTGGCGGCAGCGGCGTCCTTAGCGAGCATCCTGCGCTCCCGTCTGCAGTGCCCGCTTTGCCGCGGTGCAGTATTAGATTTCTCTGTTGGAAAAGACTGATTTAGGGAACATAAAGAGAACAAAAGCAGTCTAGTGTCAAGGCCCCTATGAGCCTGCTTTCTGTGTCTTCATACAAATGAATGAGCCTGCCTCATTCATTCGAATGAGGCGGCGATCGCACCTGCGAACGGGATCAAGGTGACGTCGCCTTGATCCCGCAGCTTGGCTGGTGCAGCTTCATAGCCGCCCATCGGCTGGATCCGGCCTATGCTGGTTTGGCGTATTGCTCGGCGCTCAGCACCTCGATGCACTGGAAGGGCTGATTGCCTTCCACCCAGGCGTCATGGCCCGGCGGGATGGTATAGGACGTGCCGGCCTCGAAGGTCTTTTGCGTGCCATCGGTCATGCGCACGGTGATCGATCCGGACACGACGTAGCCGACATGCGAGACCTGGCAGCTGTCGGTCTTGACCACCGGCTTGACGCATTCGGACCATTTCCAGCCCGGCTGCATGTTCATTCGCGCCAGGGAATAACCGGGCAGCCGGACGATTTCGACGCGCGTCTTGGCGGGCGCGCGGACCTCGTCGGGAGTGTTGTGCGATTTGGATTCGAGTTTTGTCACCTGCATTGCAGCTTCGGCCATGGCATCCTCCCTTGTAAAAGCGGAGCCCGACGTTGCGATCGTCGGCGACCGCTATCCCATTCATTCATACGCCTTATCATAAGGTATTGCTAATGTAATAAGGGCCGCGGCTGGCTAAAGGCCGCGCTTCGGGCAACGGTCCCGGGTCATGTTCGGACCGAAGTCTCACCCGCCGAACGCAGAGGCCCGAGGCGCCGATTTCCGGGAAACAACAACGGCCCCATTTCATTGGCTAGCAAGCCGCCGGACAAAGTCCCTTCATCGGCGGTTGACGATGGGTGCCCGCCATTCCTGCGATATGGCGGGCATTCCTTTCGCCCTGGAAACTCTCTTGGAGTTGCTGGCCGTGCAACCCGGCAACGTGATCGCGAACCTGTTTGCCGCGCTGCTTTTGGCGGGATTGATCGGCGGCGTCTTCCTCCTCTTCGGCAGGCCGCTCTGGCCACAACGCCATGCCCAGATGGTGGTCCTTCTTCCGATCGACACGATGGCCACCAGATCGGTGCGCAAGGCCTGTGCCGAGCCATGCCTACCTACTCGCTTCGATCTCAAGCTTGCGCCCGTCAGGCCATCCGCCGAACGCAGGCGAGGGAACCAGTCCGCGCCTCGTACCGTTGATTGAGCGAAGGGATGGCGCAGGCGGAGGCCGCCATGCATAATTTCGAACTCATCGATCTTTTGTGCGTCATCGACGCATGTGCGAGCGACCTGTCTGCCGGGCGCCTGGTGCCGATGTCGAAGGCCGTCGAGGAATTTCGCGTCCTGACCGGCGATTTCGTCTCGTCGGATGCGGATGCGGCCAACGCCTTGACGCAGGTCGCGCTCGAGCGCGGCTGCGCGGTGCTCTTCGACGAGCAGGCGGGCGCGGATATCATAGGCGAGTTGTGATCTTCCCTAGAAGCAATTCCAGGAAAGGCGCGAGCGGTTTTCCGTCCGGAATTGCGTTCAAAGGGATGACGAGATTGGCGTTCATTTCGCCAGGGTGATCATCCGTCCCGCATACATAGCGCGGTTCCCAAGCTCGGCCGTGCAATCCGATTTAACGGCGGAGCTCCCCGTCATTGCGACAGTGTCGCCGACCAGCCGCAGGCAACTGCCCTCGGCGTTCATGTCCGAATTTCCGGCATAGGTGATGGCAGCGTCCGGGGCGTAGATGAAACCGCTCACCACCGAGCCGGATCCGCCGTTCAGCGTCAGCGCCTGGGTGTTGCCGCGCGCCTGGTAGATTGTGATGCCGGCGTAGGGGCCGCTGGCCGGCGGCGACAGGTTCACCTGCTCGTTGGCGTTGATGATGAGCTGCGAGTTCTCCATCAGGAAGATCGTCACGCCCTGGCCGCTCAGGCTGCCGTTGCCGCCTGGCTTTATGGTGACGTTGCGCATGATGTAGGTGCCCGGATTGAGGGTAATATTTCCCGACAGCGTCTTGTCGCAGTAGGTACCCGGCGAAAGCGTTATTGTCTTGCCGTTCGGCACGGGCAGGCAGAGCGTGTAGGGAGGCGGAACGACGTCGGCCAGCGGATCGAACGAGGCATATTGGTTTTCCTGCGGCGCGCCGCAGGAAAGGGTGGCGCTGGGCGGCGTCAACCCTTGCGTGCCGCCGACTGTCGAGACGCAGCCAGCGCTGACGATCGCCGAGCCACCCCGGCTGACGGCGTCGGCGGCGTCCGAATTGGCCGCGATCACGCAACCGCTCATCGCCACATTGGTGGAGCCCTGCAGGCTGACCGCACCGTCGGCATTCTGATCGAGCGCGAGCACGCAGGCCTGCGCGCCGGGCTTGATCTTGACCGAGGCGGAGCGCGTCGCCGGCCAGGCCGGCATGCCGGGGACGAAGGCCGGTCGGCTTATGCTCGACGACACCGAAATGAAGTAGGCGCTCGGATCGCCGCTGGCCCCGGCCTGGAAGGCGGCGACGCTGCCCGCATATTCCTGCGCGTCGGCGGTGCTCATATTGGCCGCGAAGAAGGTCTGGCCGAGTTGCTGCACATCGCTCGCCGACATGCTCGCCTGGTATTTCGTACCGATTGCAAGGTCGGCCGCGTCAAGCGAATTCTGCAACTGCGCGGCGTCGTCGCTGGTGCCGATCAAGTTGATGGACCCTGCCAGGGCAAGCATCAGCGGCACCATGGCCACCGCGGTCGCGACCGCGAAGTTGCCGCGCCTCGAAGCCCAGAAACGTGCAAACATGGAAGTCCGCCCTCGTCGTATATGCGAAAGTGATAGGCACGCTGTCTCTACGGGCGATTTCCAAAAAAGATAAAATGCGGAAAGTGCTAAAATATATGGTTTTACTAATGGTTACATCTTAAGTCTGAGCGTTTCTGGGCCTTAAGTCTTAGTGTGCGCGGCGCAAGGCGGGGTGGCGGCCCGATGCAGTCCTAACAGCGCAAGTCGAGCGAAATAATTAGGCATTCGTTCATATGATAATGATGACGTAACGGCTGGGATAGCTTGGGTGCGCTCGGCCATGGCCTTTTCAGGTCGGTTCATCAGAAATCTTTTTTCTGGACTGGTCTCTCGACGCTTTTGCGAAGGCAAGGGCGGCAATGTCGCGACCATCTTCGCGCTGACCCTGCCGGTCGTCATCGGCGGCGCCGGGCTCGGCGTCGAGACCTCCTATTGGTACTATTCGAGCCTGAAGCTGCAGGCGATCGCCGACGCGGCCGCCTATGCCGGCGCGTTGGAAAAGATCGCGGGGTCCGACACCGCCACCATCACCGCCGCCGCCACGACATCGGCCGCCTCGAACGGGCTGGGCGGCGGCACCATCGTCGTCAACACCCCGCCGGCGTCCGGGCCGAACACGGCCAAGAAGGCGGTCGAGGTGATCCTCAACCAGAACCTCGACCGCATGTTCACCTCCATCTTCACGCAGACGAAGGTGCCGGAGCAGGCGAGGGCGGTGGCACTGATCACCGATGCCTCCAAAGCTTGCGACATAGCTCTCAGTCTCACGGCTTCGCAGGCGTTGCTCTTCTCCGGCAACACCAACGCGAAGAAAATCGGCTGCGTTGACATGGCGAATTCGAACGCCTCCGACGCAATCAAGATCCAGGGCTCGGCGGCTGTCCAGACCGACTGTCTGATCACCGTCGGCGGCATGGTGCTGAACAATCCGCCAACGATGGTTTGCAAGTCTCCGATCACCCAAGCCCTGCCAGCGGCCGACCCGTTCGCCAGCTTGCCGGCTCCCGCGACCTCAAACCCATGCCAGAAGATCAACGGCAACAAGACGACGCAAACGATCCAGCCCGGGACCTACTGCAGCGGCATGAACCTCAACGGCAATATCACGCTTTCCCCCGGTGTCTACGTCGTCCAGGGCGACTTGAAGATCAATGCGGGTGCCGTCATCCAAGGCAGCGACGTCACGATCTTCATGGCCGGCAGCAACACCGTCAGCATGAACGGCAACGCCACCGTGACGCTGGCCGCCCCGACCACGGGCACCTATTCCGGCGTGCTGTTCTACGGCGACCGGACAGGGACGGCGGCGCAAAGCACTTTCAACGGCAACGCGACTTCGCTTTTGACCGGCGCAATCTATTTTCCCAGGCAGCAGGTCAATTACCTTGGCAATTTCTCGGGTAAGAACGGCTGCACCCAGGTTGTTGCCGACACCATTCAGTGGTCGGGCAACTCGACCATCAACCAGGACTGCTCGAGCCTCGGGATGAAGGACATCCCGGCCACCCAGTCGGTTGCGGTGGTCGAGTAGCGGCCATGCGGCTACGGGCAATCCGCTTCGGCAGGGACCGCGCCGGCATCGCCGCGGTGGAGCTCGCGCTGGTGATGCCGGTGCTGTGCGCCGCTCTTCTGGGCGTCTTGGACGGCTGGTCCTACGTCACCAGCTCGCTGGCGATGCGGGCAGGGGTGAAGACGGCCGCCAACCTTGTCATGGCAGGCGGCACCGACGACAGCGCCACCCAGGCCGCGGCGCTGGCGAGCTGGGAACACAAACCGGACGATGCGGCGATCGCGGTGAGCCGTGCCTACAAATGCGGAACGACCGTGGTCACCTCGACCACCATCTGCAGCGGGCCGAAAGTGCCCTCGGTCTTCGTCCAGATCCAGGCGTCGGGCACCTGGAAGCCGCCTTTCATCTTCGGCGTCTTCCCGCGCGACACGTCGATCGGTCATCTGCAGGTGGTCCGTGTCCGCTAAGCAAAGGCGTCAAGCATTTGTCGGCGACATCTCGGGTGGCGCCGGTCTTGAGTTCGCGCTGGTTGCGCCCTTCCTCATCATGCTGCTGTTCGGCATCTTCGCCTTTGGCTGGTCGATGAACAACATCTCCAGCGTACGCTATGCGCTTGAAGCCTCCGCGCGCTCCCTGCAGCTCAACAACACGCTGACGCAGGCCGACATCCAGGCGGTCGCGACGCAGAAACTGCAGGCGCTGGGCCTGCAGAACGTGAACGTCACCATCACCACCGACCCGGCGAGCGGCGGCTTCCGCATGGCGCACGTCAACGCCAGCTACGCCTTCGTCATCAGCTTTCCTTATTTCAGCGATTATCCGATCAGCTATACCACCTCGGTGACCGTGCCGCTGGTCGGCGGCTAGAAGGTCGATCGCCGCCCGGTATCAAGCCGGAACATTAGCGATCTCTAAATCGTGTAAGTTTCGCGCCAGCCGGAGTGCTAAACTAGGAATTTGCCTGTCATCCATATCGGAAGCGCAGCCATGACCTCTGTTGTTGGAAGCCAGCACGGCACCGGCTTGGTGCATCATCCGAGCAAACCTCCTGCGTCGTCGGAAGCCTTCCCGGGCAAGAGTGGCGAAAGCGTTGGCCACCTTGCAAAGGCCTCGGTTTGCGAGACGGATGACAGCGAGCCGAATGCGCAAGGAAAAGCCGCGTCCCGCATAGCTCGGATGGATCTGACGGTCCTTTCCCCGACCGGTTCAGGTGAACGCCAGGAGCCGGGCGCCGCGGTACCCACGGATCAGGATGCAGGCGACACGCAAGCCTCGGATCCTTCGCTTTAGGCGCGTCGCGCCGGGCGCATTTCTGGTCGACCGGGACTGGTTCTCGCGCCGGGCGGACGTTCCGGGTTTGCACGGTTTCGCCCGGGCGGGAATGTCCTTGGGACCATGGTCTGGCGAGACAAGGGCCCTCATTGTTCCAAACGGCCCAAGCGCGCTCGGCCCTTTGTATTTTCATTAAATTTCAATGCGTTAACACGCTATCTGGCGGAGATCGCCGGGCCGCGTCGGCCATGCTCTCATTTCGCGACCGCAATTGCTTAAAGTTTATCCGACGCCGTTAGGAAATTCTCATAAGAGGCTGCCTAGCGGTTGGGCCATGACGACGATTCATCAGCGGAGAAGCAAAATGACATTGCGAAAGACACTTCTGGCATCTCTTGCCATTCTGGCGCTTGCCGCGGCCCCCGCGCTTGCCGACGCTGGCGGCAATGGCGGCGGCAACGGCCATGGCGGCGGTAATGGCGGCGGCAATGGCAATGGAAACGGCGGCGGCAATGCCGGTGGTAATGGCAACGGCAACAGCGGCGCCTCGCACGGCAAGTCGGCTTCGGCTCCGGGGCACAACAAGGGCACCGACAGCGCCTCGAACGACAGCGCGTCCGACGACAGCTCGACCGACAACACGACCACGGCCGCCACGTCGAAGGAGAAGAACCTTCATGCCAAGCTCGGCCGGTTGAACTCGCTGAAGCGCAATCTGAGCGCCTACGAGCATTCCAAGAGCAAGAAATTCGCCGGCGTCCAAGCTTACGTGACTCAGGCCGCGGCGGCCAAGAACGCGCAGGCCAAGCTCGACGCCGCGAACGCCCAATTGACCACCGACCAGAGCAAACTCGCCGACCTCACTCAGCAACTCGCCGATCTCAACGCGACCGACACGACCGGCTTCACGCCCGAGCAGCAGGCCGCTCTCGATGCGCAGGTTGCCGAGGTTCAGGGGCAGATTGACGCCCAGAACACGGCAATCACCGCCGACAATCAGGCGGTCACCGATGCCCAGGCCGCGGTTGACAACGCGCCGCCCCCCACTGACGCGTCCTTGGACGCGGCCCTTGCCGAGATGGCCAACAAGCCGGTCGACGCCGACGTCACCGCCTGGGCCAAGGACACGCTGGCGGGCAAGATCGACGCGCAAGCCGCCGCCACGGCGACAACACCGTAAGGCCGGGCGAACCGACCAGAGGATGAACGAAAAGCCGCCGGGCCCGCCCGGCGGCTTTTTTGTCGGTATGTCGCCGGCCGTGCACTCGCGATTTCAGAAAGAAAATGGCTCGCCTCGATCGAGACGAGCCAAAGCGGGAGCCGCACTGTTGGTGTCGGCTCCCGGTACAGGTTGCCACCTGATTTCACGAATGCTTGCTTTCTTGGGCGATGAAAAGCATGGGCGCCGGCCTGGCGGTGAGGATGTTCGGGTATCGCTGACGGCTTTCGCAAAATGTCGTGTTACGATACACTTATCGTTTGGCATGACAGGCCAGCAACAACTTTTGATGTTCGAACGCCAGCCACGCGGGTATTGCTTCAAACAAGCTGTTGGCGAGGCGTCCTCGTAATCACCCCGACGGGTCGGCACCGGTCCAATGCGTCGGCACGTCAGACCTCGGTCACCTTGTATTCGGCGAAATACAACGCCAATGTAACCCTGCACCCCTCATCTTGCCCGTCATGGTGCATGGCTTAGACTCCGCCGCCCCCGGCGAACCGAGCCCAGATATGGGGAGTTGAGAAGACGACAGTCGATTCCTCAGGGATGTAGCTGTTCCTTCATCGAGCCCCGCCACTGGTTCAGGCGCCAGTCGGCGGGCTTTTGATGGTCGGCCTAACTCGCGTGATCGAGCAGGCGGGTGGCGTCGGGGCGATCCCGGCCCTGTTTGGTCCCGGCGTGATCGATGCCTTCCACGGTGATCGCGAACGTCCCGTTCTCGGTCCTGCCGATGAAGCCCTTCGCCTTGAGGTACCACAGATGGAATTCCAGGTGCTCGCGAGGGCAGCCCGACAGGCGCTCGAGCTCGTCGTCGCCGATGCCCGGATTGTTGACGTCCCGCCGGCGCCTCACATAGAGGAGCGACAGCAGATTGGCCTGGATGACGGTATCCCTCTCCATGCCGCCGCCGTCGCGGGCTCCTTCCGTGAGTTCGTGACGAAGGCCAAGATGCTCCCGGTAAAGGATGTCGTACTGAGCCCGTTTGACTGGGTCCCGCAGCGTATTGTGGGCTTCCACGATCTCGCTGAAGCGCGCTTCGTTGCCTGTTTCCCGATTGTCGGGGTGGTAGCGCATGGCAAAGTAGCGGAAAATCCGCTCGATGGTCTCAGAATTGGCGTTCGGGCTTATTTCCAGAAGTTCGTAGTAGTCAATGAACATGTAATCGTGCTTCCGAAATTACGGAAACCACCCCCGTCGCCAAGCATTGCTCAAATGCTGCGGACGTGCAAGGCGCATCGCCTTGCCGTGCTGCACCATCGGTTCTGGCAGAAGGATGGGACGCTGAAGCCCATGCTTTCACCCGCCGGCTGAAAAAGGGGCGACGTCCTGTCTGGTAGTGCCTTGGTTCCGATGGCCGATCGGCAAGGGCTTGCGCTGTCAAGGTCGGAAAACCCTACCGTGTCAGTCCGCTATAGCGGTGGAATAAATTCCGGGTTCTGTTACGTTAGCTCCGTTTGAAATTCAGGTGGCAACCTGGATGGGGCCGACCTCAAGCCCGGCTCCCTTTTGGCCCGCCTCGAAAGAGGCGAGCCATTTTTTTGCAAAGCCGTCGACATCTCGCGGCTTTCGCCCGAAGCTCTACTGACTTAGGTACGCCATGGCTAATATGGCTTGCAGGATGTAGACTTCGCAGAGTCGGGTTTACAGAGGCATTGGGAGGACAACAAAATGCCACGGGTATCGGAGCTTTTCTTCAAGACGGCCATCGTCTTTCTTATTCTGGGCATCGCCGCCGGGCTGCAGATGGCGATTTCGGGCGATCACGGTGCCTTTCCGGCGCATGCCCACATCAACCTTCTTGGCTGGGTCACCAGCGCCATCTTCGGCGGCTACTATGCACTCAACCCGGCCAAGGCCGAGCGCCGCATCGCGATGATCCATTACGGCCTCTATACGGTCGGCATCGTGATCATGCTGCCGGCGCTCTACTGGATGCTGGCGGCAGGCCATCCGGAGATCGAGCCGGTCGTGGCGATCGGCTCGCTGATCGTCGCCGCTGCGGTGCTGGTCTTTGGCTTCGTCGTCTTCTCGTCTTCGGAGACGGTGCGCTCGGCTTCGCCGGCCACCGCGCGTTAACTCGGCGAACCACAGGATTGCAGCCGGCTCGGACCACGGTTCCGACGGCTGCAAGCCGGCCGTTTGCGTTGCGCCGCATTGACGTGGTGAAAGGCGGCCCGCCGGCGACAATACAAATTTGATGGCGCCTCGGAACTTTAGCACCGAGGCGTAGCCCGGTCCCTGCGTTCGAGCGGAGAATGCGGAGCGCCGGCTATTGCGGTGCGACGACCTCTCGAAAACGAAAAGACGGTCGGTCGGCAGCCCGGCCGCAAAGCGCCGCTCAAAGCGATTAAGGCAGCAGTTTCGGGAACAGCCACAAGATGAGAGCGTGGATGATGCCGTCGCGCTCGAACGGGCCGGGTATCTTGGCCGGTGCCGAGCTTGCGTCCGCCTTGCGTTCGTCGGTCACGCGGGTCTCGCCATGCACGAGCCAGAGTACGGCCACGAAATAGCCGGCCTGCAGAACCACTGCCGCGAGGAATGTCCAGCCGATCGCCATCCAGACAGATCCCGTGGAGGCGTAAGTCCAACCGAGGATCACCAGAAGCGTTGCCACCATTCCCACAAGAAACTGCGGAAAATACATCTGCCCTTCCGAGCGCCGCGGCCACATTCGGTCGTCGACGATCTCGCCCATATCTCTACCCATCTCGACCCATGCACCTTTTCCTAGTGGACCGCAAGCTTGAACGATTTGCCGGCGGGCCCATCGCCCTTTCGTCCGATCCGATAGGGACTAGGGACGCAGGACTTCCGGTGTGACAACTGGGAATTGCGCCAAATCGTTCCCGAGGCTCAACATTCAACGCATGCCTAATGAACACGCGCAGGCGATTGCCCGTGTGTTCGGTTGTCTCTGCACGCAAAAAGGCCCGCCGCGTGGCGGGCCCTTGTCTGTCCTGCTATCCGGATCAGGTCAGGATCAGCACGATCTTGTAAGTGTCGGGGTCGACGATGACGATACGTCCGTCGGCCAGCACGAAATACTCGTAGGATTCGTAGGCAGGCACGATCTTGACGATGCGCGCCGGCAGGCGGTGCAGACGCACCTTGTGCCGCGGAACCTCGACGCCGACAGAGATGTCGAAGCTGACGTCGCGAACCGGCTCGACCCTGGTCTCGTGGATGATCTGCGTGACCTGCGTCTTCTGCTCCACCGTCACGTTGTTGATCGAGGCCGTCTTGTTCTGGTCGGTCTCGACATTGGTGTTGCCCTGGGCGTTCTGTTCGGTGTTGGTACCGGTCTTGCCCTGCGCGTTCTGCTCGGTCTGCATCTTGGTGTTGCCGCCCTGAGCGTTCTGCTCGGTGGTGGTTGTGCCGGACTTACCCTGGGCCTGCTGATCGGTCTGGGTCTTCGTCTTGTTCTGGGCATTCTCCTCGGTTGTCGTACCGGTCTTGCCCTGCGCGTTCTGCTCAGTCTGCATCTTGGTGTTGCCCTGAGCGTTTTGCTCGGTGCTGGTCCCGGTCTTGCCCTGAGCCTGCTTCTTCTTCTTCAGCTGTGTATTGTCCTGAGCATTCTGGTCGGTATTGGCGCCGGCCTGACCCTGGGCCTGCTCATCGGTCTTCATCTTGGCCGTGCCCTGGGCCTGCTCTTCGGTGTTGGCGCCGGCCTTGCCCTGAGCGTTCATCTCGGTCTTCGATTTCGTCTCGCCCTGAGCCTGCCCGCCGGCCTTGCCGCCCTTTTGACAATCGGCCGTGCCGGCCGCGCAATTGTCGCCGCCGCTCGGCTGTGCGGATTCGGTCTGCGCCATCGCGGCGCCGCAACCGACGCCGAGCGCGATCATACTTGTGATAAGCAGATGTTTCATGGGATTTCTCCTCGGAAAATTCGGTCCCTTCACTAGGAAAACCCGGCCCGAAAAGCATTGTTCCGAAATTGCCGCGCCGCGCGCCGGTGACGTTTCTTCGGACGTACCTGTGACGTTCCCCCGAAAATGGTGTCGGCGAATTTTTTGCAGGAACAAGGCTTGTCGGCCGGCGTTACGCACACTGCCTACCGGCTGTGAAATCGCAGGCGCAGCGTGAGAGGCAATCTATCCAAATCAAGGAGAAGATCGATGAAAATGCACCTCACAACCGCAGCCGCGGGCCTGCTGCTTCTGACCGGCATCGGCGCCGCCGCCGCCGAGGACGTTATTATCCAGCCCGAACAGGAAACGGTCATCCGCGAATATGTGCATAAGCAGCCGCTGGCGTCGGTCAAGCTTCCCGGCGTCAAGCTCAGCATCGGCAGCGTCCTTCCCGACACCGTCGAATTGCACGAGGTACCGAACGTCAAGTACCGTTACGTCGTCGTCGACAATCAGACGGTCATCGTGGATCCCGGCACGCGCAAGATCGTCCAGGTCATCCAGTAGGATCATTCGCAGCTGAGTTGACGGCCCTGCCGCCGGCTGCGGCCGGGCCGTTAACCAGTATTAATTCGTTACCATATGCTAACGGAACCTTCGCTCCGGGCCCGCGTTGCCGCTGCTGTGTTCGAAATCGCCTCATAGAGAACACAAGCATGCGCAGGATGCGGGAATCGGGCGGCGGCGAAACAGGCACGGGTTGGGGGAGGAGACTGACCAACATGTCGAAACGAGAAATCGGAACATCCCGTTCGCTCGGGATGCGTGTCGCCGATCTCAAAGCCAGGATGCGGGACGCCCGGATCACCGAGCATGAGATGAAGACCTTCCAGAAGGTCGCGGCCATCATGGGGGGCGGCGAGGGCTCCCTACGCATAGACGCGGACGATCTGATCGCCGCGTCCTTCGTCACCGAGGCCCCGGGCGAGTCGGCACCGAGCTGACAGCGGCCTCCAGCCGATCCCCGATCGATCCAGTCGACCTCCAGCCGGCAAGGCGGCGGTCTGCAGGCAAACGGATGCAACGGACGCCAGGGTGCGCCCGGTTGCCCCGGGATTCGCAGGCCAAATCCTAAAACTTGTGGTCAAGGCCAATGCGCACGGCGTCTTGGTGGACGGTCGTTATACGCGTTGTGAGGCGTGATCAACAGACGCTGCCGCTCCAGCGGGCGCCGCTGGCTCTGCGGGCGTCATGCCCGACGCTGCCGACCGGCCTTTGCCCGGCGAGGGACTATCCAGGCACGTGTCGGTTCTGTGCCCGGCTTTCGCGTACCCGGCTTCGCCTGATCTTTGCTTCGCGCAGCACCGCGACCGGATCGGCGCCGGTCCATTCGATTCCGGCCTTCCGCGCGAAGACCAGGAACGCCTGCCGTGCCTTGTCGAGATCGATCTCTCCGGTCCGCGCCGCCTCACAGGCGCGGAATGCGTTGGCGTAGCTATCGCCCCGCGTGGCCTGCGGCCATTCCTTGAGAAAGTTCTGCATCCCGGTGAGCGTGGCGATCTCGCGCTTGAAGCCGGCGCCCACGGCAATGGCCACGGGGGCCCGAAGTTCGATGTCGCTTCTGATGGGACCTTCTTGCATGACTGCGGCATCCTTTGATTTTCAAAGACTTGGGCAGTTTCAATGCCTTCCAATGCGGAGCCGATGCGAAGGTTCCGCCAAATCAATTAGTCGTGGCTGACGGAACAACACCCTGCCGGCGGCGTTTGCCTCGGGAGCTCCCATGTTCGACCTGCCCGTGTTTCCGCCCCGCGGAGACCAGGCGGAGCTCAACAACGCAACAGGAGATAAACGATGAAAACCACCCTCATTCCAGCTGTCGCCGGCCTGGCTCTGATGGCCGGCATCGGCATCGCGGCCGCGGACGAGGTGATCGTCACCCCCGAGCAGCAGACCGTGGTCAGGGAATATGTCCACAAGCATCCGATCGCCTCGGTCAATGTGCTCGGCCTCGAGCTCGGCGTCGGCTCGACCGTGCCTGACACCGTCGAGCTGCAGCAGGTTCCGGACGTCCAGTACCGCTATGCGGTCGTCAATGACCATACGGTGCTGATCGATCCCGGCACGCGCCGCGTTGTTCAGGTGATCGAGTAGATTTAGTCCTGAAAGAGCCCGATCCTCTCCCCGGAGCATCGGGGAAGGATCGGGCTCTTCTCGTATCCGGGCATAAGGCCTAAGATAAACAGCGGTTTGGGAGGCAACGAAGCGCGGAAGGAGTCGTTGCCATGCATCATCCACACGTCGAATCACCTGACATTGCCCGCCAAGTCGACAGGCTGCTGGCCGAACGCGGCGATGGGCTGCTGTCGATCAAGCAGGCGGTCGCGCTGCTGCGCGAGCGCACCGGAACCGATCGTTCCGACGCCGACCTGGCCGGACTGATCGTCAAGAAGGCCGCGTATCTCGGCATCGCGGTGCTTTCCGACGAGAAGTGAGCCATCACCGGATATTGCTTCAAGATGCGTTTGCGCGCCGCGTCTACACCCAAGACGGCACGCGAAAATTCGGCTAATGTTTGGCTGGGGAACAGGCCCAAACCGTAGGAGGCGACAAAGTGACGGACGACAGGCACGAACGCATTCGCCAACGCGCGCACGAGATTTGGGAGCAGGCCGGCCGGCCTGAAGGCGCGCATATGGAGCACTGGGACCAGGCGACGGCCGAGATCGATGAGGCGGGCAGGCCGAAGAAAGCCGCCAAGAAGGCCGCTGCCGCCAAGGTCGAGAAGCCGAAGGCCGCGAAGGCGGAGAAGCCTGCCAAGGCCCCCAAGGCGCCACCCAAGTCGAAAGCCAAGGGCTGATCGCGTCCTAAAGGATTACGGGCAGTCGTCAGACCGTCTGCCCGCATAGTTGACCCACCGGCGACGGCGACCTGCAAAGCCGCGGCCTGCGCCAGCTGCGCGGGCCCACATCGGCGAGCCTGCCGGGCAGATCGCCCGGCATCGCTTGATATTAGAGAGTGTTAATAAGCCTCGACGCCACAGCTCCAAATCATCGGGGAATTACTGGTCAGGTTGAACTGTTTACTGTAGCTTGGCTGCAATATGTGTTCAATAGATGAAATGCTCCCAGTAAAAGTCAGGCATTGAGCGGAAGGCGCAGTTGACTCCGCGCGCTCGCATGCGCCTTTTTCATGCGAGGCTTTCTCTCAACATCCAACTTCGGGGATCAGGCATGCGGGGTATCAACCGTGTCATTTCATTTGCGTTTCTAGCTGTGGCGGGCGGTCTCTCTGCGCCTTGCCAGGCGGCGCCGGTCGAGTACGTCAGGGTCTGCACGGCGTATGGCGCGCAATACTATTACAGTCCCGGCACCGCCACCTGTATCAATGCCAACACGGGCGAGACGCGCAGCTTGACGGAGGACGGTGTGGTCGACGGCAAGACGGCGTTGGCGGGCAAGGTCGACGACATTGACCGCCGCGTCCAGCGCGCCTTCGAGGGTGCATCGGTGGCCTCGGCGCTGGCCGGCCCGGACCTGGTGCAGGGCGAGCGTTTCGGCGTGCGCGTCAACTGGGGCAATGCCGGTCAATCCAACGCCATGGGCGTCACCGGCGCGGCGGTTCTTGGCGAGGGCTTCATGTCTGGCGGCAACGGTCGGCTGGCCGGCGCCGCAGGCGTCGGCTTCTCCGGCAAGACGGTCGGCGGCAATGCCGGCCTGCAGTTCACCTGGTAAGCGCGACCGGGGGCAATCAATGTTCAGATATCTTCTTGCGCCGGCGATCCTCGGCGCGGCAACGCTCCTTGCGGCGCCATCCCAGGCGGCAGTCGCGTATGTCAAGATCTGCTCCGCCTATGGAGCCAATTACTACTATAGTCCGGGCACGGACACCTGCATCAATGCCCAGACTGGCGTGACCAAGAAGCAGGTCGACGACGGCAATGGCGGCGAGATGACCGAGGTCGGTAAGACGGCGCTCGCGGCCCACGTCGATGACATCGACAACCGCATCACGCGCGCCTTTGAGAACGCCTCGATCTCGGCCGCGCTCGCAGCGCCCGATCTCGTCCAGGGCGAGCATTTCGGTGTGCGCGTCAACTGGGGCAATGCCGGCTATGCCAATGCCTTCGGCATCACGGGCGCCGCGGTGCTGAGCGAGGGCTTCGACCATGGCGGCCGGCTGACCAGCACGCTCGGCATTGCCTTCGCCGGCAGCCAGGTCGGCGGCAATGTGGGGCTGCAGTTCAGCTGGTAGGGGAGGCTACCGTCTCCCTTGCTTTCCGGCGTATTGCGCGACGGCGCAAATGAGGGCCAGCGCCGCCATATCGCAGGCGGTCCGCGACGGCGACGGTCCCCTGGCGAAAAGCACCGCGTCCGCGACGGGGATCGTCAGGCCATGCTTTCTGGCGAATGACGTGACTTCGTAGGGCTGGTCGTCAGGCTGTATGCCGATGTCGATACGCTGGTCCATCAAACGAGTTCCTCCCTGGTACGCGGCTTTACCCTCCTTCGCCTGAGACGAATTTAACCACCCGCCGCTCAGCCGCGTCCACCAATTGCCAATTGTATGAAACGATGCATTTTTCGACGGGCGGCCCAAGGGTTGTAGGGGGAGCTCCCTCACCACGCATCGCTCGACCGGGCAAACCTCATGCCGGCCGCGATCATCGCGCTTTCGCATTCGCTGATCAGCCTGAGATTGCGCAGATACCGCGCCACCGTCTCCGGGAGCCAGGCGGCGCAGGCCTCGACATAGCCGCGGCCATGCACCAGCGTGCCGGTCGAAAGCCGCTCGTCCTTCTCGGCGATCACCTTCAGATATTGCCGGATGAAACGGATGTCGTCGGCGATGTCCTGGCTGGCCATGCGCCAGGCGCCGGCAACGCGTTCGCGCTCGGCGAACGGCAGTGGCGAGAGCAAAGGGCGGGAGAGGTCGGCGAAAGCGCCATGGTTCGCGGTATTCAAGCAAGTCCCCTCAAAGGAAGGGAATATCGTACTTTATGTACGAAAAACAATCAAGCCGGATTCGTACAATTTGAACGACACTGGGTTACGATACCGCGATTATAAGAAATCTGCGAAAATCTTATAACCCGGCATCTCCCTTAGGGAGATGGGGCTCTTGGCCCAATTGGCCTCGCAAAAAACCGCTTTCCCATTCGCTCGAACAGTGCTTTAACGCGGCTATCCACAGGGGTGCTCCGTACGGTCGGGGCTGAGATGGCGGCGGCAAGCCTCCGGACCCTAAAGCTGATCTGGATAATACCAGCGGAGCGAGGCGGGCCATGTTTTCCGGCGCACAGATTTCCCTTTATCCCATGGCTGACGATTTCGTCGGCGTGATCCTCGGCGCGTTGGGCGCGCTCGATCCTTACCGCGACAGGCTGAGGGTCGAGACCGACGATATCTCGACGCTGCTGGTCGGGCCGCCCGAAGTGCTTTTTCCCGCCATGCGCGACCTGTTCGTCGCGGCGGCGAAGAGTGGCAGGCACTGCGTGCTGTCGGCCGCGGTCTCGCGCGGCTGCCCCGGCGAGCCGGACGACCCGATCTGCCGCTCCGACGAGATCGGCGGCCCGGCGATTCCGCTCGAGGAGCGCAAGCGCGCCGCGCTCCGCGCCGTCGAGGCGACGCCCTCGACCGACCAGCCGGTGGCGGCGCAATTCTCGCTCTATGTGATGGGCACCGGCGACCACATGGACGAGATCTATGGCTGCATCGACTTCCTGAAAAACTCCGGCGTCTTCGACCGCTCGAAGAATTTCTGCACCAGGCTGCGCGGCGATGCCGGCGCGGTGTTCGCCACGCTCGCCGAAGCCTTCTGCCGCTTCGGCCCCGGCGCGGGCCACGTGACGCTCGACATAACGATTTCGGCGAACAGCCCGACCGCGGTTTGAGCCGCGTAGCGCTGCCGAGGTGGATATGATGGCTGTTTCGTTCGGTTCTACACCGCAAGAAGAGCCTTCCGAGATTGGCGAAAGCCGGGATGCCGTCCAATCTCCCCCCTTGCGGGGGAGATCAGCCCTTGCTTCCGCCTTCGCCAGGATCTTCCCCGCCGCCATCGCTTTCGCTCTTCTCCTCATCGCCTGGGAGCTCTACGCCCGCCTCGGCGGCATCGCGTCCACCGTGCTCCCCGCGCCCTCGCGCGTGCTGGCGCAAGCCTGGGAGAACCGCTCGGCGCTTGCCGACAACACGCTGCCCACCATCCGCGCCACGCTGGCGGGCTTTGCCTGCTCGCTTGTTGCCGCCTTCATCCTCTCGGCGCTGGTCGACTTCCTGGCCCCGTTGCGCCGGGCGCTGTTCCCGCTGCTGATCGCCAGCCAGACGTTGCCGCTGGTGGCGATCGCGCCGCTGGTGGTGCTGTGGTTCGGCTTCGGGCTGCTGCCAAAAATCCTGCTCGTGGCGCTGGTCACCTTCTTCCCGATGATGGTGGCGCTGGTCGAAGGCTATGCCGCCACGGCCAAGGAGATCAGCCAGATGCTCGCCGCGATGGGAGCAGGGCGCTGGCGCATCTTTTGGCTGGCGCGGCTGCCGTCGGCGCTGCCCTATTTCTTCGCCGGACTGCGCATCTCCATCACCTATGCCGTGGTGGGCGCCATCTTCGCCGAATATGCGGGCGCCGCGAAGGGGCTCGGCATCTACATGCTCAGCGCCAAGAACAATTTCCGCCCCGACCTGGTGCTTGCCGCCGTCGCGGTCAGCTCGGCGCTGACGCTGGCGCTGTTCGGCCTCGCCGTGCTCGTCCAGCGTCTCGCCATGCCCTGGGAAAATGCAGAGGGCGAAAGGGCGGGGCGCGACGGCGACAAGCCTGTCGGGGAGCGCCGGCCATGACCCGGCTCGAGCTCCGCGACGTGCGAAAGAACTTCGGCGCGCTGCAGGTTCTGGCCAGCGTCTCGCTCCATGTCGGCGCGGGCGAGTTCGTCTCGATCCTCGGTCCCTCCGGCGCCGGCAAGTCGACATTGTTCCAACTGCTCACCGGCGCAATCCGGGGCGAGGGCGAGATGCGCTTCGACGGCGCGCCGCTCGATGGCGCCCGCTTCGCCTTCATGCCGCAGCGCGACGCGCTGATGCCGTGGCGGCGCGTTATCGACAATGCGGCGCTGGGGCTCGAAGTGCAGGGCATGAAGCGGCGCGCGGCGCGCGAGCGCGTGGCGCCGTTGTTCGCCGAATTCGGCCTTGCCGGCTTCGAGCGCGCCTGGCCGGCCGAACTGTCCGGCGGCATGCGCCAGCGCGCCGCGCTCCTGCGCACCGTGGTGCAGCAGCGCGACATGCTTTTGCTCGACGAGCCGTTCGGCGCGCTCGACGCGCTCACCCGCGCCGCCATGCAGCGCTGGCTGGAGACGATGTGGCGAAACCATCGCTGGACGGCGCTGCTCATCACCCATGACGTGCGCGAAGCAGTGCTTCTGTCCGACCGTATCTATGTGCTTTCGGCGCGGCCCGCGCGCGTGGTGCGTGAGGTGGCCGTGCCGCTGCCGCGCCCGCGCACCGAGAGCGCGGCGATTGCCCGCGAGGCCGCGGCGATCGAGGCAGGCATCCTCGACACGCTGCTTGGCCAATCCGATCCGAATTTCCGACCATCCGATGGAGAATTGAAATGACCGATCTGACCCGCCGCCAGGCGCTGTTTCTGGCCGCCGGCCTGCCTCTTGCCGGGGCCGTCGCGCACGCCCGTGCCGCCACCCCGCAAAAGATCACGGTCGCGCTTGACTGGACCGTCAACACCAATCACATCGGCCTGTTCGTCGCCCGCGACAAAGGCTTCTATCGCGACGCCGGCCTTGACGTCGAAATCCTGCCCTATGGCGATACCGGCTCGGGCACGCTGGTAGCCAACCGTGTCGCCGATTTCGGTATTTCCGGCTCGCTCGGCCTGTTCACCCAGAAGAGTGCTGGCGCCGACCTGAAGGCCGTCTACGCCGTCGTCCAGTCGGAGACCGGCCGCGTCGTCTTCAACGCCGACCGCGCGGCGATCAAGAGCCCGAAAAATCTTGACGGCCTGACCTATGGCGGCTTCGGCAGCGCCTGGGAAAACGCGCTGCTGCGGACCATCATCCGCCATGACGGCGGCAAGGGCGATTTTTCGACCGTGACGCTGGGGACGTCCGCATACGATGCGCTGGCCAACGGCTCGGTCGATTTCACGCTCGAAGTCTCGACATGGGAAGGTGTCGAAGCGGAACTGAAAGGCCTCAAGCAGCGCAGCTTCCGCTACGCCGACTACGGCGTGCCGGACGAGCACACCACGCTGATCGTCTCCAGCAACGCCTTCCTTAGCGCCGACCCGAAAGCCGCAGCCGCTTTCGTCAAGGCGACGCGGCGCGGGTATGCCTTCGCGGTCGATCAGGCGCTGGAGGCGGGCGAACTGCTGATCGCCGCCAACAAGGACACACTCGCCAACCCGGCGCTGATCGACGCCTCGCTGAAGGCGCTGAACGACGGCCATTTCCTGAAGAGTGCCAACGGCGCCATCGGCACGATGGACAAGGCGAAGATGGAGGCGATGGGCGGGTATCTGTTCTCGTCGGGGATATTGCTCGACGGCAATGGCAAGGCGCTGAAGGAGAAGCCGGATATCGAGGCGTACTTCAGCAACGAGTTTCTGGGCGCCTGAGAGGACGAAGGAACGCGGTGTCGCGCCGGAACCCGTCCGGAAATCCGGTGCGGAGCCTAATTCTCAACGATGGCGCGAAGCAGCGCGGTTTTGATGTGCCACCCGGGTTCGCCATGCAGTAACAGGGCGGCCTCATAGAATCTCGCCATGGCCGGGCACAGGCCCGGGAAGTCCTGGTTGGCGTTCGAGATAGCCTCCATCTCGGCCGACGTGCCGCCGATCATTGTGAAAACGTCGGCGACCAGCGACCAGTCCTGATCGCTAGGCACGGCCGCCGGTAGGCCGCTTCTTTTGGCGGCGCCGAAGGCGCGGAACAGCGTGGCGCCGATCCTGTCCAGGTCAGCCAGGAAATCGTGGCCGGGCGCGCTGATCGCGTCCGGCCCGTTGCGCAGGTAATTGTTGCAGGTGGCCGGTGTTTCGCGCGCCATGACATGATTGAGCATGTCGAGTTGAGCCGAAAGCGCTTCCGAAGCGTTGCTGTCGGGGGTCGTGGGTAGGAGTGGCGCATATCTATGCCTCAGATCGGCGACCGCCTGTCTGCTGATATCGCGCACTTCTGTTTGGCTTCCGGCCTGGGCCACGGCAGTGATCTTGCGCAGCATCGCATCGTAGTCGTCCGGAAATTCGCGGGCGATAGCCTCGAATATCTGGAGATCCTGCTTCCGGATCTCGGCATCGATGTCGGCGGTGGTCAGCGTGTGGGGCGGCATCTTTACTGACTGATAGTGGTGATCTCTGCCGCTGCCGAACATCGTTGGCATCACTTTAGTCCCAACGATGCTTACGGAGACGACCGCCGCGACTTGCAACCATTTCCAAGGTGACATCCGCCCGCGCTCCGACACCCTGCTCACTCTGCCCCAAGGCTCAGCGCCTTCTTGCGGTCGGCTTCCGCACGCTTGCGGTCGCCCTTGGCTTCCCACACAGCGCTACGCGATTTGTATGCGCCAGCGAAATTTGGCCTTAACTTGATCGCTTGGTTGAGGTCGGCGATGGCGCCGTCATAGTCCGCTTTGCGGGCGCGGATCGTGCCGCGGCCGAAGTAACCGAAAACGTTATTGCGATCGAGTCTAAGAACCGTTTCGAAATCGCTGAATGCCCCTGTGTCTTCGTGGTGCTTCATGCGGAACATGCCTCGACCGGCATAGATCCTTGCGTTCATTGGATCGAGACGGACGGCGTTTTCGTAATCCGCCGATGCCCCGTCATAGTCCCCCTGGTAGCTGAGGACGCGGCCGCGATCGCTGTAAGTGTCACCGATGTCGGGGCCGATACTGATCGCCTGGCTGAAATCGGCGATGGCACGGGCATAGTCGCCCTTCGTCTCCCAAAGGATGGCGCGCGCTACATATGCGTCTCGGAAGGTGGGGAACAGGGCAATCGCTTTGCCATACTGCGCGATGGCGCCGTCATAGTCATCCCTGCCGTCCAGCACTTGTGCCTTGTTGAAAGCCGCCCTGGCTCCAGGCGGAATGCCACCCGCCAAGGTCGCCGCTCCGCTCTCGATCTTGCCTGACGTCTTTGCCTTCGCCGCCGCCGCAAGCTTGAGGCCCTTGCGGGCGAGGCTCATCTCCGGATCGAGCTTGAGCGCCTGATTGAAATCGGCGATCGCCCGGCCATAGTCACCCTTGGCAGCGAAGGCGCCGCCGCGCCCGAAATAGGCCTGCGCGTCATTGGCGTCGAGCTCGATTGCACGGCTCAAATCGGCGATGGCGCGATCCGGTTCGTTCTTTTTGGTCCACGCGACGGAACGGCCGATGTAAGCGTCCGAGTAGTCGGGGTAGAGCCCGATGACCTTGTTGTAGTCCTCGATCGCCGCGTCGTATTTGCCTTTGTCGACAAGCGCGATGGCCCGTCCGACATAGGGCGAGGCATCTTGCGGATCGAGCGCCATCGCCTTGTTGAATTGGGCGATCGCACGATCATATTGGCCCTTGTAGTAGAAGGCGTAGCCGCGATCGACCAGAGCGTTTAGCTTCTTCGAGGATGGCGCGATCGCGTTGCCGCCGACACCGCCTTTCTTCTGCGTGGCCATCGCTGCTTTGCGCGCGGCGGCGTAGTTTGGATTGTGCGGGTCTAGTTTGGCAGCTTGGTCGAGGTCGGCAATGGCATCGGCGTAGTTTTTGCCGTCGGCTCGCACCATGCCGCGTCCGTAGTAGCTGGCAGCGTCTTTCGGATCGATCTCGATCGCCGCTGAAAATGCCTCGATCGCTCGCTTCGGGTCTCCCGTGGCGTACCAGGCCGCTCCGGAACAGAAGAAAGCGCCGCTCGCTTTCGGGTCGAGCCTGATGGCTTTGATGCAATCGTCAAGCGCGCCGTCCGCGTCGCCCGCCGCGGCCTTGGCCAGGCCACGGCGCATGAGCGGCGCGGCCGCATCGGGAATAATGGCGATGGCCTTGTCGTAATCGGCGATCGCGCGGGTAAAATCCTTCTTGCCATCAAAGGCCCTGCCACGGCTGAAATAGGCGAGCGGGCTCTTAGGATCGATTGCGATGGCCTCTTCATAGGCCTCGATCGCTTCGTCATACTTTTCTTCGTGCAAGAGGCTGTCGCCCTTGGCCACCGCGACGAGGACGCGGGGATCACTGGTGTCGATAAGCTTCGCCAACTTCGGATCGGCAAGCGAAAGATCGTCACTCGCACCAGGCTTGACCGCAGACAGGGTTTCTGCTGGCGCAACTGCGGTGGCGCTCCGTTCGTTCGCCGTTATGTCGGAGCCGTCCGCTTTGGTCATGCCATCGGCAGGCCCCCCGCTGACGTCCGCCGCTGCCTTGCGGGCTACGGCATAGTCACCATTGCCGGGATCGAGCTTGAGCGCCTGATCGAAATCGGCGATGGCGCCGGCATAGTCTTTCCGATCCGCCCGCACCATGCCGCGCGCGTAGTAGCTGGCGTCATGCCCGGGATCGATCCCGATCGCCACCGAATAGGCGGCGATGGCGCGCCCGGTGTCGCCCTTGGCGTGCCAGGCCATGCCTTTGCAATAGTGGGCGTCGCGCGCCTTCGGGTCGAGCGTCGCTGCCCGATCGCAATCGGCAAGCGCGCCCTCGACATCGCCGGACGTCACCTTGGCGAGCCCCCGGTGAAAATACGCGGCGGCAAAATTGGGGGCAAACTGGATCACCCTGTCGAAGTCGGCGATCGCCTGGCCATAATCGCGTATGGCGGCCCTGGCCCTGCCGCGGCCGAAATAGCCGAAGCGGTTGTCGGGTTCGAGCGCGATCACCACGTCATAGGAGCCGATCGCCTTGTCGTATTTGCCCATGTCCAGCCAGGCATCGCCTTCCAGGATCGCTTGCAGGGCGCGCTGGTCTTTTGTCTCCAAGGTCTTTGCTGCCAGCGTGTCGTCCGTAGCCGCCAAATTCGGACGGACGA
Source organism: Mesorhizobium sp. B3-1-9 (assembly GCF_006439595.1). Classification (NCBI taxonomy): domain Bacteria; kingdom Pseudomonadati; phylum Pseudomonadota; class Alphaproteobacteria; order Hyphomicrobiales; family Phyllobacteriaceae; genus Mesorhizobium; species Mesorhizobium sp. B3-1-9. The sequence continues at coordinate 453,800 of NZ_VFTJ01000002.1, forward strand.
TTTGTGGCTTTGGAGCAGCGGCCGCCGCCTTCGGCTGCTCAGGGTCCTGCGACGGTTCAGTTTTGCCCTCATCGCCGGCAGCCTGCTCGTCGCAGCTTGCCGACCGTGTGGAATCCAACTCCACGGCGCGCCGGCAATCCGCCGCCGCGCCGGCCCTGTCGCCCTTGAGCGTCCTGGCGCGGCTGCGGCCCAGATAGGCGTCGGCATTGTCGGGGTCGAGGCTGATCGCCTTGTCGAAATCGAGCAGCGCGCCGTCGACGCCGTATTTCGACAACCGCATCTGGGCGCGCTCGAGCAGTGTCTTGGCGGTCGCCGGATCCCCGTTTGGCTGCGTAGCGGTCGGCTGTTGGCCAGGCAGATTTTCCCAACACGTGCCTGCGCGTTTCCGATCGAGTTCGACCGCTCGCCGGCAATCGCCGATGGCGAGGTCGAAATTGCCGACGAGTGCCTCGGCGATCGAGCGGTTGTAATAGGCATCTGCATTGTAGGGATCGAGGCCGATGACAAAGCTGAATGTATCTATCGCGCCCTTGGGGTCGACCTGCATCGCCTGCAACCCCGATTTGAGGTTCCAAGCAATGGCGGCGGAGTTATCCTGCTTGGCATATAGTTGCGGCGGCGCATATGTGGGAGGCGGGGTAGGCTTGGCCGGCTGCGGCTCAACGGGGACTGGGACATCAGCCTGATTGGTCGCAGCGCTCGGCGACTGCAGCACGGGTTGCCCGTTCGCCCTGCTCCTGCTGATTTGGACGCTGAGCCTTTCTTTTCGGTAGTCGGCGTTGGCCGGATCGAGCGCGATCGCTTTGTCGAGGTCCGCAATTGCCTTGTCGGCATCCTTCGCCTCCCAGACGACTGCCCGCTCGAAATACGATTTTGGATCGTCGGAGCTGATGGCAATCGCTTTGTCGAGGTCGGCAAACGCCTCTCGTGAATTGCCGATCTGGGCCATGGTCATGCCGCGCACGCGGTAAGCTTGGGCGTTGGCCGGATCGCGGCGAACGGCTTCATCCAGATCGGCGATAGCGCGGGCATAATTCTTCTTTGAGGCCCAGCTCTTGGCGCGGTTGAAGTAGAAAGCGGAACTTGCTGGATTGAGCCGGATCGCCTCGTCGAATGCGGCGATGGCGCGGGTATGGTCGCCCTTTTCCTGCCACTCTACTCCAATCGCATTTTGAGCAGAAGCTGGGTTTGGGTCGGTCGCGCCGTCGCCCGGCTCACCGAAAGCCTCGACAATCAGTCGCGTGCAATCGCGCCCCTTGTCCGCATCGATATTGGCGATGCGCTTGCAATCGGCCTTGGCTCGCTTGCGATCACGCTCGGCGATCGATGAGCGGGCGCGTTCTAGGTAAGGAGCGATAGGGTCAATACGGACGCTCTCCGCTTTGTCGTAGTCGGCCTGGGCCCGCGCTGCGTCGCCCTTGTCTTCCCACACAACGCCGCGCATGCCATAGGCCATTTCATTGGCGGGATCGATGTCGATCGCCTTGTCGCAATCGGCGATAGCCCGATCATGCTCGCCTTTCTTATTGAGCGCCCGCGCGCGATCGGCATATCGGCTTGCGTCATCCGGCGTAAGCGCGATCGCTTTTGTGTAGTCCGCGACGGCCCGGTCGAAATCCCCTTTGCTCTCCCAGGCGATGGCGCGATTGGTAAATGCGCGGACGTAAGTCGGATCGAGCGCGATCACCTCGTTCATATCGGCGATGAGGTGGGCAATATCGTTCCTCTGTGCATAGGCCAGGCCGCGCACAAAATAGGCGCTTACGCGAAGATCAGGCACCTCGCCTCTGTCCTCGGCGATTGCGGTGCAGGCGGCAACCTGCCGGTCGGCGGAGACTTTGCTCTCACTGAAGCAAGTGTTGTAGTCTTTGCCAGCCGCGAATGTTTTGCCGCCGAAAGCACCAACCACAACCACCCCTGCCAGCGCCAGGAGCGGCCCGCGCGGAACCCAGGCAACAAACGCGCGCATCAGCGCGCCAGTGCGGCGTGACATGATTGATCCTCCCCCCGGAGTGATCGCGACTGCTCTCGCGGATACCTATATAGTTCTGTTTTTGTTCCCTAATGCAAGCAGAAATTGCGGTGGCTGCATTTATGCCCTTGGGGTGGGCCAAGTGGAGTTTGGCGAGGACCTTGCGAGCGGGAAGCAAAGCAGCGCCTCAGCTTGGCGGCATCGCTCCCAACGGCTCACATATCGATCATCGACCGCTTCACCCGCCCGATGATGGTGATCGCGCCCTCCAGCTCCGGCGGCGGGATATCCATATAGGACGCCGGCTGGAAGGGCGGGTTGTCGTTCGGGCGGTAGCGCTTGTAGGTGGCGCGTCCCGTCTCGTCCGAGATCACGTAGCAGCCATTGGTCACCAGCCGCTTGTCGCGCAAATTGACGAAGATGATCGAATCCGGCGGCGAGATCTTGTTCATCGACGGACCGTCGACGCGCAGCGCGATCCATTCGCCCTCCTCGAGGTCGGCAGTGGGGATGGTCGGATAGTCGGAGAGGTTGACCACGCTGTCCTGGCTGCCGAGCTCGCCGGCGCTGATCCACGACACGATCGGCACGTCGACGGTGACGGGCGAGGGCATGAGGCTGACGGGCGCCGCTTCCGCCCCATCGGCATTGAACAGGAGCCAGCCGGGGTCGACGCCGAACAGCCGGCCGTATTTCTCCGCCGCTTTCCGGGACAATGGCCGGTTGCCGTTCTCATGGCTGATCAGCGTGTTCTTGTTGATGTCGCGCAAGGCCCGCGCCGCATCGCTGGGCGAGGCATAGCCGGCCTGGGCGCGCGCCTGCTGCAATCTGTGCCGGGATTCCATCATCGTACAAAATGCCTGAAAATAATCGTCCAAAGTGTACGATTTTGCTTGCGCGTCATTCGTACATAACGTACGCTTAACGCATGATCGTACATTCCGCAAGCTCTTCCGCATCGCTCGCCGGCGGATCCGCCCAGCCCGCCGACATTCCGGAGCTTATTGATTCCTCGCGGAGCATCGGCGCCTTCGCCGCCGATGTCGGCTGCGGCTACGAGGCGGCGCGGCAGATGCGCCGGCGCGGCCGCATCGCGCCGCAGCACTGGCCGCATGTGATGGCGGCAAGCCGCAGGCACGGCATCGCCGGCGTCAGCTACGAATGGCTGGCCGGCCGCGCCGCGGCCGCCATGCAAGGGGAGGCGGCATGAACGCGCCTCCCTCGATCCATGAATTCCAATCGCCCGGACCGTCCTCCTCCCCGGTCCGGGCGCTTTCCGGGGCGCTTGCCCCGGATCCGGTCGAACCGCCCGCACCCCGGTTCACCGGAGCGGCCGGAGCCGTTCCTCCCCCGGCTCCGGCCGCCACTTATGGCGGCGCATCCTGCATTCGCACCGAGGACGGAACCGTCATCCTGTTCGACCGGGCGACGGGTCTTGCGGTGTCGGGCCTGACCCGCGCCGCGGCCGAGGCAGCGCTGCTTCGACTGACCGGCGCCGCCTGACTTCAACCGATCGCTGACCTGACCGCGGCCTCGCGGCCGAACCCTGGCGCTTGTCCGCGCCTTCGACAAGAAAATGGAATGAGAAGAATGGCAGCCGCCTACACGCAAAAGGAAATCGACGAGATCGCCACCTGGCTGAAGGAGGGGCTTTCGGCCTCGCGCATCGCCGGCCGCTTCAGCGCCCTGCGCGGCGCTCCGGTCTCGCGCAACGCCATCATCGGCATCGTCCACCGCAACGCGGGCCTGAGCGCCATCGGCTTCGCCAACCCCAAGGGCGGCCGCGCCGGCGGCCGGCCGAGGAAGCATGCCGCACGGCCGGATCGCCCCGGCCGGCGCGCCAGGGTAGCCGCTGGAAGCGTGACGCTCTCCGAACCTGCAGCACTTGCCAGATACGCCGAGTTGGCGGAAGGCGCCGGCGCCGAAGTGCTTGATCTCCGCCCAACTGGGGGCGATGCCCGGTCCACCCTCCGCAGCTGTAGCGCAACTGCTGCGGAGGACGGGCAGGACAGAGGGGAGCGCTGTCCGGCCGACCTCTCAGCCTGTGGCATCACCACACAAACGGACGCCGTCACCGCCCGCGCCCCCAAGCCCAAGAAACCCAAACCCCGCAAACCCGCGCGCACCTTGCCGCCGGCCTGGCTCACCCCCGGCGGGCGCGAGAAGTCCGAAGCGCAGCGTTACAAGCTGCCCGCGCCGCCGCCCCCGGTAAACCCCGGACGCCAGCCGCATGTCGCGGCGATGCGTTTCCTCGACTGCCTGTTCGGCCGCTGCCGCGCGCCGCTCGATCTGGCGCTGCGCGAAACGCCGGAACACGATCCCGCTGGCGCGCGCCCGGCACCGGACATGCTGTGCTGCGGCCTGCCGACGTCGGCCGCGCGCTCCTACTGCGCGCACCACCATGCCAGGTTCCACGGCCATCGCGGGAGGGGGATGTGAGAGGCGAGGCGTATCCCCGCTTGTGTTCTCGCCCCGCCGATGGCGGGGGGAGAGGTGTCCGCGAAGCGGATGGAGAGGCGCCGACGACGGCAGGACGAAACGCCGCGCGGCGAGAACCCGCTGTCGAGTTTGGCGCTCCACGAAAGGACCCCTCTCCGTCGCGGCTTCGCCGCGCCACCTCTCCCCACTTCGTGGGGCGAGGAACCTTGATCCATGCGCGAAGGAACTCAGCCTCTCCCGTTAGCCACCCACCCCGCCACCCACAAAGGACTGCTCCATGCCCCGCAAAGCCGCCAAGAAACCGCAACCCCCGAAACTCCCCAAAGGCGAGGCCGAGCAGGTGCGCATCCGCCGCGAGGTCGGCCACGACTTCGCGCTGAAGGCTGACCCCTTCGGCCGCCAGCGCCTCACCACCGGCACTGCGGAGGCGCGGCGCGTCTATGAGGTGTCGAACGGCGGCTACACCTCCACCGGCGGCGTCGTGCGCCTGCGCAATGTCGATCCGCTGGTGGGCATCACCTCGCTCAGCAGGCAGCAGCGCGAGGCAGGAGGGCGCTTCCGCGATGATTTCGAGCGCAGCCAGCGCGAAGGCCTGCAGCCGCAATCCTGGAGCGAGCGCGTCGACGGCGGCCGCGTCGGCGGCGGCGTCCCCGACCGAGTGCTGTCAGCCGGCCGAGCCTATGCCCACGCTGCCGCTGCGCTCGCCCATTGGGAGGTGGCGGATGTGGTGCGCAAGATCTGCCTCGAAGGCCAGTCGGTGAAGGCCATCGGCGAACGCACAGGCGAAGGGCGCGACGTGGTGGTCAAGCTGCTGAAGGTCGGGTTGGACCTGCTCGCGGTGCACTATGGGATGATGGGGAGGAAGGCGGGGTAAGGGCTGCATTGAACAAATCGGCAGCCTAGCCTAGAATTTGGCCAGCAGTTGCTCAAACAATACAGCATGATGCCGCAGTTCTGGTGGGTCAATCACAGTCAGACGGCCCGGCAGGAGATCGACGGGCAATATCTTTGGTCGCCCAAGACCGAGAGAAATGGCGCGCGCAGCGAATTCTACAAGAATATGCGCCGGGCAACGCCCGGGGATTTGGTGCTGTCTTATTTCGACCAGGCGGTGCGCTATGTCGGGCGGGTAACGGAGTTTGCCTTCACGGCGCCCAAGCCAGAGGAATTCAAAAACACCGGAGCCTATTGGAACCAGGAAGGTTGGCTGCTGCCCGTCTATTGGACGCCGCTTGAGCCGACTGTTAGTCCAAAGGCCATGATCGGCGAATTGGGGCCACTTTTACCGACCCGCTATTCACCCATCCATCCAGTCTCCGGATCGGGCAATCAGAAGGCCTATCTCGCTGGCGTCTCATCGGAAGTATTTCACGCCATTGTCGCCGGTGCCGCTTTCAACCGAGAAGGGTTGACGCGTGGCGGCGCCAATAGCCTGACCTTTGAGGTGGTCAACGAAATTCTAGAAGACACGGTCGAACGTCGCATCCTCGAAGACCTTCAACTCGAAGACACAGTGAAGAAGAGCGTCATTCAAGCTCGTCGCGGGCAAGGGAAGTTTCGTGCCAATGTCGAGGCTGTGGAGGGGGCTTGCCGCCTTACCGGCATAACCAACCCTTCGCTGTTGATCGCAAGCCATATCAGACCTTGGCGACTCTGCACTTCTGCACAGGAGCGCCTCGACGGCATGAACGGCCTGCTGCTGACGCCTGACGCCGACCATCTGTTCGACCGCGGATTCATCAGCTTCGAAGACAGCGGCGAGGTACGCGTGTCCTCCCGCGTCGATAGAGCGGATTTGCAGCGCCTCGGATTCGATCAGTTGGTGATGCAGAGCTTCGGCTTCTCAGAAGCACCCGCCATCTGGCGCACCGGCGCCTTCAACGCGGCGCAGCAAGGGTACTTGGCACACCATCGAGCGGATGTGTTCGTTGCATAGCATAGCTCAATCGGTCAGAAATCTCGCCCGATGAGCCCGCAAGGCGGTTTCGTTTGACGTCTCGCACTCCCAAATGACAAGGGCTTCCCATCCTTGTTCACGAAGCTCCGCTAGATTTCGGGCGTCCCGCTTGATGTTCGCATCAAACTTGCTCTTCCAAGTAGCCCGCGCGAGCTTTCGGTACGGGTCGAATCTGAAGTCGATTCAATCACTACGCAAACCCTCTATTTCTGAGCCGCACGCTACAGCCCATCTTGGAAATCCCTTAGTCACCCCTGGGGCTTCCCCTCCCACCCAAACACGCTCCTCCCGCCCAGCAAATGCGACTGGTCCATCTCGCCGGCGACGATCTCCTTCAAGCTCGGCCCCGTCACGTAGCGCTCCATCCGGCGTGACTCGCCGTCCAGCCGCCTGAGCGCTTCCAATTCCTCGCCGCGTCCGAGCTTTGCCTTCCCCACCGCCGATTTCAGCACGGAAATCGTCTCGTCATAGACTTTCAGCGGCACGGGGTAGGGGTGGCGGTCCTTGCCGCCATGGGCGAGGGAGAAGCGGGCCGGGTCGGAGAAGCGAAAGGGTGCGCCATGCACCACTTCCGAAACCATGGCCAGCGCCCGCACCGTGCGCGGGCCGACGCCGGGGACCAGCAGCAATTCGGGAAAATCCTTCGGGCCGCTTTCGATGGCCGAGGCGATGTTGCCGTGCAGGCGGCGCATGACGATGTCGCTCTCGCGCACGTCGTGATGCGTCGGCATGACGAGGTTGGGCAGCAGCGGCTGCGCGGCGGGCTCGGGTTCGGGCCGCGGTTCCAGCACGGCAAGCTCGGTGAGGATCTTTTCCGGGCTCATGGTCTTGAGCAGCTCGATCTGGCCGCCGCGGGCTTTTTCGGCGCGACGGTCGGTGAGGTTGACGATCTGCCCTTGGGCCTCGCCCTCGATCGCCGCATGCGGCTGGTCGACGAAGCTGGTCAGCCCTTCCGACAGCCAGTGATAGCGGCGCGCCTGGCGGGCGTCGCCGTTCATGCCTTGCTGCACCACTACCCAGCGCCCGTCATCGGTGACGATGAAGCCGTGCAGATAAAGGTCGTAGCCGTCCTGCACGGCGGCGCTGTCCACCTTGGCGACGAGCCGGCTGGCGATGGCTAAAGCCTCACCGTCAAGCCCGACGCGGTCGCCGATGGCCAGCAACTCGCCGGGCGTCTTGCGCGAATGCGCACCGCGCCCGCCGCAGACATGGATGCCGAGCTCGTTGCTGAGCGGATTTAGCCCCCGCTTCAGCGCGCCGATGACCGAGGTGGTGATACCGGAAGAATGCCAGTCCATGCCCATCACGGCCCCAAAAGACTGGAACCAGAAGGGATGCGCCAGGCGCCGCAGAAGCTCGTCGCGGCCGTAATGGTGGATGATCGCTTCGCACAGCACGGCGCCGAGCTTCGTCATGCGCTCGCCCAGCCACTTCGGGACCCGCCCGCCATGCAGCGGCAGGTCGGCGCTGCCGCTTCGCTGCGTCACCTTTCGTTCTCCTTGAACCGGCGACTTAGATGGCGTTTCGGCGGGGATTTGCAAGCGGCTGATCTCCCCACAGGGGGAAGATCAGCTTGTCGGTGTGCGGCCGCTGCTACCTACCTGCGCCCGTAGAGCCTGTGATGGTGCCGGTAATGGTGCCTGTGGTGATACCGGTGGGGATAGACGTAGTAATGTCTATGATACCGATGGTACCGGTAGTGGGGATAGCGGACCACGTAGCCGGGATAATCGTCGTAGTAGCGCGGGCCGTAATAGCGGCCGCCGTAATCATAGAACGGGCCGCCATAGAACGGGCCGCCGTAGAACGGGCCGCCGTAGAACGGATAGCCGCCAAACGGTCCGATACCGAGGCCGAAGAATCCCTGAGCGTCTGCCGGCGCGACCGTGGCCACCGCCGACGCGAGGGCGATTGCGGAGGCGAGTAGAAGCTTTTTCATGGCAACCTCCTCCTGAAGGTTCGCATCGACAACGCTTGGCGCGCCGAAAGGCTGCCAAGGAACTGGCGCGCCTGCCGGAAAATCATCGGGATTTGAAGTCGCACTCACCCGCCGGCGGTGGACATGGCTAACCGCAGACGCGCACCTGCCGCATGAACCGATGGTCATGACTGCGGGTTCTTACCATTTCGATCCGGCAATGGCGGCGGGCGTGTGCGGCATTCGGCGGGGCGACATAGAAGCTGTCATGGTCGTCATGCTCACCGGGGGCGTAGTTGAGATAGGGGCCGCCCCAATAAGAGCCATAGACCGGCACGGAGCCGTAGCTGTCGTAAAAATCGCCGAATGGGCCGTAGTCGAAATAACTGCCGCCGAGGAATACATTGCCTGCATCCGCAGGCATGACGGTGGTCGCAGCCGAAGCCAGGGCGAGCAGCGAGGCAAACACCAATTTGCGCATGGCAAGCCTTCTCCTGAGGTTCGCCATGATAACGCGCGGCACGCCGAAAAAGTCCGGCCGCGTCGCGCAATCAGCAAGATTTGAAGGCTTTGTGAGCGCCGGGAGCCGCCCCGGGGCGGGATCGGCGATCGCGCGGGACGCCGGAGGCGGTTCCCGCGCGATCCACGTTGGCTCGCTTAGTAGCGGTTGTAGCCGTTACCGCACACCCGCATTTCCTCCACCACGCGGTGGTGGCGGCGCCAGTGGGTCACCAGTTCGGTGCGGCAATGATGGCGATGATAGCGGTGATGGTAGCGCACCACATAGCCGCCATTGTCGTAATCGTCATTGTAGACGTGGCGGTAGTAGCGGTGCGGATAATAGCCGCCATAATAGTCGTCATCATAGCCCGGCCCGATGCCGATACCAAGCTGAACGCCGCCGGCGCTGGCCGGCGCGATCGCGAACGCCGAGGCGATGGCGATCATCGAAGCAAGCAGAAGCTTTTTCATCGCTGCCTCCTTGAGTTTGCAGGACGCCCCTTCGGCAAGACAACGGTTTCGAGCGGTGCATGTTCCCGAAAACCGTCGGGTTGCCGCCCTTGGACAAGGCACTGGCCGCGGCGCCAGCCGCTTGGTCCGGCGCATTGCTGCCTCTCCGTAAGGCAATGAGCTCAGATATTTATTAGCGTATCTGCAACCGACCGGGCGGCGGCGCGTCGCACGCCGGCGAAATATCTCTGATCATTGCCAGGCAGCAGGGAGGCTCGATGGTGTACTGCCCGCCCGTCTGCATGGTCGGCAAGCCTTCGACCGCGACCCAGCCCGACAGATCGTCGCCTTCGGCATGGTCGACGCGGTGACCGGCGCGCTTTCGAACAAGGCGGCGGTCACGTTGAAAACCCGCCCACCGCCGCCACCGCCAGCCGGCGCGCCGGAAGCAATTGCAGGCCGCGGAGGAAGGGCGGGGCGCCCGCCAGTCGGCATGACAATGAAGAAAGAAAACTCGCCGGGCTTGCCCCTGGTGCCCAAAGCCCACACGCCCGGCGAGATTTAAGACCTGATCCCCCGATCAGGACCGGCGGGAGGACACCGGCAATACTCATTATAGCAAGGCTGATGCCAGTCCCGAAACGGGACAGTGATGCTCGATGCCGCAAACTCTGTGCGACGCCTGTTAAGTGTTGCTAATATGCCACTGCCTATCGCCTCAGCCAGCTATCGGTTCCGTAGGCATCCGTCGCCGCTTCGCCTCGCTTTGTCGCATCGCCGCGTGCACCGCATGCCGCCATCGGCTATCTCATCCCCAGCCAATTCCGGCGACCCGAGGAGCATCCGATGACCAGACCCACCATTCTCAAATTCGGCCCCGTCGAGCATGCCGAAGGCGGCGACCTGCCGGGCTGGATCGCTGTCGAAGGCTCGCCGACCATGCAGACGGCCGTGCAGCACACCACCGAAGACGGCAAGGTGATGTCCGGCACCTGGCGCGCCTCGCCCGGCACCTATCACGCCACCTACACCGACTATGAATTCGTCCACATGATCGCCGGCCGCATCATCATCACCCCCGACGGCGGCGAGCCGGTCGAGGTCGGCGCCGGCGATGCCTTCGTCGTCGAGGCCGATTTCAAGGGCACCTGGAAGATCCTCGAGCCGGTGACCAAGCATTTCGTCGTCGTGGTAGAGTAGGGGGCTGCGCTGAACCTGCTGATCTCCCCCACGAGGGAGGAGATTGACAGCTTCAGCGCCCCACCTTCGAGATCACCCTTTTCTCCACCTCCGGCTCCAACGATTCCGCGAATGGCGTCGCCATATGGTGCTGGTCGCGGAAGGCGAGCTTGCCGTCGATGAAGACGTGGCAAATGGTGGCGCTGCAGAAGCGGTCGGTGAGGTCGACGTAAGCGGCGTTGGGAATGCTGTCGACGATGTCGCGTTCCACCGCCGCCATGGTGTCGTTGGCGGCGTAGGCGCGCGTCTGGTCGCAGCGCGAGGGCGTCTCGTCCCGCCACAGCGCCCGCGCCACGCAGGTGTCGACATTGGCGTTGTTGAACGGCACGTCGCGGATGAAGGCGATCTTGAGCCCCGCCTTGCTCAGGCTGGTGAGGGTGGAGCGCAGGCCGGCCCGCCAGTCGGCGTCCTGGCTCCGCGTGTCGCCGCCGCGGCCGGCCATTTTGCGGCCGCTGGTCAGCGCCAGCTCCGAGATGACCACCAGCGCCGGTCTCGCCTCGATGATCTCGGCGATCGCCTGCTCGCGCCAGCGGTCGCACTCGCTATAGGGACGCTTGAGCTCGGACGACCAGACGCTGATGCGCGAGGCACGGCAGGAATTCTTCAGCCAGGTCACCACCCGGTAGCCATTCTTCCGGCCCGCCTCGATCAGCGGCGTCGACCAATGGTCGGCATGGGAGTCGCCGAAGAGGGCGATCAGGCGCTGGCCATCGCCGAACACGCAAGGCTTCGGCGTCACGCTCTGGTAATCCTGCACGCAGCCGGCTTTGGCCCGGGCCGTCGACGGTTCGGCGGCGCTGGCGGCGATGATGCGCTGTTCCGGATCGAGGTCGTGCACGGCAAGCCTGGCACTGCCATAGGCGGCTGCGACGCCGGTGCCGGTCAGGAGGAGGGCCGGCACCAGCGCCCGCGCCGCACTGGCCATCAGCCAGCCGTTGCGACGGATCGGGTTCTCGATGAGATGATAGCTGAGAATGGAGAGCGCCAGCGTCACCGCGAGGCACAGCAGCCGCTCGGCCGGCGTCAGCTCCGGCGCCAGCATGCTGGCATAGACGATGACCGGCCAATGCCACAGATAGAGCGAATAGGAGAGCTTGCCGATCCATTGTAAGGGCGGCAGCGCCAGGGCGGCATTCACGCAATTCCATTCGGAATTGCGCGAGCCGTCCCTGGCGCCGGCCGCTCCCGCCTTGAGCAGAAGGACCGTGCCGGCAACCGGCAGAAGCGCCAGAAAGCCGGGGAAGGGAGCGTCCTCGCTGAAGGTGAGATATGCGGCCCCGATCATCGTCAGGCCGGTCAGGCTTAACGCCCGCCCCAGCAGCGGGCGCTCCTGCAACAGCCGTGCCGGCGCCATCGATACGAGGCCGCCGGCGGCAAATTCCCATGCGCGCAGCGGCGAAAAATAGAAGGCCCAGGGCTGCGACACGCTCGTCAGCCAGGCACAGGCGATGAAGGAGACGAGGCCGACGGCGCCGATCGCAATCATGATGGCGCGCTTGCCGGGCTTCATCCAGGCGGCCAGCAGCAAAAGCGCCGGCCAGGCGAGATAGAATTGCTCCTCGACCGACAGCGACCAGTAATGGATGAACGGGTTGCTCGTGGCGTCATTGGCGAAATAGTCGAACGACCAGCGGATCAGCCACAGATTGATCATATAGGCCGAGGCGAACATCGCACCCTTGGAATAAAGCGCCTGCTCCTCCGGCGACAGGATGAGCGCGCCGGCGCAGAGCGTCGCGGCGATGACGAAAAGCGCCGCCGGCAGCAGGCGCCGCGCGCGTCGGGCGTAGAAACGCAAAAGGTCGAGCCGGCCGGTCTCGGAAATCTCGGCGGCGAGATGGCGGGTGATCAGATAGCCCGAAATGACGAAGAAGATGTCGACCCCGGCAAAGCCGCCGGGCAGCGCGGTGAGGCCGAAATGGAAGGCGACGACGCCCGCCACGGCCACCGCCCGCAAGCCTTCGATGTCGGGCCGGAAATCCTGCGCAGGTGTTGACACGAATACGAACCTCACGATGCTCGTTCGTATCCCGCCTGCCCTAAAGCCTCGGCCCTACGCGCCGATATCGCAATGCAACAAATCTAACGCGGTGCAACATAAGCGGAGGGCGAGGGCGGCCCTCCCGATCTCCCCTGCCATCACGCCTTCTTCAGGAACTCTGTCTTCAGCACCAGGCCCTTGACCTGCTTGGTGTTGCATTCGATCTCGCCGGGATCGCCGTTGAGCCGGATGTTCTTCACCAGCGTGCCGCGCTTGATCGTTTCCGACGTGCCCTTGACCTTGAGGTCCTTGATGAGGGTCACGGAGTCGCCGTCTTTCAGCGGCGTGCCGTTGCTGTCTTTCACGATAGGGTCCGTCATGGCGGGTCTTTCATCGGTTGGATGGCCTCGGCCCGCCTATCGCGCCGACCACGGCCTGGTCAAGCTGTGCTGGAACCAAGGGAGGCTCACCCCCCAATCATCACTTCGGCCTCGATCTCGACCGGGAAATTCAGGGGCAGGGCGGCGACGCCGATGGCGGTGCGGGCGTGACGGCCGATCTCAGGGCCGAAGACCTCGAGGATGAGCTCCGAAAAGCCGTTCATCACCGCCGGCGTCTCGGTGAAGCGCAATGCCGAATTGACCATGCCGTGGACGCGGCACCAGCCCGTGATCCGGTCGAGGCTGCCGAGCTCGCGTTTCAGGCTGCCGAGCATCGACAGTCCGACCTTGCGGGCCGAAGCCCGCGCCTCGTCCAGCGACACGCTCTCGCCGACCGCGCCGAACGGGCCGGCAAGCGAGCCGTCCGGCTCCTGCGGCCCGTGGCCGGAGACATAGGCGCGGTCGCCGCGCACATTCACCCAGGGAAAGGGCAGCACCATGCCCGGCGGCAGTTTCAGCGGCGGTGGCAGTACGATGCCGAGCGCGGCAAGCTTTTCGTCGGCACCCGGCATGGCACGGCCTTCCTTCTCGCACAGCGCCATCGCGGCGCCGTGTCCGAGCTTTCCGGTTCGCTGGCCCTTCGTCAAGAACGGCTTGGATCTGCAGAAGAATGATCTGGGGCGACTGGCCGGAAGCCTGACCCGCGCGGATCGTGGCCTTGCATCCGCGCGGGCAGGCGCCGCCCCCGCCGGCGGCGCCAAGCCCCCAGCCGTCAGGCTGGCGGCTGTTGGTTCGGCCGTCCGGCCGCTGCTTTTCCCCGCCGATCCCGGATGATGAACCGGCTATGGGTCCCCGGAATGGCTACCTTTTGTCTTACGCGGTAGCGGACCAAAACCGTCGAGCACGGCTTCCGGAATTGCTCTAGAAGTGAAGGTCCAGCGGCTGCGGATAGGCTTGGCCCGGTTCGGCGCTCTTCGACGTCGGGCCGGCCGAAGGCACGATGCCGCCGGTGGCCGTCTGATCGAGCGGCTGCCGGCTCTTCTCGGCGCCGGTCTTTGTTTCGGTCAACGGGATTTTCGTTTTGGCTTCGGCGGCTTGCGACAGCGCAAGTGCCATAACAAGCGTGGATAGAAGGATTTTCATGGCAGCTCCCTGGATTCACCCCGAAGCGACCCTAGCGCCGCTTGTCTCGTCGCGAAGGCCACGCGCGCGGAACACTGTGGAATTCTTTGGAATTCCAGTAATATTAGTGGATGGAAAACAAACGCCGCCGCCGGGAATGGAGATTGTTTGCCGGCGCGCTAGCCAGGAGCGTCGGAGAAGCTCGGCGATTCCCGCCGGAACGCCGAACTGCTTAGGTGGCGAAGAACATCGGGGACCTTTTGCATGGCGCAGCAAATCGCGCAAAAACTAAGGCTGACTTCGGCCTTGCTGGGAACGGTGACCCGCAAGGACCTGGCGGCGGCGTTCCGCGCCGTCAACCCGAACACTGCGTTCGATCTCGGCCGCGCCGACAAATGGTTGCAAGGCCGCGCGCGGCCGCGACAGATGAGCGTCTATGACGACTGGGCGAGGCTGCTCGAACTGGAGCAGTCCGGCGCCTGGATCGCCGAGAGCGAGCTACCGGCCTTCACCGCCGCCATCGCGGCCCGCCACGGCGTCGACAGCGCCGAGCTGGAGCGACGCGCCGGCATGCAGTTCGATGCCTCCTCGCATGACGAGCGCGGCGCCGGCTCCGGGCTTGCCGGAACCTATGCATGCTATTCTCGCGCCTGGTCGCCCTATTATCGCGGCCAGTTGATCAAGGGCCGCTTGTCGATCGAGGCCGGGCCAGGCGTGCATGGGCTGACGGCTACCTATGGCGAGACGTTGCCGACGGGGCACTTGCAACTCGTCGGCCCGGTGATGCCGGCAAAGCGCGGTGTCTATCTGCATCTCAAGGATGTCGGCGGCGACACGCAGTTCTTCCTGTGCCTGTTCCCGCAGACACAGCCGGTCAGCGTGCTCGGCGGCTATATGTGCGGCTCGGCCGTCATTGGTCCCGAAGCGCAGCCCTCGCTGACCCGGATACTGCTGGTGCGGCTGCGCGATGCGGCAACCGGCGCCGCGACATGGGGCGGGTACCTGCCGGCCGGCGGTTCGATTGCCGCCGACCTGGTAAGCCTCGGTATCGGCCTGGAACATCCGGAAGCGGTCGACCGGCAGCTCGACCAGTTCCTTGACGCCTACAGCGATGACGGCGCTATCCAGATTCCGCCGGGAGAGTTCCGCGCCATCCTCGACGTGTTCGACCGCCATTGGCTGCAGCACTCGGGTTGACCCTAACGCGGTCGTAAAGTTCCATCGGGGGGCGGCGCAAAGGGGCTTCCCATGAAGAAGACTTACGAGAAGCCGGTGCTGTCGAAGCGCCAGAAGCTGTCGAGCGTCGTCGCGAACGCCTCGAATCCCGCGCCGTAACACAGGCGCACCGATCACATTGGCTGGCGAGCCGATCGGCTCGCCAGCCAAATTTACGCGCTCGCCGAATTATCCTTCCGCCAAATTTATCCCTCCGCTTGACGCGGCGGACGCCGGGCATATCTTGCTGTCCTGATTTCATCGTCGACCGGGCCGAGACAGCCGATGAAGAAGCCATATCGCAAACCGACGCTTGCCAGACGTGACAGGCTTTCGGCGGTGACCGCCGCAGTGCCATCCTCGGGCTTCACGTTCTGAGTTTCTCAGGAACGCGCCGCACCTTTGATCGGTTTTAAAGCAAGCACTTTTAAAGCTGAAATCTGGACCGGCCAGGAGCGGGCGGTACACTTCGAAGGTGCCCGCCCGTCCGGCGCCGCCGCCAAGCTGCTGAAACCCCGTCCGTCCCCAACAGCAACGGTCATGGCGTGACCAGTGGTTTGCGGAGTGCCATTGGCGCGGTGTCCTGTCAACGCCGCCGGCGAGCGGCCCGGGAGCGCCTTTTTAGCCGCCTTTTGGTGCCCGAAGCACGCTTTGCGGTCATGCCGGGGCCAAGCCAAGAAGCCCCGAAATAGCGGAATTCCGGGCTTTTCCGATGCCCACCAGGCCGCGCCGCACATATATGCCTATCCGCTTGAATAGGCTGATTTTTCGCCGGCCGGCATGTCACTTCGACCCCGACTTTTTTTGGGTGCAATTCGGCAGTGCAGCATTGGCGCCCGGCGAAGACGGGTCTCGCCGTTGAAAACGACATCGGACCCATTTGTGTGCCATTTCATGATCCGCTCATGAAAGACGTGATAGAATGTCGCCAACGAATGGGGGAAGTTGCGATGGCCAATCGGTTGTTCGAGGTTCTTGCCAGACGGCGGTCATGGCTGGATCGGGTCGCATTGGGGCTGCTTGTCTTTCTGGCGACCCTGGTCGCCGCGCTGATGGGCGGCGCCAGCACCTGAAGCAATTCCAGGAAAAATGCGTAGCGGTTTTCCGTCCGGAATTGCGACCAACAACAAGCAATTCCAGGAAAAGTGCGCAACGGTCTTCCGTGCGGAATTGCGACCACCAACAAGCAATTCCAGGAAGAGTGTGAGCGATTGGGCTCAGCGACTTCGCCGTAGCCTTCCGTCGGAATTGCATAAAGAGATAGGGCGTTTCGCCGTTTCCGTGAAACGTTGAACGCCCTAAAAGCAATTCCGGGAAAAGTGCGAAGCGTTCAAAGCCACGGATTGCCTATTTCCTCTGTCCGATTGCTTTGAATTCGAAGATCGTGGGCCTGAGCCTGACCGGCCTCGGCCGCTCGGTGAGGTCGACGACGCGGACCCACCTGTCGGCGCCGGCACGCAACGTGACTTTCCGGCCAAGCGCCTTCTCAGCCGCCTCGAAAGGCGTCTTGGCTTCCGCCGAATGCACCGCGACGACGGCTTCGCCGTCTATTTCCTCGACGCGATAGGTTTTCATGCGCGTCTCCAGGGCGCCCGCCGTTTCGCTTCTCGCGCAAGTGCCTTTTATATTAGAAATGGCGAATAAAATGCAAGATTCCCACGCCCGGCCATCAGCTGATCCGAGAAGCCTGTACATTGGAGGGCGCGCTGTAGCCGCGCAGGCCGGTTCCGTTGCAGGCCCGGCAGGAAACCAGTTGTCCCGGGCAATTGTCGTGCAATGCACCCGAGGGGCAGCATGTGCCGTTCGACGCCACCTGCTTCCCGCACTCGAACACTTTGCCGGCGCCCAGGCACCGGGGGCAGGCGAACTTCCTGAATTCGCTCAAGCGAACCTCCGGCTGTTTCACAGGCGCCCGGCAACGCGCTGATTGCGCCGCGGGTTCCATGACAGACATGGTTTGTCCTGCGTGCGATAGTATACATTAGTTATGGCTAATATTTATAGGGATATCGCCTGCAATGCGCGGTTGGTTCCGTGGGGCTGGCGTATCAGGGCAAGGGTTCCTCGCCGTGGTGAAAGGAGGGAGAGGAAAGGCGGCACACCTCTTTCACCAGCCCGCGCAGCCAGCGATGCGCCGGATCGGCATCGAGCCTCGGGTGCCACAAGAGCGAGATCGTCAGCGCGGCGAGCTTCACCGGCAGCGTGAAGGTGAACAGGCCCTCGCGCAGGGTGCCGGTATAGCGCTCCGGCACGGTGGCGATGAGGTCGGAGCCGCGTGCCAGCGCCAGTGCCTCGGCAAAGCCGCCGACCACGGTCGTGACTTTCCGCGTCAGCCCGGCGCGTTCCAAGGCGTCGTCCACCGGGCCGCGGTCGAGGCCGCGGCGCGAGATCAATATGTGTCGGCCGGCGGCGAAGCGGGCGGCGGTGATGCGGCCTTCGCTCAAAGGATGGCCAGCGCGCGCGACGCCGACGAAGCGGTCGCGGAACAGCGCCTGCGCGCGTATCTCGGGTCCGGTCGAGCCGCCGACCACGCCGGTCTCCAGATCGACCGCGCCCCCGCGCATCGGGCCGCTGTCCTTGTCGGGCTTGGGCACGAAGCGCAATTGCACGCCCGGCGCCTCCTCGGCCACGCGGGCGAGCAGAGCCGGACCGAAATTCTCGACGAAACCGTCGCTGTTGCGGAGCGTGAAGCTGCGGTCGAGCCGCACAAGCTCGAGCCGTTCGGCCGGCCGCAGCACCGCTTCAGCTTCCGTCACCAGCCGGCCGACCTCGGCGCCCAGCTCGATGGCGCGCGGCGTCGGCACCAGGCCGCGTCCGGCGCGCACCAGAAGCGGGTCGCCGGTTGTCTCGCGCAGCCTCGCCAGCGCCCGGCTCATCGCCGAGGGGCTGAGCTTCAGGCGCCGCGCGGCCTTGGCGACGCTGCCTTCGGCAAGCAGCACATCCAGCGTGACGAGCAGGTTGAGATCGGGTCGCGACATGGCGCGACCATAGCATGGATCCGTCAAACGGACATGGCGTTTGATGCACTGTTCAAGTGCAAACGCTGCGCGTTCCGCCATGTCAAATGCGCGCTTATCTTCCCCGGCAAGTTCAATCGACGGAGAAGATCATGGCCGACATCGCCGAAACCCGCGCCGCGCCTGGAAGCCATTCGGCGGCTGGCGCGCTGGCCAGCCTGTCGCTTGCCATGCTCGTCTCCTCGCTCGGCACCAGCATCGCCAATGTCGCGCTGCCGACGCTGAGCCTGGCCTTCGCGGCGTCCTTTGCGGCGGTGCAATGGGTGGTGCTGGCCTATCTGCTCGCTATCACCGCGCTGAACGTCATCGTCGGGCGCCTTGGCGATCTCGTCGGCCGCCGGCCGCTGCTGATTGTTGGCCTGGCGCTGTTCAGCGCCGCCTCGTTTGCCGCCGCGCTCGCGCCGTCGCTGGCCTTTCTGATCGGCGCCCGCGCCGTGCAAGGCCTGGGCGCGGCGGCGATGATGGCGCTGACGATGGCTTTCGTCGGCGAGGCGGTGCCGAAGGAACGCACCGGCAGCGCCATGGGTCTGCTCGGCACCATGTCGGCGATCGGCACGGCACTGGGGCCTTCGCTTGGCGGCGTGCTGATCGCCACCCTCGGCTGGCGCTCGATCTTCCTCGTCAACGCCGGGCTCGGCGCCGTCGCGCTGCTCGCCGCCTGGCGCTTCCTTCCAGCGGCGATGCCCGCCAGCGAAGCGGCTGGCATCGTCCGCCGGGCGATGCCCGCCGGCGAAGCAGCAGGCATCGTCCGACGAGCGACAGGTGTCCATGGCGAGGCGAGGGGTCGTTTCGATATGCTGGGCACGCTGCTGCTTGCCGCCACGCTTGCCGCCTATGCGTTGTCCATGACCATGGGGCGCGGCCATTTCGGCGGCCTGAACATCGCGCTGCTTGGCGCCGCCGCGGCTGGCGCGGTGCTGTTCGTTGTCGTTGAGGCCAAGGTGGCATCGCCCCTGGTCAAGCTCGCGCTGTTGCGCGACCCGGTGCTGGCGCCGAGCCTCGCCATGAACGCGCTGGTTTCGACGGTGATGATGGCGACGCTGGTCGTCGGCCCGTTCTTCCTGTCGCGCGCCTTGGGCCTCGGCGACGCGGCAACCGGGGCCGTACTGTCGATCGGCCCTGTCGTCTCGGCACTGTGCGGCGTCATTACCGGGCGCGTCGTCGACCGCCTCGGCGCGGCGGCGATGGTCACCGCCGGGCTGATGCTGATGGGCGCCGGCTGCGTCGCGCTGGCCGCGCTGCCAGGCCTCTTCGGCGTTGCCGGCTACGCGGCGGCGATCATCCTGCTCACGCCGGGCTATCAACTCTTCCAGGCGGCCAACAACACGGCCGTCATGGCCGATGTCGACAGGAACGAGCGCGGCGTGGTGTCGGGCATGCTCAGCCTCTCGCGCAATCTCGGCCTCGTCACCGGCACGGCGGTGATGGGCGCGGTGTTCGCCTTCGCCGTGGGGACGGGGAACATCGCGGCGGCGCCGCCTGAGGCGGTTGCCGGCGGAATGCGGTTCACCTTCGCCGCGGCGTCGATGCTGGTGGTGGTCGCAGCGGTGATTGCGGTGGCTGGACGAAGGAGCGAGTGATCTTCCTTGGGAGAGATTCCAGGCTTCCGTGATCGCGTAATTTCGCCGCCGGCCGCGAAGACTATCTTTGCCTTGCGGCGGTGCCCATTCCGCTTTCGGCCGGTGCCTCGGCTACCCCAACGAACCCCATCCACTGCGGCACCGGCCCATCCTCCCACCTGATCTCGATCGAGCGCCGGAAGCGGATGGCGATGTCCGCCTTGCCCCGGAACCAAAGCGGCGGGCAGCGGTTTACCCCGGCGAAGGGATGATCAGAAATTAGGAAAAGAGCAATGAAAACAGTGCTTCTTGCTGCCCTGGCGCTCTGTGTCGCCGCCCCCGCCGTGGCTTCCGCGGCCGAGGCCGATATCGTCATCGGCACGCATCACAGGCATCATTACCACCACCGCCCGGCGGTCATCATCAATGAGGAAGGCCACCGCCTGCACCACCGCCATCACGGCACGGTCGCCTTCTATGACAATGGCGAACGCGGCTGGCGTCACCGCCATCACCGCCGTGACGACACCGTCGTCGTCACCGGTTCGATCGGCCACCGGCACCATCATCGTCCGGTCGTCGTCGAGGGCGGCTCCGACTACTGAGGTTCCATCGATCATCGAAGACAAATCCGGTCCGGCTGGCGCATTATGGCGCATCAGCCGGACCGGATTTTTATGATGCGTCGGGAGGATGCAATCTCCCTACGCTGCGCTTTTCAGCACGCCGGCCTGAACCAGTGCCGCTGCTGGGTTGAGGCTGTCCACCAGCCCGGTCGGGATCAGGATGGTGGCGCCTCGCTCCTTGGTCGTCTCATAGATGATGTTCATGGCGCGCAGTTGCAGCGCCGCCGGATGATCGGCATAGGTGGTGGCGGCCTCGACGAACTTGGCCGCGACTTCGGCCTCGGCTGAGCCCAGGATGACACGCGCTTCCTTCTCCCGCTCGGCCTGTGCCTGGCGCGACATGGCGTCCTGCAGCGCCACGGGGATGGCGACGTCGCGGATCTCGACCGACATCACGGTGATGCCCCATTGGGCCGTCTTGGCGCCGATGACGTCGCGCAGATGCGCGTCGGCGGCCTGGCGGTCGGCAAGCAGCGAGGAGAGCATCGAGGAACCGATCATCTCGCGCAGCGAGGTCTGCGCCACGCGGTCGATCGCCTCGCGGTAGTTGGTGATTTCCAGCGCCGCCTGGCGCGCGTCATGGACGTGCCAGAAGATGACGGCGTCGACATTCACCGGCACGGTATCCCTGGTCAGCGCCTCCTCGGCGTTGAAGGCGGTGGTCTGGATGCGCTGGTCGATGACCGCCACGACATTGTCGAGGACCGGGACGATCATGAACAGGCCGGGACCGCGCACACCCAGCAGATTGCCGGCGCGCAGCACGACGAAGCGCTGCCAGGTGTTGGCCATCTTCAGCGAGGCGGCGATCAGCGCCGCGATGACGAAGAACGGCACGCCCGCCCATGGCCCGGCAAGCGCGCCGGCGCCGGCGCCGATGAGCGCAAAGACAGCGGTGAGGAAAAGGGTGATCGGATTCATGGATAAAGCTCCTGTGTCGCGGCCGGTGACAGGGTCGCGCGACGCCGCAAAGGGCCTCGCGAGGAGCGTCGGCGGCCCGGGATGGACCACCTTGCCGGCATAACTCGGATCGATCACGCTTGTCGCGAGGACAATCATTGCCGGCGCGAGTCATATGGTGCGGGATGGAAGGTTTCGCCATGGGGCTGGCCACCGACGCGCAACCACATAACAACCCGCCAGTGGCTGCGCGACATCCTCGAAGCAGTGATGGTGACCGGCGAGCAGGTGGGCATTCCCAAGGGCCACGAGAGGGAATGGATAGATGCGGTGGTCGGCGCGCTTCACACGCCCGGCGAGCAGCAGATCAAGCTCTTCGATGGCCGTTCCAAAGCACGGCGTGAAAAGCGACGGAACGCGCAGGCGCCGGCGCGCGCTCAGGCATCAGTCCGCCTCGCCGCCTGAACCCCTGCCGCACGCTGCCAGCACCTTGCCGATTGCGGCGCCTGAGCCTTTCAGCGGAAAGCTGATCTCGCCATATTTGTCGTCGGAAACCGCCACCTCGCCCTTGCCGCGCAAGAGCGCCAGCAGCGGGTCGGAAGGGCCGGAGAGGTCTGCCGTGAAGTAATTGTACATCGCCTCCAGCACGAGCTTTTTGGTCACGCTCTTGCCTCCGGCCTTGAAGGTGAAGGAGCCGCTGATGCCGGGCTCGAGCTGTCCGCCGCCGGCGCCGAGATCATAGCTCAGCACCGGCTTGTCGAAGCAGGCCAGCATCAGATACGCATCGCCCTTCGGCCCGCCGCAGACCGACGCCGTCATCACGCTGCCGCCCTCGTCTTCTTCCATCTTGGCGGACCAGGCGCAGGAGGCGGCATGGGCGGGCGCTGCGGCCAGCAGGGTGGCCGCGATGGGAGCAGCCATGATGAATTTTGCCAATCCGTTTTGCATGGTCGCCCTCCGAGACATGTGGCGACCATACAGGACTTATGATGGCGTGGCATCCTCGGGAATGCGAAGGAAATGGCGCTTAACACCTTTCCGAAGCGCGGATTGCAGCCTCGACCTTGCCGAGCGCCGGCACCACTGCCTGGAACGCGCTCCGTGCCGCCGATGTCGGGCCGGGCTCGGTCGTCGTGCTGCTCGGCACGGGCGGCGTCTCGATCTTCACGCTGCAGCTCGCCAAGGCGGCCGGGGCCACCGTCATTACTTGGTCCTCGGACGAGAAGCTCGATCGGGCCAAGGCGCTCGGCGCCGATCACCTGATCAACTACCGCGCGACCCGACTGGGACGGCAAGCTGCTGGAGCTGATCGGTCGTCGACAAGGTGTTTTCGCAGAACGAGGCAACCGAGGCCTACACTCACATGGCCGCCGGCGGCCTGCATTTCGCAAGCTGGTGTTCGGGTTGGACTGGTAGCCGACGTTGGAGATTGGCGAAAGAGAATGGGCGACTGATCTCCCCCACGAGGGATCCCACGTGGGGGAGATTGGCGGCTTTGCCGCCGGCTCCACAGCCTGGATCCGCTTTCCGCTACGATCGGCAGGGCGCCGCCGATTCGAGCTGACATTTCCGAGTATTCTTGAAATTTTCCGATCGGGTCGATGAAATTCGGGTGAGTTCTTGTCCAGAACAGCAACGGAATTGTCCTGGCATGCATAGATATTTTGCGGCTCTGGACAAGATGTGAACTGGTCCAATACGGTGCCCGTCCAAGTGAAGACGCGCGCGCAGAAAGGCCAGGTTGCTCTTGAAAAAGAACGTCTTCTCGTCGCTCGACCTGCCTGGGCATCTCGACGACCGCGCGCGCTTCGCGCTCTGGCAGGACATCCACGTCGCCGAGATATGGTCGGTCGAATATGCCATCGCGGCCAACCAGCCATTCGCGGCCGAGATCGAAGCCACGCCCGTCGGGCCGGTGGTGCTGGGGCAGATGGCCGGAACCATCCGGCATGCCAGCCGCAAGGCCCGCAACATCGCCGACGACGGCCGCGACGGCTATCTCCTCTTGATCAACCATGGCGACACCAGGCTGAGCGGCGCCCAGGCCGGCCGCGACTACAGCGTGGGCAAGGGCGAAGCCGCGCTGGTATCTGCCTCGGAGGCGCTGGAAATGAGCGGCGGCGACAGCAATGTCTGGGCCAACATCGTCGTTCCGCGCGAGATCCTGGAGAGTGCCTTCGCCCATGTCGAGGACCGGCTGGCACTGACCGTGGCGGCCGACAATGAGGCGCTCGGCATGCTCAGGCGCTATTGCAACTTCCTGGAAGCTGGTCCGGCTCTGGTGTCGCCGGACCTTGTCACCCATGCCACCGAAACGATCGTCGATCTGATCGGCCTGGTAACCGGCGCCAAGGGCGAGCCCGCCGAGCTCGCTGGCATGCGCGGCCTGCGCGCGGCAAGGCTCCAGGCAATCCTCGACAAGATCAGGGACAATTTCGCCGATCCGTCCATCTCGGCCCAGCGCGTTGCCCAGCAGTTGCGGCTCTCGCCCCGCTATGTCCATGACCTCTTGCAGGAAAGCGGGGTGAGCTTCGCCGAGCGCGTTCTCGAATTGCGCTTGCAAAGGGCCCATCGCATGCTTTCCGACAGGCGCAACGACCGTATGCGCATCAGCGAGATCGCGCTGCTGAGCGGCTTCTCAGACGTCTCCTATTTCAACCGCTGCTTCCGCCGCCGCTTCGGCTCGACGCCGAGCAGCGCCAGATAGTTCGCCGGCCAGGGCTAGCGCGTAGCAATGCTGATCTCTGTTTGCGCGAACAGGTAGGAACCCGGCCTCGCGCCGGGTTTCTTGCTTGTGCCGGAAACGAAAAAACGCCGGCCGACGTGAGCCGGGGAGGCGCCAATGCCGCGGTCGCCGGGAGTGAGCGCGCGCCTGTCGGCTGATGCCGAACTGCCACACTGGCCGGACATGCGCGGCAGCGCTTTCCGGGACAATTCCAGTGCGGTGCAGCCCAAGACGCGGGCTGCGAACAATGCAACATCGGGGCTCTTGACGTTAACTGGATCCCGCTGAGCATTTCGGCAGCGGGGTAGCGCAACACCCTGGGGGCAGCAAACAACAATGAAAACGATTCTTCTCGCTACGGCCGTTATTCTCGCATCTGTCGGCATGGCGCCCGCGGCGGACATCAATGAAACCTTGCCCATTGCCGCCGATTACTACTGGTCCGGGCTCTATGCCGGCGTTCACTTCGGTTACGCTGCCGGAAAATCCAATCTCTTCATCTCTGGCGGTGGTATTGGGGGCACCGATATTAACGCTCCTGTCGATCCGGACGGTTTCATTGGCGGCATCCATATCGGCTTCAATCAGGAGATGGCGAACCGCTTCGTGCTCGGTGTTGAGGCGGACATCGCGTACAGTAACGTCGAAGGACTGACGACCCTTGCCAATGGCGGCAGCACTATTCTTAAGAGCGAGCTCCAGTGGTCGGGGTCGGCGCGGCTGCGCGCCGGCTATGCGTTCGATCGGACGTTGCCTTACATCACTGCGGGCGTGGCCGCGGCCAAGTATGAAATTATCGGCATCACCGGCACCTCCAGTGGTGACATACCGCTCCACGACGACACCCATGTTGGCTGGACGGTTGGAGCCGGCGTCGAGCACGCCTTCACCGATAAATGGATCGCTCGGGTCGAGTACCGCTACTCCGATTTCGGCAGCAAGGCTCTCTCGATCGCATCCGGTCTTCCCACGGCGACGAGCGTCGATCTCAAGACGCACGATCTGCGGGTCGGCCTCAGCTACAAGTTCTGATCCGACAGACCGCACGAAACCCTGGCCTCGCACCGGGGTTTGCTTGTGGCGGGGGGAAAGGCGACAGGAATGAGCAGGCCGGTCGGCTGGTGGCCGGATGGCCACACTGGCGCGTCAAGTGCGGCAGCGCTTTCCAGGACAATTCCGCTGCGGTCCAGCCCAAGACGCCGGACGGCGAACAATGCAAGACCGAGCCCGGCATTCGTCCGGACCGCAGGACGCATATTCGAATTCGGGGGCTCCTAATGCATCGCTTTTCAATCATCGCTGCGTCGCTGGTCGCCACGACGTTCGCGTACGCCGCCGACGCACCGCAGCCGCTGGCCGGAGAGACGGTGGTGACGCCGCATATTTCCGGCTACGGCGAGATCTACCTGGGCGGGCTTCGCTTTACCAGCATCGGCGACACCGTGCACGCCGCAGGGGGCGCCGCCCGCGTCAACATTCCGTTCGCCCAGCGCTGGAACTTCCAGGGCGACCTTACCTATGACCGGATCTGGGACGACGATTTCGCTCATTGGGGCGGCGTTGGCGGCGCGATCCACGGATACTACCGGGACCCCGACAGATTTGCCGCCGGTGTGTTCGCGACTTATACGTCGGTGGACTTTGGCGATTTCGACGGGAAGGCGAGTTCCTGGGCGGTCGGTCCGGAAGCCCAGATCTACTTTGGCAATCTTACCCTTTACGGCCAGGCGGCCTTTGGCCGGGCAAACGAGGATTCCCTCAACTCCGACCAATGGAACGTCCGCGCCGTCGCACGCTACTTCGTCCAGGATAACCTTCGCCTGGATGCGGAACTCAGCTTCAGCAGAACGGACCAGGGGGTGAACCTGGACGTATCCGGCGGCGCTCTCCAGGCCATGTACCGGTTCAACGACACACCGTGGTCAGTGTTCGCGCGCTATCAATTGGAGCAGATGAAGATCGGTTCAACCGACCTCGGCGAGACCCACAAATACCTGGTGGGCCTGCGCGCCTCCTTCGGCAGCAAGTCGCTGTTGGAGGAGGATCGCAACGGCGCGGCCATGGACACCTACCGGCCCAACGAGGTGAAGAATTTGAGCGTGAAATGATCGGTGCCGCCTACATCGCGTGGGGTGCTGTTCCGCTGTCTTCCGGCGACAAGCACCCTCACCGGACCGGCTGAAACAGCTCCGCCAGATTGCCGGACGGATCGATCAGCAATATCTGCGATCCGCCTGGACCCGGGACGATTTCATTGCGGAAGCTGAGACTCGCCGCCCGCAACCGGTCAACCTCCTCCGCAAGATCCTCGACGATCAGATGGATGCGGTTCCAGCCTCCAGGGCCTGGCCGCTTGCCGTCGGGCATTGGCCGGCCCGCCGAACTGGTCGGACTGTTGTTGCGGGTTCTGTCATCGCCCCAGCTGTTTCGTTGCCAAAGCAGGTTTCTTCGATCTGGTGGAAGGGCCGACCGCGAGGTCGTCGGGATTTGGCGAAAGCGACGGAGCCGTAGCCTCTACCTTGAGCGGAAAATTACTCGATCAATTTCTCCAGCGTGATCGGCAAATCCCTTATCCTCTTGCCCGTCGCATGGAACACTGCGTTGGCAATCGCCGGCGCGATGCCGACGATTGCCAGTTCGCCCACGCCCTTGCCCCCAAGGGCGGAGGAGTGCGGGTCGGGGATGCCGACCGAGATCGTCTGGATGTCGGGGATATCGGCGTTGGTCGGCAGCATGTAGTCGGCGAAATTGCCGTTGACGATGCGGCCGTGGCGGCGGTCGACGATGCCTTCTTCGAGCAGCGCCTGGCCGATGCCCATGATGATGCCGCCCTTCCACTGGCTTTCCGCCAGCTTGGGGTTGTAGAGCCGGCCCGAGTCCAGCGCCGACACGACGCGCGACACGCGCACCGTGCCGAAATCCTCGTCGACGCGCACCTCGACGAAATGCGCGCACCAGGAATGGCGCGAATAGTCGCCTTCGGTGTGCGGGATCGACATGGCTATCGTGGTATAGTTCTTGTAGCGCTCTTCCGGCGTCGTGCTGGCCGGCAGCGTGTCGCCCTTGGCTTCGATCTGGTCGCGGCCGATCGCCACCATGAACTCGGCGATCGACAGCTCCGGCCCTTCGCCACGCGGCGAGGCGATGCGGCCGTCCTTTATCAACAACGTATTTGCCTGCAGCTTCTGGAAGGGCGAGCGCGGGTCGGAAAGCGCCAGCCCGATCAGCTCGTCCAGCGCCTGGCCGGCCGCCTTGTAGACGGCGCCAGTCATGACGCCGGCCAGCCGCGAGCCGCCGGTGACGCCGGCGCGGGCGAAATGCGAGTCGCCGAGCTTCACCGACACATGCTCCACCGGCACGCCGAGCGTTTCGGCCGCCGTCTGCGCCAGGATCGTGTAAGTGCCCTGGCCCATGTCGATGGAGGAGCTTTCGACCTCGACCGAACCGTCGGCCATGAGCTTCACCACCGCCTCGCCATGCGCGCGCCGCACCGGATAGGTGCCGGCCGCCATGCCCCAGCCGATGAGCTGGCGGCCGTCGCGCATCGAGCGTGGCTGAGGCGAGCGCTTGGCCCAGCCGAAGGCTTCGGCGCCGGCGGCAAACGCCTCGCGCAACTGGCGTGTCGACCATGCCTTCTTCGCATGCGGATCCTGTTCGGCATAGTTGATCAGCCGCATCTCCAGCGGATCGATCCCGAGTTCATTGGCGAGCTCGTCGATGGCGCATTCGATGCCGAAGGCGCTCGGGTTCTCGCCCGGCGCGCGTTTTGCTCCCGGCACCACCGTGTTGACCCGCACGACATTCTGCTTCGAGGAGAAGTTGGGCGTGGCATACATGATCGAGGTGACCGAGCCGAGCGGCTCGACCCACATGCCGTCGACGGCCGTCTCGTTGACGCCGCGATGCACGATCGACTGGATCCTGCCGTCTCGGTCGGCGCCGATGGCAACGGTCTGCCGCGTCGCGGCGCGGCCGCCATAGGACGTGAAATTCTGCGGACGGTTGAGCACCAGCTTCACCGGACGTCCGAGCATCCTGGCGGTAGCCGCCGCGACCGCGCTGTGCGCCAGCGCCAGCGCCTTGGAGCCGAAGCCGCCGCCGATATAGGGCGAGACCAGCCGCACATTCTCGAACGGCACGCCGAACCACTCGGCATAGGTGCGCGCCATGCCGTCGAGCCACTGGCTCGGCTCCCAGATGGTCAGCTCCTCGCCCTCCCACCGCGCGATCAACCCATGCGGCTCCATCGCCGCCTGGAATTCGCGCGGCGTGTTGTAGGCCACGCAGACGCGAACGGGTGCAGCGGCGAACGCCGCCTGCGCGTCGCCCCATTCCTTGGTCATGGCGTCGATCGGGAAGCCGTCGCCGGCCTTGCCGTCGCTCAGGTCGACGATGGCCGGGCTCTCGTCATACCAGACCTTGACGAGTGCGGCCGCCGCCACCGCCTGCTCGAAGGTCTCGGCCACCACTGCCGCGACATGCTGGCCGGAAAAGGTGACCTCGCGCACGAGGGGCGAATAGGTCGGCTGCGAGGGCGGGTTGCCGAACCAGTCCGACGCACCCTTCAATTCCATGATGGTGTCGGGCGTCAGCACGGCGAGCACGCCGGGCGCGGTTTCGGCCGCGCGCGTGTCGATCGCGGTCACCTTGCCTGCGGCTATCGTCGCGCCGACCAGCACCGCATGCGTCAGCCCTTCGAGCTGCTGCTCGACGGCGTAGTGCGCAGCACCGGTGATCTTGGCCGGGCCGTCGACGCGCGACAGGCGCCCGCCAACCGCTTCGAGGCGCGCGCTGTCGGACGCGGCGTGCTTCATGTCATGAACGGTCATGCCGTCTCTCCCAATTTGAGAATGGCGCGCGCGATCACGCGCGGCGCCAAGGCGATCTTGTAGTGGTTGGCGCCATGGTCGACGGCGTCCTGCATGGCGAGCACGCTCGCCTCGCGGACCGTGGCTTCGTCGAGCGCCTTGCCCTTCAGCGCCTCCTCGACGGCGCGCACGCGCCACGGCTTGGTGGCGACGCCGCCGAGCGCGACGCGGATGTCGCGGACGGTGCGGCCGTCGCCTTCGAGCTCCAGCCCTACTGCTGCGCTGGCTGCGGCGAATTCATAGGACTGGCGGTCACGCACCTTGATGTAGGTCGAGCGCCGGGCTGCGGCCGAGCCGGGGATTTCGATGGCCGTGATGACCTCGCCGGGGCGGATGTCGTGCTCCTGTTCGGCGGTTGCGCCAGGGGCGAGGAAGAAGTCCTCGACCCTGAGCTTGCGCTCGCCAAGATCGACCTCGGCGTCGAAGGCGACGAGCGCCACCGCCAGATCGCCCGGATAGGTGGCGATGCAGGCTTCGCTCACGCCGAGCACCGCATGGCCGCGCGTCACCCCGCCGATCGCCGAGCAACCGCTGCCCGGCGCGCGCTTGTTGCAGGCCGGGAAGTTTTGCGGATCGCGGAAATAGGGGCAGCGCGTGCGCTGCATCAGGTTGCCGCCGATGGTCGCCATGTTGCGCAGCTGCGCCGAGGCCGCCTGCCACAGCGCCTCCGACACAGCCGGGAACAGGCTTTTCACCTCGGCATTGTCGGCGACATGGCTCATCTTCGCCAGCGCGCCGATCACCGCGCGCTCGGCGGTGACATCGATGGCCTCGAGCCCCTCGATGTGACTGATGTCGATGACGGTCGAAGGTTCGGCGACGCCGCATTTGGCAAGGTCCACCAGCGTCGTGCCGCCGGCCAGCAGCATGGCGCCGGGAAGGGCGGCGGCGTTGCGCGCGGCTTCCACACTGTCGGCGCGAAGGTAGGAAAAATCTCTCATGAGCGCAGCTCCTGTGCGGCCTGGCGGACGGCGGCGACGATGTTCGGATAGGCGCCGCAGCGGCAAAGATTGCCGGCCATGTATTCGCGGATCTCTTCGTCGGAGCCGGCATGGCCCTCGCGGATGCAGGCCACCGCCGACATGATCTGCCCCGGCGTGCAGTAGCCGCACTGGAAGGCGTCCTGCTCGAGGAAGGCGGCCTGCACGGCGTGCAGCGTGCCGTCCTTGTCGGTGAGCCCTTCGATGGTGGTGATCGAGCGGCCTTCGACCTGGGCCGCCAAGGTCAGGCAGGCGAGCACGCGCTCGCCGTCGACATGGACGGTGCAGGCGCCGCACTGGCCCTGGTCGCAGCCCTTCTTGGTGCCGCTGAGATGCAGCCGGTCGCGCAGCGCGTCGAGCAGCGTCACGCGCGGCTCGACGTCGAGCGCATGGTCGCGGCCGTTGATGGTGAGGTTGAGGGAAAGCGTGGTGGGACTGGCCTTGCCGTTCAAGACGTGGCCGTCTTCGGGAGGATCGATGATTGTTTGGCTGGTCATAGGGCGTCGGGCTCCGATTGCTGGACGCTAGGCGGATGGAAATGGGGCTTGGGAGGAGAGGGGCAAGGGTAACGGCAGCCTGGACGCGACCTTCGCGGTCGTCATCCTCGGGCTTGACCCGATCCATGCCGTGACGTTTGCCGAGAAACGCGGCAGGCCAGAATTCTGCACCGTAGCCGCGCTCGCAGGGTATGGCATGGATCCTTGGGTCTGCGCCGCGTCGCTTCGCTCCTTGCTTCGCCCTAGGATGACGAACTCACGAGCGGATTCGCCAACCACAGGCGTCGCAGAACGCGCCCGTCTCCAGCGGGCAGGGAAAGCTTTCCGTCCTTCTTTACGTGACATACCGCTTCCCCTGGTTATATGATAAAGCCACTCCACTAAAGCGGAGGTGCCTCCGTTTATTTAACTGGGGTCTGGCCAGTCATGGTTCAACCCCCCATATTGCGTTGGTGGAGAAAAAAGTGCCCGACCGGGAAATGACCGCTGAAGCGACGCGCGACGCGCAGGCGCCAAAGCCGTTGCGCGCCGATGCGCAACGTAACCGCGACAGACTGGTCGAGGTGGCGGCGCAGACTTTCGCGAGCGACGGCGTCGATGCCTCGCTGGAGGAGATCGCCAAGCGGGCGGGGGTCGGCATCGGCACGCTCTATCGCCATTTCCCGACGCGCGAGCATCTGGTCGAGGTGGTCTACCGCCGCGAGGTGGAAGGCCTCTGCCACGCGGCCGAGGAACTGGTGCGCGACCATCCGGCCGATGTCGCGCTGGAGCTCTGGATGCAGCGCTTCGTCGACTACATCGCCACCAAGCGTGGCCTCGCCACCAGCCTGCGCCTATTGCTCACCACCAACTCGACGCTGTTCTCCGACACGTCCGGCCGCGTCTCCGGCGCCATGCGAGGCCTGATCGAGGCCGCCGCCGCCTCGGGGAAAATCCGCGCCGACGTCGACGCTTCCGATGTGATGCACGCGCTGGGCGGCATCTACTCAGCGCCCAACACGCCGGATTGGCGAGAACGGTCGGGGCGGCTGGTGAAGCTTTTGATGGATGGGTTGCGGTTCGGGGCGAGGGGCTGAGGCGCCGCAGCTGCCGGCGCCGCCAGCTCCAACCCGACTAGCATTCCCCAACCCACGGCCTACATAGTCGGCACCACCCTCCCTCCCAAAAGGATCCCCCATGTCCGAACAGCTCACATTGAACGACGGCGCCGCCATCCCCCAGATCGGGCTCGGTGTGTGGCAGGTCGATCCCGACATCACCGCCAAGGTCGTTCGCTGGGGCGTCGGGGCCGGCTACAGGCTGATCGATACCGCCGAGGGTTATCGCAACGAGGAAGGCGTCGGCGAGGCGATCCGCGCCGCCGGCGTGCCGCGATCCGAACTCTTCATCACCTCCAAGCTCCGCAACGGCGGGCATCAGCGTGACGCAGCGCTGCGCGCCTTCGACGATACGATGCAAAAGCTCGGCATCGGCAAGATCGACCTCTTCCTCATCCACTGGCCGGTGCCCAGCCAGAACAAATATGTCGAGGCCTGGAAGACGCTGGTCGAGCTCCAGAAGGCCGGCCGGATAAAATCGGTCGGCGTGTCGAACTTCAATCAGGAGCATCTGGAGCGCGTCATCGGCGAGACCGGCGTGACGCCGGTCGTCAACCAGATCGAACTGCACCCGCGCTTCCAGCAGCGCGACAAGCGCGAGTTCCACGAGAAGCACAACATCCATATCGAGAGCTGGAGCCCGCTGGGCAGCGGCCGGCTGCTGGCCGATCCGACGCTGGAGAAGATCGCGGAGAAGCACGGCAAGTCGGTGGCGCAGGTCATCATCCGCTGGCATTTGCAGGAAGGGCTGATCGTCATTCCGAAGTCGATCCACCAGGAGCGTATCGCCGGCAATTTCGACGTCTTCGGTTTCGAGTTGGACGCGGACGACATGCAGACCGTTCACGGTCTGGATTCGGCCGATGGCCGCACCGGGCCTGATCCGGCCACGGCGGCGTTCTTGTTCTGAGGCGCTGCGCCCCTATTGGTGCGGCGTCGGAACCTCCAATCTTCCCACTGATGGCGAAATGAGCAGTTCTGCCGACGACATGCCGCCGCTCATCCGGTGAGCGCAGAGATGGTCTTTCGCGACATCAATCCGGTGACGAAGCTTCGGATCTCGTCAACCAGGCGGTCGCAATCTTCACCCCAGATCACGTGGTCTCTGCCGGCCAGCTCGACGTATCTGGCGCCTTGGATGTGGGTTGCCAAATAACGCCCTTCCTCTGGGCGTACCCAACGGTCGTCCGTCCTCTGCACGACCAGCGTCGGGACGCGGATCGCCGGCAGGATGTCGCGAACGTCGACTTCGGTACCCCAGCGCCAGAGCGCGATTGCATCGGCGGGCGAGGCCGAATTCCGGAGATAGGCGGCGAACCATTCGCGTTCGACCATGTTTTCGGTCAGGCTCGGCGCTGCGTTGCTCATGTCGGCGGGTTTGCCCCATTGCCGCTCCACGGCCGCTACATCGTCGTCCACCTGCGCTGCAGTTCTTGCCCAGGGATACTCTTTTGACCAAGTGCCCTTGGCGTAGGTTCCGTTAAGCACCAGCGCGGACGTACGCTCGGGATAGGTGATGGCGAAAAGCATGCACATCGGACCGCCCTCCGAGCTGCCGAACAACACCGCTCGCGTGGAGCCGACTGCGTCCAGTACCGCACGCACATCCTCCATGCGCTCTTCCAGCGTCGGCAGGCCGACATTGCGGTCGGATAGACCGGTGCCGCGTTTGTCGAATCGGATCAGGCGTGAAAAGGTGCCGAGCCGCTTGAGCACATGCGCGAAGCGCGGCGAGCCCCAGGCAAGGTCGAGATTGGAGACCCAGCCGGGCACGTATATGAGGTCAATCAGCCCTTCGCCGGTCACCTGATAGGCAATGTTGATTCCTGCCGATTTGACGTAATGGGTGGTCGGTGGCATCGGCTCGCCGCCGGAAAGGCTCCCACCGGCATTTGCCCCCGAACCGGCCGCCGGCTCGGCGGCCGCAACCGGACGCTTCGAGTAGGGCGATGAGCTCATACGGCGTGTCCGCAGAGCCTCGTACAGTTGGCGCGTTTCCAGTTCTGGCGGCAGTCCGAGATCTCTCTCCAGCGCCTCACGGCAGAGCTCATACTGTTTGAGAGCAAGGTTGATGCGGCCCTGCGCGGCATAGGCTCTCATCAATGCCCGGTGGATATCTTCGCGCAGAGGCTCCATTGCGAGCAGTCGCGCAGCCGTGCGCGCACAGGATGAAAGGTCGTTCGACGCGCTGTAATGCGCCACCAGCCTGTCCAGCGCTGCAACCGCGATCGTTCTCAGGCGCTCGCGTTCAACTCGAAGCCAGTCCTCGAACGGCTCCTCTTTCAAGCCAAGACCGTCGAGCAGCTCGCCGCGGTAGACGGCGAGTGCCTGCTCAAGGTGTTCGGGCGACGATCCTGTCGCAAGCGTCTCGAACCGGGCGACATCGAAGTCGATCTCGTCGAGATACAGGGCGACACTGGCGCCGTTCGTCACAAACCGTCCGCTGCCGCACTTGTGCATGGCCTTTCGGATGGCCGAAACGGCTTGCCTGAGGCTCATCCGGGCCTGGGTTTCGCCATTCAAGCTCCAGAGCAGGGCGGCCAGCTTCTCGCGCGATTGTGCCTGTCCGGCTTGCAGGGCGAGATAGGCCATCATCGCCCGTGCCTTACGGCTCAAGGTTGGAGCAGCCGCGCCAGTACCGGCGAGAGCAAATCCGCCCAGAAGATAAAGATGAGGCCCTATCATTGGGTTCGGCCCCGGCCACGGTTATGGCAATTCTTTCGCTTCGCCCCTGCTAATTCAACCGCTATCTGTCCCAAGCGGTCTTTTTCACGTTTCGATCACGCTACCTTCTCCAGCTTTATCACGGTCGCGCCAGAGAGTTGGCCGAACCTGAAACGTGGGAGACGTCAATGCTGCCATTCAGCCCGACCGACTGGCCCTTCCGGCAAGATGACGGTTTCTACCGGCCCCAAGGCAACCCACCCGCAATCTTTCGTCACGACATCGCCCAGGCGCGGTACTTGGAGCGGCAGCTAGCTCAACGGTTTCCCGGCGCCGCCAGGATAAGTCTGCCAATGCTCGTGAGCCGGCTTCTTGCCTTGGCGGCGTCGGCCCGCGCAGCGCTCTCTCGCCGGCGTGCCGGGCGAGGACCCGCCTCGTTTCGGCTTTGAAAGCCTGCCTTCCGATACACGGCGGGCTTCACCCTAAATCCCGTCTCCGTCCACCAGCGGCACATCCTCGCCCTCCCATGGGCTCGGCATCGACCCGCGTCCGGCGGTCGGCAGCGGCATCCAGCATCTGAGCTCCGGCTCGGCATATTCGACGACGCGGCCAGGCGAGGAGTCCGACGCCCGCCAGCCTTCCTCGCCGAACTGGTCGGCGCGCGACCAATAGGCCATGTCGACCTCGGCCGGTCCTTGCTCCGAGGAGCGCACCGTCACCAGGATGCGGCTGCCGTCCCGCGGCGCGCTCGCCATGTTGCGCCACTGTTCGGTCTCGTCCATGCGATCTCCTCCTGCTGAACCAATTCCAGAAAAACCGGCCGTCGCAATAGTCGCTGCCCGCCGGGAAGGGGTCAACCCGAACTTGGAGCGCGACAGGCTTTTCATTCACAACTAATATGTCATTGGCCGCAATCGGACAGACGACGATGGATGAAGGATTGCTGTCTCCAGTGACCCGGCTCGGGCCGGTCCATCTCAGGGTGACCGACATGCCGGCGGCCTTGAATGTCTGGCGCGACGCGCTCGGGTTGGCGCTGCTTAGCGAAGACGCCACTATGGCGGAGCTTGGCGCCGGCGGCCGGACGCTGATCGTGCTGCACGCCGGCGCGGAGGCACCGCTGCCGCAGAAGTCGCGCGATCTCTTCCACGTCGCCATCCATATCACCAGCCGCCGCGATCTAGCGCACACCGCCGCCCGCCTCAAAGCATCTGGCTTACGGTCCAGCGCCCAGGATCACTTGATTTCGGAATCGCTCTATGTCTCCGATCCCTCCGGTAACGGCATCGAGATCTGCTTCGACACGCCGGAGCGCTTGCTGCGTCGCGAAATGTCGCCCAACGGCCGCGTGACGCTGATTGCCACCGACGGCAGCGCGCATTCGGGGCTCGAGCCGCTGGACGTGTCGGGCCTGCTGCGCGACCTCGGCAACTCCGGCCATATCGAGCCGAGGATGGCGCAGGATGCCTTTATCGGCCACATCCATTTGCGCGCCCGCGCGCCCGAGATGCTGATGAAATTCTATCTCGGCGTGCTCGGCTTCCGGCCGCATATCCAGTCCCGGACCTTCGGCATGTTCGACTGCGGCACGGCGCGCCGCGCCCACATGGTGGCCTTCAACATCTGGGCGCGCGACGAGCTGCGCGAGCCGCCGCCGGGTGCAGCCGGCCTCGACCATTTCACCATCGAGCTTGGCTCGGCGCAGGAGCTCGCCGCCGTGGAGCGCAGGCTCGAAGCGGCCGACATACCGGTGAAAAGGGACGGTCGCGTTATCTCGACCGCCGATCCGGAAGGCAACCGCCTGCGGCTCGTGGTCCACGGAGATTGATCGTAGCCGCTGGAAAACGTGGAGAAGTGGAGGAGGGGAAATGTCGCTCAAGGTGATTGGAACCGGCTTTGGCCGGACCGGGACGGATTCGATGCGCGAGGCGCTTACCATGCTGGGTTTCGGCCCTTGCCATCATATGTCGGAGGTGATGGCGCGTGAGGAGCAGAAGGCGCTCTGGCGGGCGCTGGCCAAGGGCGCCGCGCCCGACTGGGATAGGCTCTTTGCCGGTTATAAATCCTGCGTCGACTGGCCCTCGGCGCATTACTGGCGCGAGCTGATCGAAATCTATCCCCAGGCGCGCGTCATCCTGACCTGGCGCTCGCCCGAAAGCTGGTGGGAGAGTTTCGAAAAGACGCTCCTGCCCGCCATCGCCGGCAGCACGGACCATGACTCGCTCGGCATCTCGCTCGTTTCGAAACAGGTTTTTGACGGCCGCCCGCAGGATCGCGCCCACGCGATCGCGATCTACCGGGACAATGTCGAGGCGGTGCTGAGCACCGTGCCCGCCGAACGTCTGCTGGTCCACAAGCTCGGCGACGGCTGGGCGCCGCTTTGCGCCCATCTAGGCATTCCCGTGCCGGACGAACCCTATCCCAGCCGCAACTCGACCCAGGAGTTTCGGACGGCGCTGTCGCTGAATTAGACGAGTTCGGGTCGATGAATACAGGCATCCGAACTTTCCGGTCGCTCATCGCATCCTGTCCCTTGTGATATGATCAGGAAAGGGGATCAGGCCATGGGGCAAGCCAGTTTTGATCGCGGTCGAGGCCAGCCCGATGCGGCGCTGGTGATGGCTGCGCGCTTCGGCGAGGCGAACGGTTTCGGCCTGTTGCTCGAGCGCTACCGTCCGCAACTCCATGCCATGGCCCTGTCGATGCTGGGCTACACCGGCGATGCCGAGGACGCGGTCCACGACACGTTCCTCACCGCGCTCGTCCGGCTGGACGGCCTTCGCGATCCCGCCGCCGTCGGCGGCTGGCTGCATTCGATTCTCAGGAACCATTGCCTGATGGCGCTGCGACGGCGCCGGCCCTGTGCCGGACCCGCCGAAACCGAGCGCACATTCCGCGAGCTTGCCGACGAGGAACGCATCGAGAGCCGCATCGAAAGCCGCGACCTGCGCGACTGGGTGTGGGCTGCGCTGGCGCATCTGCCGGAAATGCAACGCGCTACCGTGATGCTGCGCTATTTCGGCAGCTCGCCGGGCTACGAGGAGATATCGACCGTTCTGGGCGTGCCGGTGGGCACAGTGCGCAGCCGGCTGGCTGACGCCAAGATCAGGCTTTCGGAGCTGCTGCTTGCATCGGCCGGCCTGCCCGACAGGGAGCATCAGAAGCTGGTGGCGGAGCGGCTGGCTTTCTACACCGAGGAATACCGCTCGCTGCAGCGCGGCGGCAAGGAGCGTGTGCTTTCCCACTATGCCGAGGAGCTCGACATCGCCTTCGCCGGCGGGCCGCGCGGCATTGGGCGCCATCTGTTCGGCGAGGCCATCGACGAGGATGTCGGCGCCGGGGTTCGCCATGAGCCGGTGCGGGCGCTGGTCAGCGCCAACGTCACCGTGCTCGAGGGCGATTTCGTCAACCCACCCGAGAACCCGTTCCATTGCCCGCCAAGCTTCGCCATCGTTTTGATCCACGGCGAGCGCCAGGTGCGCATGATGCGCGTCCACACCTGCGAACGGCCGCCGCGCCTCGAGGAATGACATCTTCGTGAAGTTCGCCGGCCCAGCGAACTTTTCGATCCGCCCCATCATCCTGTCTAGGTCACGCGGCCGATTGCCGGCGCGTCAACCACAGCAAGGAGGAATTCCGATGTTTGCCTTTCTCGCAGTCAGATTGAGCCGCGCCGTCGTTCTGAGCTCGCTTGCCATGCTCGCGACGCCGTTGCTTGCCAATGCCGACGATTACGATGCGACGCTGAAGGACATCCAGTCGACGATGGGTGGCGTGCCGAGCTTCATCAAACAGTTTCCCAAGGCCGGTCTGCCCGGCGCATGGGCCGAGGTCAAGGCCATCGAGCTCAGCGACAAGACGGCGCTGCCGCCGAAGGTCAAGTCGCTGATCTCGCTGGCGGTCGCGGCGCAGATTCCCTGCAGCTACTGCATCTGGTCGGACACGCAGGACGCCAAGCGCGCCGGCGCCACCGACGAGGAGATCCAGGAAGCCGTCGCCATGGCGGCTCTGACCCGCCACTGGAGCACCATCTTCAACGGCATGCAGGTCGACTTCGAGCAGTTCAAGAAGGAGATGGGCGGGCAGTGAGACGGTAATGGGTTGAGGGACTGGGGCAGCAGGGAAATCTGCAGGCTATCGCTTCCTGCTGCCTTACTCCCCCAACACAGGGAGAACACGCACATGACCGCCACTCTTGCCACCGACACCACCTTCCTGACCGCCACCCAACTGGCGGCGGCGATCCGCGAGCGGAGTGTGAGCGCAAGCGAGGCGATGGAGGCGCAGCTGGAGCGGATCGCCGCCGTCAATCCGCTCCTCAATGCCATTATCACCCTCGACGAGAAGGCCGCGCGCGACGGTGCCAGGGCAGCCGACGAAGCCATTGCGCGCGGCAAGACCGTCGGGCCGCTGCACGGCGTGCCGATTACGCTAAAGGACGGCCACGCCACCGCCGGCATGCGCACCACGATCGGCCTGAGGGCCTGGGCCGACCATGTACCGACGGTTGACAGCACCATTGCCGCGCGCCTGCGCAAGGCCGGCGCCATCATCATCGGCAAGACTAATGTGCCGCCGAGACTGCGCGACCTGCAGACCGTTAACCCGATCTTCGGCCGCACGGGCAATCCCTGGGATGTCACGCGCACGCCGGGTGGTTCCAGTGGCGGCGCGGCGGCAGCGGTAGCCGCGGGGCTCGCTCCGCTGGAGATCGGCAGCGACGCCGGCGGCTCGATCCGCGTGCCGGCGCATCTGTGCGGCGTCTATGGCTTCAAGCCGACGCAGGCAACTGTGCCGATCACCGGCAGCTATGCAGATCCCCCCGACATACCGCGCAGCTTCCGATTGCTGTTCGACATAGGGCCCCTTGCACGTGGCGTCGACGACCTCATCCTTGCCCACCGCGTTATCGCCGGCGCCGACGGCCTCGACACCGAAGTGCCGCCGGTGGCGACGGACGAGGAGCAGGAGCCGCCGCTCGACCGGCTGCGCATAGCCTTCGCGCCGGAATTCCCCGGCGTGCCGACCGCTCGCGATATCGCCGATGCGATTGCCGGTCTTGCCAGCGCGATCGACGCCAGCGGCGCACGGGTCGGTCAGGCCCTGCCGTCACATGATTTCGCCGCCGAGCGGGCGCTGTTTTCGGACTTCATCACCTGGTATTCGCAGGCCTTCCAGCCGCCGCTGGAAAACTCCCCCACGCTATCGACCTATCTCGAGGCGCTCAATCAGAGGGACGAATTCATCTACGCATGGGAGCGCTTGTTCGGCGATTGGGACGTGCTCGTCTGTCCGGCGATGATGTGCACTGCTTTTCGCCACCGGGAGATGGGAATGCCGATTCCGGTCGATGGTGTCGAGACGCCCTATTGGAGCGCGCTCAGCCACGCCTGTCGCTTCAACCTGACAGGTCATCCGGCCGTCGTCATTCCGATCGGCCTCGACCGAGAAGGCCTGCCGATCGGCGCCCAGCTCGTCGGCCGCCGCCATTCGGACATGAAGCTGCTGGCGGCCGCCAAGGCGCTGTCGCGCCTGACCGACGGCTTTGTCAGGCCGCCGGGATTGTGATCGCGCGGCACGCTCCAGCAAGCATGGCTGAAGTCCTTGGCGCGCCACTGTTTCACACATGCACGTCGCCGAACGACAGCTCGCCGTCATCGGCGCGGACCAGGAATGCGGCGGCAAGCAGCGCGAGATAGCAGGCGGCCACCCCGCACACGACGACGACGCCAGGGATGGGGCCCAGTGTCGCTACCCGGAACGTGTCGACGAGCGAGGCACCGAAGCCGATCGGAGAGCCTTCGCGCGACAGGCTCGGCGTGGTGATCTTCAGGATCCAGGCTAGCAGCAGGATCGTGTACATGAAGATGTAGTTGCGGCGCAGCCGCCTGATCAGCGCCGCGCGCTGCGAGATCAGGAAACGCGGCGAGCGCAGGCCTTCGCCGAGGATGGCGAGCCAATTGGAGGCATAGTCGGGCTGCGGCGAGAAGATCTGGGCGAAATAATAGCGCTCGAACTGCCGCACGCGGGCGCGGTAGACGTCGAAAAACCGGTAGCGCCGCGCCTCGATCCACAAAAGCAGGGTGATCAAAAGCATGGCGAACAAAAGCACGCCGTGATGCGCGCTGGGCGTCGACAGAGACACCGACAGCATCGCCGCCACCACGGTGATCGCCCAGTTGCTGGTGCGGTCGAGCCGGTCGCGCCAGCCCGCCATGCGCGCGATCTCGGCGCGATGGAAATGCGACAGCGTCGTGGTGAATTCGGGAGAACTAAGCTTCAGCGCCAGCGTATCGGAAGCGCGCGGCGGCGCGGCCGCTTCGGGTGATTTTGCTGGCGCGGCCGCCTCTGTCGGCCAAGCCGCGTCGGTTGGTTTTGCGGCCCTTGTCTGGGACATCCCTCTGCCATGCGCCTCCCGCCGCCATGGCCGGCCGGCCCGAGATCGGCCGGCCATACCCAATCCTCATAACGTGCGGCCGGCCAGAATGTTCCCGCCTTTTCAGGCGGATAAGTCAGGATGCAAGCGGGGGAAGACCACCATTCGCGCGCCGCGGAAAGGGCAGCACATCGGCTATCGGCCTGGCATGCTGGGCTGCCGCCACCGCCTCGATCACAAGGTCGAGCGCCGCAAGCGCCGCGCGGCTCGTTTCATCGTCGCCACGCAGGTAATGGCAGGCCCGGTCGAGGTGCAGGTGGGCGGCGGCAAAGTCGCTTTTCATTAGCTTCTCCTTATTGCCCGCCACGGCGCGACCATCGCCGAGTCGCTTTACCGGGAAGCAAAGATCGGCGGCGGCATTTGAATAGAATTGTAAGGGATGTGGCGCTGGAACTGCTGATCTCCCCCTTTGTGGGCGAGATTGGCAGCTTCGACGCCTGCAACCGAAGCACCGGCCAAACCGTTATGACGCGAAATCGAGGGGAGACAGCTTGTCCAAAATACTCAATCGGCGTTGGTCGATCGCGCTTGGTGCTGCGGCGCTCGCCCTGATCCCCGCCGTCGCCTTCGCCGCCGAGAAGACAGGCATGTCCTCGGAAGGCATTTTCGTCGCCGAGCTGATCCTGCTGCTTGTCGTCGGCCGCGGCATCGGCGAGGTGCTGGAAATACTGGGCCAGCCGGCGGTGATGGGACAGCTGATCGGTGGCATCCTGCTCGGGCCCTCGCTGCTCGGCTGGGTCTGGCCTGCGGCCGAGCGGCTGATCTTCGCCGGCGACCTATCGCAAAAGTCGATGATCAACGCCATCGCCCAACTCGGCGTCTTGATGCTGCTCCTGCTCACCGGCATGGAGACCGATTTGAGGTTGGTGCGACGCGTCGGCCGCGCCTGCTTTTCCATCTCGGCCGCGGGCGTGGCCATGCCCTTCGCGCTCGGCTTCGTCGCCGCCCAGTTCATGCCGGCCACGCTGCTTGCCGCCGGCAGCGAGCGCATCGTCGCCGGGCTGTTCCTCGGCACCGCGCTCTCCATCTCCTCGGTCAAGATCGTCGCCATGGTGGTGCGCGACATGAACTTCATGCGCCGCGACCTCGGCCAGATCATCGTCTCCTCGGCCATCATCGAGGACACGATCGGCTGGGTGATCATCGCCATCACCATCGGCATCGCCACCAAGGGGCGCATGGAGATCGGCAGCCTGGCCTTCACCATCGCCGGCGTCGCCGCCTTCATGGCGTTTTCCTTCACGCTAGGGCGCCGCATCGTCTTCGACGCCATCCGCTGGACAAACGATACTTTCCGCTCGGAATACGCGGTCGTCACCGTCATCCTCGCCATCATGGGCGCCATGGCTTTGATCACCGACCTGATCGGCGTGCACACCGTGCTCGGCGCCTTCGTCGCCGGCATTTTGGTGGGCGAGTCGCCCATCTTGTCGCGCCACATCGAAGGGCAGTTGCGCGGCATCATCACCGCGCTGTTCATGCCGGTCTTCTTCGGCGTCGCCGGCCTGTCGGCCGATCTCACCGTGCTTATCGATCCGCAGCTCGCGCTACTCACCGTGGCGCTGGTGGTGATCGCCTCGATCGGCAAGTTCGGCGGCGCCTTCATTGGCGCGGAAGTCGCCGGCATGAGCCGCGCCGAAGGCATCGCTGTCGGCTGCGGCATGAATGCGCGAGGTTCCACGGAGGTCATCGTCGCCTCGATCGGCCTGTCGATGGGCGTGCTTTCGCATAACCTCTTCACCATGATCGTCACCATGGCGGTCATCACCACTTTGATCATGCCGCCGACCTTGCGCTGGGCGTTGCGCCGCCTGCCGATCGGCGAGAAGGAAAAGAAGCGGCTGGAGCGCGAGGAGGTCGACCAGCGCGGATTCGTCGCCGGTCTGGAGCGGCTTCTGGTGGTGGTCGACGAGGGCGTCGTCGGCCGCTTCGCCGCCTATCTTGCCGGCGTCATCGGCGCCGGCAAGCCGACGACGGTGCTGCATTCCAGCGGCGAGATCGACGCCGAGCCGACCGAGGGGCTGCATCTGGAGGAGATCGAGAAGGGTGCGGAGGACAGCCGCGAGGCGGCGAAAAAGGGCGACGAGACGCCGGCGCGCGAAGCGCCGGTCACCCGCCGCCAGCACGAGGTGCTTTCGGCCGAGGCGGTCGCCAAGGAGGCGCGCAAGGGTTACGGCATGCTGCTCGTCGGCCTCGGCCGGGCGGTCACCCCCAAGGGCGGCTTCTCGCATCGGCTGAATGAAGTCGCCGGCGCCTTTGACGGGCCGCTCTGCCTGGTGTTGAAGCCGGCGGCCGCTGGCCGCCAGATGCCCCGGCTCGGCCCGGGATCCGGCAAGATACTGGTGCCGGTCAACGGCACGGCGGTTGCGCGCCGAGGCGCCGAACTGGCTTTGGCCATCGCCGCCGTCACCGGCGCGCCGGTCAAGATGCTCTATGTCGCCAGGGTCGGCCGCGACGAGCCGCGCGACACGGTCTCGCATCGCCGCCGAGAAGCGGTGTTGAAGGACATCGTGGCCCTTGCCGACCGCTACGGCGTCGAGATCGAGACGGCCATCCGCTCGCGGGCCGCCGCCGCCGATGCCATCGCCCGCCAGGCCGGCCGCAGCGTGGCGTTGATCGTCATGGGCGTGGCGCGGCGTCAGGGCGAGGAGCTGATTTTCGGCGAGACGACGACGGCCGTCCTGCGCCGCGGCCCATGCCCGGTGGTGCTGATCTCCGACGAGCGGGTGAAACGCGACGAGAGCGACCGCGAGGCCGTACGCACGGGGACTGGGGCAGGGTGATTGGCCGATCTCCCCCGCAGGGAGGGGATTACTCGCTCCCTCGGCGTCGCCTTGTCCTCACTTGCCTTCGAAGAACGCGTGGATCGCCGCTTCCAGTTTCTCGATGAGCTCGCCGTTGCGGGTGCTGCCGGCCCAGATCAGGGCGTTGAGCCGCATGTCCTTGTTGAGGAAGTTTACCTTCCTGGACTCAAGCAGATAGTCAGCGACCGCAAAGTGCCGCCCCTTGATGGCTTCGATGAGGGCGCTATTACGTCCAGTCTTGTCGGCCGCATTGACGTCCGCGCCGTGCTCGACCAGCAGCTTGACGGCATCGAGATGTCCGTTCCTTGCCGCTTCGATGAGCGCCGTCCTGCCGTAATAGTCGGCACGGGCATCGATATTGATACGGGGATGGGCCGCCAGCGCCTGGATGCAGGCGTAATGGCCCTTGGCCGCCGCCAGGCTCAAGGGCGTGCTCTTCCATTTGTTCCTGGAATTGACGTCGATTGCCGGATCCGCGATCAGCGTCATGAGCGCCGCGATGCGGGCATTATGGGCGGCAAGATGCAGCGCCGACCAGCCGTCTTCGTCGGCCTGGTTGATGTCGGCGCCTGCCGCGAGTTCCGCCCGAACGGCTTCGGTGTCGCCCTTCTCCGCCGCGATCAGCAGGTTGGACCACCCCCTGGCGTCGTCGGCTTCCACGCTTGCGCTCACTGCGATGCTCTCCGGACCACGATCGCGCCGACACCCACTGGATATTCGTCGGCCGGCGCTCATCGATCGCGGCTTTTACGGAGCGTTTCACACTCACCGGCGTCCGGCAACGGATTTCGAGCCGGTGGAGCTGCCAATCTCCCCTACAAGGGGAAGATCAGCAGTTTCCTCACGCCAT
This sequence comes from Mesorhizobium sp. B3-1-9, assembly GCF_006439595.1. Taxonomy (NCBI): domain Bacteria; kingdom Pseudomonadati; phylum Pseudomonadota; class Alphaproteobacteria; order Hyphomicrobiales; family Phyllobacteriaceae; genus Mesorhizobium; species Mesorhizobium sp. B3-1-9. The sequence continues at coordinate 497,997 of NZ_VFTJ01000002.1, forward strand.
CTGCAGCTTCTGCCGGCTGGGCTGCGGCGGGAAGGCGATGGCGATGCCGGCCGCGCCCAGCCCGATCAGCGCCGAGCCGATGAACAGCCAGTGATAGCTGGCGGTGGCGTCGTAGATCATGCCGCCGGCGAGCGGCCCCAGCGACATGCCGAGGCTGGAGAGCATCGTGGCCGCACCGAGGATGGTGCCGATGATGCGCAGGCCGAAATATTCGCGCGCCAGCACAGCGTAAAGCGGCATCACGCCGCCATAGGTGGCGCCGAAGATGACGGCCAGAAGGTAGAACTGGTCGAGCTGGCCGACGGTGAGATAAGCGGCGATCACCAGCCCCTGGATGGCGAGCCCGGCGACCAGCACCGGCTTCACGCCCAGCCGGTCGCCGAGCACGCCATAGAGAATGCGCCCGCCAAGGCCGGCGAGCCCCTCGACGCTGTAGATCGATACGGCCGCCATCGGCGCCACGCCGCAGGACATGGCGTAGCTCACCATGTGGAAGATCGGGCCCGAATGCGCTGCGCAGCAGGCGAAGAAGGTCAAGCCCAGCACGATGAATTGCGGCGAGCGCAGCGCCTGGCCGACGCTCATGCCGGGATCGTCGGCGGCGGGCGCCGGCGTCCCATCGGCGGTAGTGATTGCCGCCGGCGGTTGGCGCACCAGGAAGACGGCGGGCAACAGCAGCACCCAAGCCATGACGCCGATGTCGAACATGGCGGTGCGCCAGTCATAAGCCGTGATCAGCCAGCGCGCGAAGGGCGAGATGGTCATCGGCGCGACGCCCATGCCAGCCGAGACCAGCGAGACGGCAAGGCTGCGGTTGGTGTCGAACCAGGCGGTGGTGAGCGCGATCATCGGCGCGAAGAAGGCGCTGGCCGCAAGGCCTACGATCACGCCATAGCTGAGCTGGAAGACCAACAGCGAATCGGCGCGGCTCGCCACCACCAACGACAGGCCGAGCAGCACCGCGCCCGCAAGCACCACGGGCCGCGCGCCGACCCGGTCATAGATCGCGCCCCAGGCGAAGCCGCCGAGGCCCATCACCAGGAAGTTCAAGGTCATGGCGCTGGAAATGCCGGTGCGCGACCAGTTCGTGTCGAGCGACATCGGCTCCAGAAAGATCGCCAGCGAAAACATGGCGCCGAGCGCCACGCAGGTCATCAGCGCGCCCGCCGCGACGATGACCCAACGATAGGAATGGTTCATGGTTCTGCTCCCATGCCGAAAGGCATCCTGTTTGATGCGGCACGGTTTTTCCAGTCCACCGGGCCGTTTGCGTCCGAAGGACGCCAGGGCGGGAGCCGATCCTACAATCTGGTTGCATTTTTTATCCGGATTTTTGGCGCCCAAGAGAGTGGAAGGCGCCGACGAGGAAAGTCAGCGCTCTGCGAAATCCCCCTCTGGCATCTTCCAAGCACTTGCTTGGGGCAAGTCCGCTCGCAAATGCAGGAAAATGCTATCTCTCCCCTCGTGCGGGAGATGTCCGGCAGGACGCTGTCCCGCCAGCGTCTCCAACTGTCAGCAGCCTGCAGACCCCCGCGTTGACCGCACAGCAGGCGCTTCTAGATTGAGCCGCAGCATTCAGAAGGAGGCGTCACCCATGGAACTCTATCGCGGCCGGCTCATCGACCATCTGCACCTGGTGGTGCGCGACCTTGAGGCCAGCCGGCATTTCTATGGCGCGGTGCTTGAGGTGCTGGGCATCCCGATCGGCGGCGAAGCCGAGGATTACTTCTGGGTGGACGAGCTGTTCATTTCCGGCATCGACAGCCGCGCGTCACGCGGCGCGCTCACCGGCCGCCACCATTTCGCTTTCCAGGCCAAAGACCGCGCCATGGTCGACGCTTTCTACCAGGCGGGGCTCGCCGCCGGCGGCAAGGACAATGGCGCGCCGGGCGAACGCCACTACCATCCCGGCTACTACGCCTGCTTCCTGCTCGACCCCGACGGCAACAACGTCGAGGCGGTGTTCCACGGCGAGGCCAAGCGAAGTGCCGCGGCGGTGGAGATCAGTTTTTAGAGCAGCCCCGCTGCTACTCCTTCACCGCGCCCGTCATCGATGAAACATAGTGCTCGACGAAGAAGGAATAGAGCACCACCACCGGCAGCGAGCCGATCAGCGCGCCGGCCATAAGCGCGCCCCATTCATAGACGTCGGAGCGAACGAGTTCGGTGAGCACGCCGACCGGCACCGTCTTCTTCTCCGAAGACTGGATGAAGGTCAGCGCATAGATGAACTCATTCCAGGACAAGGTGAAGGCGAAGATGCCGGCCGAGATCAGGCCGGGCACCGACAGCGGCAGCACGATCTTGGTGAGGATCTGCCAGCGGCTCGCGCCATCGATGAGCGCGCATTCCTCCAACTCGAAGGGGATAGAGCGGAAGTAGCCCATCAGAAGCCAGGTGCAGAACGGGATGAGGAAGGTCGGATAGGTGAGGATCAGCGCGAATGGTGTGTCGTATAGACCGAGGTTGAACACCATCACCGATAGCGGGATGAACAGGATAGAAGGCGGCACGAGATAAGCGAGGAAGACGGCGAGGCCAACTTGCCGCGCCCCCGAAAACCTCAGCCGCTCGATCGCATAGGCGGCAAGCACGGCAGCCGCCAGCGACAGGAAAGTTGCGGCGGTCGAAATGATGATGGTGTTGAGCAACCAGCCTGGGTAGGAGGTCTCGAAGAGCAAATAGCGAATGTGCTCCAGCGTCGGATGCACGACCCAGAACGGATTGTAGTTCACATAGTCGGTCATCTCGATATTGGGCTTAACCGCAGTGATCGTCATCCAGTAGAACGGAAACAGGAGCACGATCAGAAACACCAGCAGCGGCAGATAGACCGTCACCACCCGCCGCGGAAGGCTTTGCAGGTAGCCCATGCCGCCTTCGTCGGTCTCCAGGCGCTCGATTTCCTTGATTGCGGCCATGTCAGTCCCCGCCGCCTTGCTGCCATCTGCGCCGTTGGAGGCCGAAATAGCTGAACAGGATCGCCGCCAGCAGGAAAGGAATCATGGCGACCGCGATTGCCGCGCCTTCGCCCAGTTGGCCCCCCGCAATACCGCGCTGGAAGGACAATGTCGCCATCAGATGCGTGGCGTTCACCGGGCCGCCGCGGGTCAGCACATAGATCAGCTGGAAATCGGTGAAGGTGAACAGCACCGAAAACGTCATCGTGATGGCTATGATCGGCGTCAGCAACGGCAGGGTCACGTAGCGGAACAGCTGCCAGCGGCTGGCGCCGTCGAGCGTAGCAGCCTCGTAGAGCGATTGCGGAATGGTCTGCAGTCCGGCAAGCAGCGTGATGGCGACAAAGGGAATGCCTCGCCACACATTGGCCGCGATGACCGAGGCGCGCGCATTGGTCGGATCACCGAGAAAATTGATGCGGTGGTCAATCAGGCCCATCTGTTGCAACGCCCAGGACAGGATCGAAAACTGCGAGTCGTAGATCCACCAGAAGGCGATGGCCGACAGCACGGTCGGCACCACCCAGGGCAGCAGCACTACGGCGCGAAAGAACGACTTGAAAGGCAGCTTCTCATTGAGGATGAGAGCCAGCCACAGTCCGAGCACGAATTTCAGGATCGAGGCGCTGACCGTGTAGAGCAGCGTGTTGAAGACCGACAGCCAGAACACGCTGTCACTCCACAGATATTCGTAGTTCTCGATGCCGATGAAGATGCCCGGTCGGCCGATGCGTGTGTCAGTGAAGCCGAGCCAGACGCCGAGGCCGAGCGGATAGGTGAGAAAGACCAGGAGCAGCGCCGCCGCCGGCAGCATGAAGCCGAAGCCGAGAGCGTTCCTGCTCTCGGCGAGCCGCGACAGGATCGACGGGCGCGGCTGAACGGCAACGGACGGCACGGCCATGGCGCGGGCTCCTTGTTATGCGGGTGGAACTGTGGCTGACCGCGCTTGGCGTGCGTAGGCCGCAAAGCGCGGTCAGCCTGCTTCAACTACGCCACGATCAGACGCGGTAGTAGCGGTTGGCGCGTTTTTCAGCCTCTTCCATTGCTTCCTGCGGCGTCGCCTGGCCCGTCACCGCTTTGGCGAACATGTCCACCAGCACGTAATCGGCCATTGTCGCGGCGGATGCATAGCCGAGCGGCCCGGCATAGCCGTTGGGGCGCAGCGTCGCCGAGGCTTTCGCGTAGGCCGCATTGTTAGAGTCGGCCTTCCAAACCGGGTTGTTGTCGAACGCTTTCAGCGTCTGGCAGCAATAGCCCGCCGACGAAGTGATCCAGTCGGACATTTGCGGATCTTCGAACATGAACTGCAGATAGGCTTTGGCAGCATTGGGATAGGGCGTGTAATTGAAGATGACAGCCGTGGTCACCTGGAAAAGCTCGACCGATTTCCCGACCGGCCCGATCGGCATGTTGGTAGTGCGGATGTCCTTGGCGATCTCAGCCAGCTTCGGGTCATTGTCCTTGTTGATCTTTGCTGTGTTGTAGGCCGAGATGCCGTTGGCGATCACGCTCACTTCCCCAGCCAGGAAAGCGCGGTTGTTGTTGACGTCAAGCCAGCTTTCCGTGCCGGGGATGAAGGTCTTGTAAAGTTCCTGCGCATATTCGATCGCCTTGAGCGTCTCCGGACTGTTGATCGTCACCTTGCCGGCTTCGTCGACCATCTGGCCGCCGTGGCTCCACAGCAGCCAATGCGCGTAATTGTTGCCGTCGCCAACGCCGTGGCCATGGGTGAAGCCGGCGGGATGGCCTTTCGCCTTCAACGCCTTGCAAAGCTCCAGGAAACCGGCCGTGTCCTTGGGGAATTCGGAGAAGCCTGCCTCCTTGACCCAGCTTTCGCGGTAGACGATGGCGTTGCCGATGGTGGCCAGCGGCAAGCCGATGAACTTGCCCTCGCGCGTCGCATATTGTTTCGGGCCGTCATACCAGCCGCCATACTTCTTGCCGAGATAATCACCCAGTTCCGTCACATCGAGCAGCTTGTCGGGATACTGGTGCGGGTCGTCGAACCAGACGAACATCAGGTCGGGGCCGGAGCCGACACTGGCGGCGACCGCCGCTTTGGGTCGGATGTCTTCCCAGCTTTCCTTGTCGACGCGCACCTCCACGCCCGTCGCCTCGGTGAACCGCGTGGTATTCTTCAGCCACTGGTCCTCGTCGCCCTGCACGAAGGGCGACCAGCGCAGCAGCCTGAGCTTGGCACCTTCCTCGGGCTTATAGGTCAGGCCTTCCTGGGCGAAGGCGCTCGAGCCGGCGAAGCGGCTGCCCAGGGCTCCGGCCGCCGCGGCTGCGGTCGTGCGGATTACATCGCGTCTGGTGAACTTCATACTCGTTTCCTCCTGCTTGCTTCCTCGTTGCGTTGTCTATCGCCCCGCTTCGATCCGCTGGCCCGTTCCGCCGTGGAACAGATGGATGGGGCCAGGCTCGACCGACAGCCGGATGGTTTCTCCCGGCGTGAAGGAATGGCGTTCGCGGAAATTGGCGACGATGTCCTCGCCGCCCGCCGTCCGGCCGATGATCTGCACTTCCGAACCGGTCGGCTCGATCACCACCACCGTGACCGGAATGCCGTCGTCGGCGAGCCGCAGGTGCTCGGGCCGCACTCCGAGCATCATTGCCTCGCCGTTGCGGATCGCGGGTGGTTTCGGCAAAGGCACGGAAATGCCGCCCGCGCCCCGGAAGGACGGCGCGCCGTCGCTGGCGAACGTGCCCTTGAGAAGGTTCATGGCCGGCGAGCCGATGAAGCTTGCGACGAACAGATTGTTCGGCCGATCGTAGAGGTCCAGCGGCGGCCCGATCTGCTCGACGACGCCGTCATGCATGACCACGATCTTGTCGGCCATGGTCATGGCCTCGATCTGGTCGTGCGTGACATAGACCGTCGTCGTCTTCAGCCGCTGGTGCAGTTCCTTGATCTCGGCGCGCATCTGAACCCTGAGCTTTGCATCGAGATTGCTGAGCGGCTCGTCGAACAGGAACACCTGCGGATTGCGCACGATCGCCCGGCCCATGGCGACGCGCTGGCGCTGGCCGCCGGAAAGCTGGCGCGGATAGCGCGACAGAAGAGGAATCAGCCCGAGGATCTCGGCCGCGCGCTTGACCCCCGCATCGCTTTCAGCCTTCGGAACACCCTTCAGCATGAGCGAGAAGGCCATGTTCTCGGCCACCGTCATGTGCGGATAGAGCGCATAGTTCTGGAAGACCATGGCCACGTCGCGCTCTTTCGGCGCAACGTTGTTGACGATACGGCTGCCGATCGAGATATGGCCGCGCGAGATTTTTTCCAGGCCGGCGATCATTCGCAGAAGCGTCGATTTTCCGCAGCCCGATGGGCCGACGAGCGTGACGAACTCGCCGTCTTCTATATCGACTCTGACCCCATGCAGGATTTCGGTGGCCCCGAACGATTTGTAGACATCGCCAATCGCGACAGACGCCATCGAACTCCTCCCGATGGTTCCCTGCGAGGTCTCGCGGGGAGCCGTTTCTATCAGGCGTGGTTGAAAGGATGCCGGCAGGCATCCACCACTGGCGTCGGCGACGTCTGCCCCAGCTCCCCCCGGGTCACGCGACGGTGAAACGGTAGCGCTACCACATCCGCCTGTAAAGCGGCGACAGGCGCCCTTATACTTTCGTCGCGCAGGACATGTGAGCGAAGCCGGCTTTGAAGCGAAGCCAGGCCGGACGGTGCCGGATTGCCGGCAAGTGAATGCTCGAATAGCGGCTGGACAAGGTTTGCTTTCAGCCTCCAAACAGAAACGCCGCGATCAGCTTCAGCATGTTGCCGTCCTGCCCGAACTCGACCTTGTCGAAGTCGCGGCTGTCCTGGCGCTGCGCCTTGGAGAGCTGGTCGAGATAGGCCGTCAGTTCCGCCCTGACCTTCTTGCAGCCGGGATCGTTCTGGGCGGTAAGGCCAGTGCTGAAGGCGACGATCTTGTCCACCATGTCGACGATGCCGGCGCCGTGCACCTTCTCATGCGCGATCAGCCCGGCGGCGAAGGTGTCCCAGCGCGTTTGCAAGGCTGAACCAAGCTTTCCCGCCGGCTTGGGCAGCGTGTAGGTGATGATCAGCTTCGGCCGCGCCGTCTTCAGCACGCAGGCGCCGCCTTGCGGCTGGTAGTCGCGCTGCCATGTCAGCTTGAAGAAAGTATGCGCGATCACGCGCCGGGCGTTGCCGGCCGAATCTTTGCCGATCACCGGCCCTTTCTCCCCGATCGAGAGATAAAGCTGTTCGGCGCTCTGGCCTGAGACGGCATAGGTCTCGATTTTCTCGATGGGTTTCCAGTCGGCGAGCGCCGGCGTGGGCGAAAGCAGGGCGGCGAGGAGGAGGGCGGGCTTCATGGGCGAGCCATAGCATCGCGCCTCGTTCTGAAGAAGCCGGCCCGCGGATTTTTGGAACCCGCTTCGCCGGTCGCTCGTTTCCTTGGGCAATCATCCCGACCATGGGGGAGGACAAGATGACCCGCAACGATATCATCTCCGTGCTTGGACCGGTCGACGAGGCCGTCATCGCCGACATCGCGCTGACCGGCGCCAGCCTCGAGGAACTGCGCGAGGCCTTCGCCTGGATCGGCGCCGACGAGGCGCTGGTCAACGAGGGCCACGCCATGCCCGGCGTGCGCGTGGCGAAACTGATCGAAATCCTCGACCCTCCCGAGGACGAGCCCGAGACGCCGGGCGCGATAGAGTAGGGCAGCGACGCTTTATCTCCCCCACTTGCGTACCCTCGAGGGGAGATAGGCGGCGTGCCGCCCCTCTAGGTATTCTCACCTACTTGTCCCTCTGCACCTCTCGTCATAGCCTGCGTCGCCTGGGCGGGAGGAGAGGTCTTTGGACACCAATGTCGTCATCGTCGGCGCCGGGCCTGCCGGGCTCGCGGTCGCCGCCTGCCTGAAACAGGCGGGGCAGGATTTCATCATCCTTGAAAGGGCCAATGAGGTTGCGCCCTCCTGGCGCGAGCATTATAGGCGACTGCACCTGCACACGGTGAAGTCCTTCTCGTCGCTGCCCTTCGTGCCGTTCCCGAAGAGCCACCCGCGCTACGTGCAGCGCGAAAAAGTGGTCGATTATCTCGACGCCTATGCCGGGCGTTTCGGGCTGAAGCCGCGCTTCGGCGTCACCGTCAAATCGGTCCACCGCGAAGGCGAGCGCCTGCTGGTCCAGACCGATGCCGGGCTGTTCGATGCCCGCAAAGTGGTGGTGGCCACCGGCAACAACGCCGAGCCCATCACGCCACGCTTCCCCGGCATCGAGGCCTTCAAGGGCAAGGTGCTGCACAGCGCCGCCTATACTGAGGCCGCGCCTTACGTCGGCAAGGACGTGCTGGTCGTCGGCATGGGCAATACGGGCGCGGAAATCGCGCTCGACCTCGCCGAAAGCGGCGCCAGGCCCACCATCTCGGTGCGCAAGGGCGTCCACATTGTGCCGCGCCAGCTGTTCGGCGTGCCGATCCAGATGGTGGGCATCGCCAGCCGGCCGATGCCGCAGGCGCTGAACGACTGGATGTTTCCGAAAATCCTCGATCTGGCGCTGGGCAAGCTGGAGAGATACGGCATCGTGCGGCCGAAACAGGGCATCCTGCAAGGGATCGAAGCCGGCCGCATTCCGGTGATCGATGTCGGCACGGTGGCAGCGATCAAGGCCGGCCGGATCGGCATCGCCCCGGATATCGCAAGCTTCACCGCCGACGGCGTGAAGTTCGCCGATCGCGTTGAGAAGAAATTCGACGCGGCGATTTTCGCCACGGGCTACCGCCCGGCCTATGACGGCTTCCTCCCGGCGGAGCTCAGGCCGGACAAGAGCGGCGTGAATGCTCGCGCGACGGAGCTCGGCGTCTATCTCGTCGGTTTCTACAACCCTGTCACCGGCCTGCTGCGCGAGATCGGCATCGAGGCGCAGGCGGTCGCGAGGGATATTGCGAGGCGGTGAGGGCGAAGCGTCGAAGCTGCTGGTCTGCCTGCTCGAGGTTGAGATGAGGCGCCTGAATCGGGTGGCTCTCACATCGCCCTCCATGCGAAGCCATCCGATCACACCGAGGACCGCTCAATGCTCACGCTCTACGACTATCTCCCCTCGCAAAATGCCTGGAAGGTTCGCGTCCTGCTCGGCCTGCTCGGTATCGCCTACGAAACCCGTATCGTCTCGATCTTCGAGGGCGAGAGCCACACGGAGGCCTTCCTGAAGCTCAACCCGGCGGGCGCCGTTCCGGTGCTCGCCGTGGAGAATGGCCAGGCGATCGCCGAGTCCAACGCGATCCTCGTCCTCGTTGCGGAAGGCACGTCCTATCTTCCGGTAGACCGGCTTGCCCGCGCCAAGGTGATGCAGTGGCTGTTCTTCGAGCAGTATTATGTCGAGCCGGTCATCGGCTCGCTGCGTTTCTGGACGCTGACCGGCCGCCTGGAGCGCAACCAGGCGCTAGTTGCCGGCAAGCGCGAAGCGGGCGCGCGGGCACTTGGCGCGCTGGAGCGCAGCTTGGTCGACACACCTTTCCTGGTCGGCGACGCGCTCACCATTGCCGACATTGCTGTCTACGCCTACGCCCACCGCGCAGAAGATTGCGGTTTTGAGCTTGCCGATCATCCGGCGGTCGGTGCCTGGATGGGGCGCGTCAGCGAGGCGATCGGCCCGGACTATCCGGTGCATCCCTACAGCATCGATCCGCATTCGCACGCTTGAGCCACCGGAACACAGCGGCGGGACAGGGCGTTCTGCAAAGGCAGCGTGTCGGGCGTCGCCTCATCGGCACCGCCTGCTTCGCGTCCCAGCCATGGAGATCCGCAATGGTTCGCACCATCGCCGTCGCAATCCTCGCCACTGGCATGATCAGCCTGCCTGCCAAGGCGGCCGAGCAATACTGGGTGGCCCGAGACGCGGTCTCGAAGCAGTGCGAGATCGTGCCGAAGAAGCCCGACGGCACGCTTGTCGTCGACCTCGGCAAGAAGAAATACGCCAGCGAGGGCGAGGCGAGGAAGGCGATGGAGGCGATGTCGGACTGCAAGAAGAACTAATGCATGTCGCGCAAAAGTGTGCAGCGGTTTTGCGATAACGACATGCATGAAAACAAAGGCTTTTAAAGCGCGTCGCCTGAATCCGCTTCAGCGCGACACGCTTTAGCCGCTGGGATAACGCCTACCGGTCCACAAGAGACATCGTCCGCTCGTTGTAGCGCGGCCCCGACACCTTGTCGGGCGTCAGCGCCATGTCGAGCCCCAGCATCTCGGTGGCGTCGAGCGCGATGTCGGCCGCCGCGACATTCTCTTCCAGATAGGTCCGGCGCTTGGTGCCGGGGATCGGCACGATGTCGATGCCGAAATCGGGGCCTTTGGCGAGCAGCCAGGCGATTGCGATCTGGCCGGGCTTCACCCCCTTGGCGTTGGCGATGTCTCGCACCGTGGCGGCCGCGGCGACATTGGCGTCGAAATTCTCGCCCTGGTAGCGCGGGTCGCCGCGGCGGAAATCGCCCTCCGGATAGTCTTCCGCGCGCTTGACGTCGCCAGCGAGGAAGCCGCGGCCGAGCGGCGCGAACGGCACCAGGCCGATGCCCAGCTCCTTCAGCGCCGGGATGATCTCCGGCTCGAGGTTGCGCTCCCACAGCGAATACTCGCTCTGCAGCGCCGAGACAGGATGCACGGCATGCGCGCGGCGGATGTTGGCGATGCCCGCCTCCGACAGGCCGAAGAAGCGCACCTTGCCCTCGGCCACCAATTCGCCGACCGCGCCCGCGACGTCTTCCATCGGCACGGCGGGGTCGACGCGGTGCTGATAAAGCAGGTCGATGCGGTCGGTGGCGAGCCGTTTGAGCGAAGCGTCGACAACCTCGCGTATATGCTCGGGCCGGCTGTCGGTGCCGGACTGCTTGCCGTCGGCGATGCGGAAGCCGAACTTCGTCGCGATGGTCACCTGGTCGCGCCGGCCTTTCAGCGCGTGTCCAAGCAGTTCCTCGTTGACGAACGGCCCATAGACCTCGGCGGTGTCGAGAAAGGTGCAGCCGAGCTCGATTGCCCGGTGCAGCGTCGCGATCGACTCCGCCTCGTCGGCCGGCCCATAGGCCTGGCTCATGCCCATGCAGCCGAGGCCGATGGCCGAGACTTCGAGCCCCTGGCTGCCGAGTTTGTGTTTGCCGAGGCTCATGCGTCTTGCTCCGCCGAATTTTCGATCCGGCTAAATTATAGGGCCGGGCGTGAATGCGTCCAGCGCTGGCCCTATTGACGGCGCAATCGTCGCCATCCTTGTCCGGCGATGACTCCACTGCGATGACCGTCCAATGCGGCACGACAGGCTTGTCCTGATATTGCTCTGGCGCGAGCTGGTCGCCGGCCTGCGCGCAACGCGGCGCCGCGATCTCGCCTGGATTGCGCTCGGCGGCGGTGGACTTCTGGCCTATGCGGTTGCGGATATCGTCGTCGCCCTGCATGCCGCGGGTCCGAAGCTGCGGCACGACCAGCTTTTGTGGATGCTTGGACTGCCAGTCGCTTTCGCCGCGCTGGGATGCCTGGCGGGCAATGCAATGTCGCGCCTTTGCCTTTCTCGCGCCTTTGCCCCCTTTCTCAAGGCGCTGCCGCTCGCTTCGGCGGAGCGCTGTCGCATGGCGGCGATAGGAGCCTTCGCGCTCGGCCTTCCACTCACGCTGATGATCGCCACGGCGGTCGGCTTCGCCTGCGCTGTCATCGGAAAGCCGTTGGCGCCGGCCTGGGGCTTGGGCGCGGCCATCCTGTTTGCCTTGAGCTTCGGCATGGCAGCCTTTTGGCGCCTGCGGCGGCGGCCGCGCCTTGTCGTCGATGCGGCGAGCGAGGCGGCGCCGGTCGGAAGGCCCTGGCTGCGCCGCCTCGACCAGGCGCGTCCAAGCTGGCTTTCCAGCTGGGCCTGGAAACTGCCGGCCGGCAATATACGGCCGTCTTGGAAGCTGGCGACCGCCAGCCTGCTGCTCGGGCTTGCGGCCATCCTTGGCGTATGGGCCAGCCTGGCCGGCCGAACGGCTGGGCCGGCGGCTGTCGCAGGCCTGGCGGGCGGCATTTTTGTTTTCATGCTCAGCCTGCGCTGCCAGCCGCTCGGCTCGCCGGTGCTGCGCACGGCGCCCATCGGTTTTACCCGCGTATGGCTGCGGCTGGTACGACTGCCGCTGCAATTGTCGCTCGCCTTCTTTCTGCTGCCGGCCGGCGCGGCGCTCGCGGCCGAACCGTCGGCCTGGTCGGTGCCGGTCGCGAGCGGCCTTTGGCTGCTGGTGCTGAACGGCGCCTATGCGGTGTTCGGCGCCTATTTCCTCAATGCGCCCTTCGTCGCAATGCTGAGTTTCGCCGGCGCGCTCGCCTATGCCGGCTACGAGACGCTCGAATATGGCCGTGCCGTGCTGATCGGCTTGGCGGCGCTGGTGTTTTTCTTGTGGCACCGAACCCGACAGAGATATCGCAATGGCTGAAGTCCTCACCATTAAAGAGCTCAGCGCCGGCTATCGCGGGCGCATTGTCGTTCGCGGCATCGATCTTTCGCTCCGTCGGGGCGATATAGTCGGCCTGCTCGGTGCCAATGGCTCGGGCAAGTCGACGCTCATCAGGGCGATCACCGGCCAGATCCCGTTGATCGGCGGCAGCGTGGCGATCGACGGCATCGACCTCGCCGCCGCGCCGGAGCGCGCCAAAGCCGGCTTCGGCCTTGCCATCGAGCCCCACGAGCTGCCGGCGCTTTCGGGACGCCAGTATATCGAGCTCGTCGCCTCGATCCGTGGCTGCGCGCCAAACGACCTGCCAAACGGCGACCTGCCGGGCGGCGACCTCCTGGAGCGACTAGACCTTGGACGCTGGATCGACCGCCCGATCGCCGAATATTCGCTCGGCACGCGAGCCAAGATCGCCATCGTCGCGGCGCTTCTCGGCCGGCCGCCGCTTCTGATCTTCGACGAGACGCTGAACGGCCTCGACCCGGTCGCTGCCTGGGAGGTGAAACGCGTGATCACCGCGCTCTGCGCGAGCGGGCGGCGTGCCGCCATCGTCTCGACCCATGTGGTGGAGGCCGTGCCGGCGCTCTGCAATCGCGCGGTGCTGATGGCCGACGGCAGCCTGAGCCGAAGCTGGGATGCGGCTCAGCTGGCCGAAGCGGGCAGGGCGCCTGGGGCGTTTGAGGAAAGCGTCATGCAGGCGTTGCGCATGCGGGCCGCTGCCTGATGTCGACCTAAGCCCTCGGCAGCATGCGGCGCATGATCAGCGATGCATGCCCGTCGACGCCGTGTGCCGCTTCCCGGCGTTCGACCACTTCGAAGCCATGCTTGCGGTAGAAGGCGATCGCGCGGTCGTTGCCTTCGATCACTTCCAGCGCGATGCTGGGGATGCCGGCATGCGCGGCAAGCACCGCGTGCAAAAGGTCGACCGCGAGACCGCTGCCGAACGCCTGCGGCTCGATATGGAGCCGCTCCAGCATGACGTCGCCCTTTGCGTCCATCGCCGCCATGGCGTAGCCGGCGATCGAGCCGTCGGCGCCTTCGGCGACGAAGGACATCTTGTCCTCGTCGTCGAGCTCGGCCGCGAGCTGGTCCGGCGCATGCCTTTCGTCGGAAAGCCGTGCCACGGTTTCGTCGCCCATGATCGGTGCATAGGTCCGCCGCCAGGATTGGCCGAGCAGCCGCGATACATCGGCCAAGTCGTTCCTCGTCATCGCCCGGATGCGGGTCATCTTCGTGGTCCTTGTTACAACCTGAAGATAGGGCGAAGCGCGGGGCGCGGCCAACCCCGCGCGAGCGGCTCCGGATGCAGCAGACGCAAGAGGGATGCCTTTCGGCTCAGGCAGCGCTGGGCGCCGGCAATTCCTCGCGATCGCGCATCTTGCGCCCGAGGATCACCAGCTGGCGCGCCGTGTTGTTGCGCAGGCGGCGCAGCCGCCATTCGAGCCCCGTCTCGATGGTGATCCGCTTGGCGTAGATGCTGGAGCGCATGCCGGCTTTGTCGGTGGCGACCTTCACCGGATCGTCGTAGAAGGCGCAAATCTTTTCGGCGTCCATGCCGGGCGTCGAGAGCCATTGCGGGATATAGGTCGACGCAAGCCGGTCGACGTCGGTCACCACCCGGTTGATGCCGATGCCGGGCGTCGGGCACGTCGTCCAGAACGCGTCGCCGATGGTGACGACGCCGGCGCGACGATGCTGCCTGGTCGTCGTCAGGCTGACCTGCCTCACTTCGACGGCCCCGGCGACGGCGAAGTTGCCGCATTGCCTGGCGATCTCCGGCATCAGCTCGCAAAGCATTTTCTGCGGATTTTCGCGGAACGCCCGCGTCCATTCCTCGGCCACGGTGCGATAGGCGAACATGTTGCCCCGCATGCGGTCGCCGATCGGGAAGACGCTGAGATAGGCGACACGATCCGCCGGGTTCCTGGCGTAGCAGGCAAGGGCCGGGTAGGCGCATTGTTGCGGCGTGATCGCGAGGTCGAATCCGATCGATAGCGAATGCGCCTTCGATTCCTCGACGCGTTCGATGCCGATGGCGCGCCGCACCGCCTCGCCGTAGCCGGTAGCCACCACGAGCAGTCGGGCATCGATGACGGAACCGTCGGTCAGCACCAGGCGCTGCCGGTCCGGCCCGGTCGAAACCTCGGCGACCTTGCCCACCGTCAGCGGCACCTGCCGAGGCAGGGCCTGCCGCATGCCGTTGACCAGAGCGCCGTAGGAGAAAGCAAATTCCCATTTCCGTTCGCGCCGGAAGAACTGGCCGAGGCGGAAGACGTGGATGTCGGTCATCGGCGTGACCAGGGGCCTGATGGCAGGGCCAAGGCCGAGCTTCTCGAACACCTGCATCTGCTTCATGCCGATCTTCTCGGCCCGGAACTCGTCGTGATGCACCAGATGCGGGTCGACCAGCGCCACCTTGCGGCCGGCTTTGCCCAGCACCGCGGCCAAGCTCGTGCCCGCCAGCCCGGCGCCAACGATCGCCACTTCGACTTCGGCCGCGCCAGCCTCGACGGCGGGCGTTTCGCGGCCCTGTGCGGTGCTCATTGTTCTGCTCTCCACAGCCCACGGCGAAATATCTAGAGTAGCTGAAACAATCTCAAGCAACCCAGGCGCGAGCAGGGTAGCAATGGAAAATTAGGTTAATCCGCGGCACTGCCCGGCACGTGCCGCCGCTCGATAGCCCGCCGCCGAGCCGATAGAGACGGCAGCGGGCCATTGGTGCGACGGGAGTGCTGTCCCGCCGAGCAGAAGACACTGCTCGCCACGATCTAAGCCAGCTTCGCCAAGGATCGCGACTTACGGATTGGTAAGATCGCTCACGATCATGTTCCCAGGCCGGGCCGGCGTCTTGCCGGTTTGGTCGAACGCAGTTCCCCCTGGGTCAAGCCCGGCGCCACTCGGTTTTCCCGCCTCGCGGAACCGTCGGCCGAAGATCATCAGGTGCCGCGCGGTATTGTTGCGCAGGCGGCGCAGGCGCCATTCAAGCCCGGTCTCGGTCGTGATGCGCCTGGCATAGATGCTGGCGCGCATGGCTCTTTCGTCGGCGGCGATCTTGATCGGATCGTCGTAGAAGGCGCAGATCTTGTCGGCCGCCATGCCGGGCGTTTCGAGCCAGGCGGGGATATGCGTCGAGCCGAGGCAATCGACATCGGTAAGCACCCGGTGGATGCCGTCGCCTTGCGCCGGGCAGGTCGTGGCGAACGCATCGCCGATGAAGACGACGCCGTCGCGGCGATGGCCCTGCGTCGTCGTCAGGCTGACCTGCCTCACTTCGACCTCGCTGGCGACGGCGAAGTTGCCGCACCGCTCGGCGATCTCCGGCATCAGCTCCATGAGCATCTTTTGCGGGTCTTCGCGGAACGTCCGCACCCACGGATCGGCGACGGTCCGGTAGATGAACATGTTCGCCCGCATCCGCTCGCCGATCCGGAAGATGGTAAGAAAGGCAATGCGGTCGGCGACCCGCCTTCCATAGAAGGTGAGGGACTGGAGGCCGAATTCCTGTGGCGTGATCGCGAGATCGAATCCCATCGTCAGCGAATGCGCCTTCGATTCCTCGACGCGCTCGACGCCGATGGCGCGCCGCACCGCCTCGCTGTAGCCGGTGGCCACCACCAAGAGCCGGGCTTCGATGACGGAGCCGTCGGTGAGCACCAGGCGCTGGCGGTCCGGTCCCGTCGAGACCTCCGCGACCTTGCCAATCGTCAGCGGCACTTGCGGAGGCAGAGCCGCGCGCAGGCCGTTGACCAGCGGCGTGTAGGAAAAGGCGTACTCCCAGCCTTGCTTGCGCTCGAACAGCTGGCCGAAGCGGAAGACATGGACGTCGGTCATCGGCGTGACGAGAGACCTGAAGACCGGGCCGAGGCCGAGCTTCTCGAACAGCCCCATCTGCTCCGCCCGGGTTTTCTCGGCCCGGAACTCTTCATGGTGGATGCGATGCGGATCGACCAGCGCGACCTTGCGGCCCGCCTTGGCGAGCGTCATCGCCAGAACGGTGCCGGCGAGCCCGGCGCCGACGATCGCCACTTCGACCTCGGACCGCCCAGGCGGCGCGCCAGCTGTCTCGCGGTGCTCTGCGATGCTCATTTTCCGTCTCCAGGGGCCGCCGGGATGACATCATGCCGCCGCGTCCTCCAACGCGGCGCCATTGCCGAACCATCTATGAATTCCAGTCCGCCCGCCTCGTTGAGTGTATGCAGCTTGCGGCCGGCCCAGCCGGCGCCTGGGTTGAGGATCGTTTCGACGGTCTGTTCCATGCCGCTATCGTCGAGTCGGGTGACCCGCGCTATGCCGAGCCCGGCGCCATAGCTCCTGCGGCAATCCTGCACCGGGCGCAGGAGCTGGCCGCCGCGGCTGACCATGCGGCCCGCCGGCCGTGCCGAGGCGATGTCGATCAGCAACGGGTTCTTCGGATGCGCCGTCCACGGTCCACGGAAATCCGGCGCCGACCACAGATGCAGCTGGTCCGAGAAGGAGCCGCCGCCGTCGCGCACAGTGGCGAACATCCACCAGCGTCCGCCATGCTCGGTGAGCGTGGCGTCGCTGGCGACGATGTCCGACAGAAGCGTCGCTTCCTTCACCCAGCCGCCCGGGAAGGCGGTGGCACGGTAGAGATCGACGCTGCGGTTGGCGCCACTCTCCGGCACCATCCACATCTGGCCGTCGCGCTCGAAGACGAAGGGGTAGGAGAGGTGGTAGGGCAGTTCCAGAACTGGTTTCGGGGTCCCGGCCGGTCCGTTCGGACCGAAAGCCACGGCCGAAAGGATCGCCTTGCCGGTGCGGTGGATGTAATCCTCGACGAACAGCGTCACCTGGCCGCGATAGAGTACCGGGAAAGGGTCCGCGTAAAAGCGGCTGCCGTCGTCCGGCAGATCGCGCCAGCCCGATTGCGGATGGGCGCGCAGCTCGTAGAGGTCCTTGCCTCCGGTCTCGCGCCAGCCGACCCGCCAATGCGGGGCGTTGTAGCAGAGATGGTATATCTGCTGCACGATGCGGCGCGCCGTCGCCTTGGCCGCACGCAGGCCGAGCTTCGTGGCCGACGGCATGGCCGGAGCCGGCGCCTCGGATGACGGTTCGGGCAGCACCGGAAGCGACGAGCGCGCGGCACCGCTGACCGCCGCGACGATCAGGCTGGCGCTACGCGCCAGCCTGTCCTGGAAGGAAGCCAGCGCGATCCCGTGATATTCGGTGCCGAGCCGCCCTTCGGCGACGGTCGCACCGTTCTGTTCCAGACGGGCGAGCGGGGTGCGGCCAGCAAGGATCAGCGCCAGCAGGGCCTCTTCGCCGCAGGCGCCGTCATAGGTCAGGCGCCAGACCCGTCGGCCCTGCGGCTCGACATCGCCGATGAGATCGACGGTGATATCGGCCGGCGCGGACGCTCTCGCATGGCCGGCCAGTGTCGAAAGTGGCACACGCCTTGCCGTGCCATCGGCGGGCAGCCGATGGATCAGCGTCTCAAGTTGGAACAGCGCCTCGGCGGCGCGCGGCACGCCGCCCGCCGCCGGCCGGGCGTCGACGGCAAGCTCGACGCCGGGCAGCAGCGACAGCCGCTCAGCCAGCGCCACATGGAAAGCGCGCACGCAATCGCCGTCGAGGCGCAGGGTCAGGCGCATCGCCAATCCCCGGGCGACTCATATCCGGTGCCGGCGGACCGGCCGGCCAAGTCAAGCTCCCGCCGCATGCGCACGATGTCTCCAATTTTTACGCTGCACTTAAATTTCTACTGCGTTGGTGCAAACTTCGTGCCAGTACCGCATCAATTTATGAACATAATTAACAGTGTTTTAATCGTTGCCGGGAATAGCTAGGCCAACGCCGCATTTCTCGTCTTGCCGGCCGATGGAGCGTTGTCGGAGCGACCTTTGCAATCACCCCTGCTCATGGTGCCTCAGCCGAACGCTCCGGAGGCGATCGCGCCAGCGCCGGCCTATTACGCGCCCGCGCCTGCCACGGTCGAGCTTGGCGATCTCGGCCGCATCCTGCTGCGCCGGCGCAAGCTGATCTTCGCAACCGTCGCGCTGCTCACCATCGCAACGCTGATCTACACCTTTCTGACGCCGGCGCTCTACTCCTCGACCGCGCAGATCATCATCGATCCGCAAGACCTCCAGGTCGTCACCAACGATGTCAATCCGAGCCGCATTTCGCCCGATGGCGGCATCACCCAGGTCGAAAGCCAGGTGAGCGTGGCCCAGTCGAACGGCGTCCTGCTGCGCGCCATCAAGGCGACCAACCTGACCGAGAACCCGGACTTCAACGGGCAGGGCGGACTTGGCCGCTGGCTGGGCATGTTCTTCGGCTCCGGCGACGGTGACAGGACGGCTGAGACGCTTGATGCGCTGCGCCGCCGCCTGGCGGTGAAGCGCGACGACAAGGTGCTGGTCCTCAACATCATCATCACCGCCAAGAGCGCCGACCTGGCGGCGGAACTCGCCAACGCCATCGCGCAGGCCTATCTCGACGACCAGGCGGAAGCGCGCTCGAAGGCCGCCGCCGACGCTTCCGACGCGATCAGCGCCCGGCTTGATGACCAGCGCAAGCGCGTCGAACAGGCGGCCAACGCCGTCGAGACCTACAAGGCCGAGCACAACATGGTGATGGCGGCCGGCAATCTGGTCAGCGACCAGGAACTGACCGACCTCAACACGCAGCTGACCGCCGCGCAGACCCGCACCGCGCAGCTCAAGGCGCAGGTCGACCAGCTGCGCCGGCAGGGCGGCGCGCCGGACGCGACGTCGGAGGCGATGCGCTCGCCGGTGATCGCCAGCCTCAGGGCGCAGGAGGCGACGCTGGTCGATCAGATCGCGCAGTTCGGCACCGAGCTCGGACCGCGCCATCCCTCGATGATCTCCGCGCAGCAGCAACTGAGCGACCTACGGAAGCTGATTTCGCGCGAGCTCGGCCGCCTCGTCACCGCCGCCGAGACCGATTACGAGCGCGCCTTGGCCAACCAGAAGGCGCTGGAGGCGAAGGTGGCGTCGCTGAAGGGCAAGTCGCTCGACACCGACCAGGCGTCGGTCAGGCTGCGCGAGCTGCAGCGCGATCTCGACGCCGTGCGCACCGTCTATGCCAATTACCTGCAGCGTGCCCAGGAAACGCGCGAGCAGACCAACGTCAACAGCACCAACGCCCGCATCATCTCGCAGGCCATGCCGGCGCTGAAGAAGAGCTGGCCGCCGAAGGGGCTGCTTGTGTTCGGCGCGATCTTCGGCGGGCTGGCGCTGGGCGTCGGCATGGCGCTGATCGCCGAATATCTGTCGCCGACCGTGCTGTCCGCCAACCAGATGCAGTCGGCCATCGAGGCGCCGGTGCTGGGCGTGTTGCCGGGCAAGGCGCGGCGCCGCTCCGGCGGCGCGGCGCAAAAGACCGATGCCGTGGCGGGGCTCGCGCTGCAGCGCATCGCCGCCGCCACCAGGCGTCCGCCGGACTGGCCGCTGGTCCCCTCGATCCTGGTGGCGTCGCCGCCCGAGGACAAGGACCAGCGGTCGAGGGTTGCATGGCAACTCGCCAACGCGGCGGCGGCCAGGGGGCGCCGCGTGCTGTTCATCGACATCAATGCCGGCAAGGGCCAGAAGGATCCGCAGCCCGGCGTGCTCGACGTGCTGCGCGGCGAATATCCGCTCGACGCGGTCAGCCGCTATGCGCCCGGCAGTTCCGTGGCGCTCATCGGCAGAGGCCGGCCGACCGCGGTGTTCCAGGAAGCGCAGGCGCTCTATTTCGCCCATCGCATGCTGGCCGAGGCCAATCGCAGCTTCGAGCTCGTCGTCGTCGACGGCGGCGCGCTGGCGGACGACCTCAACGTCCTGCCGCTGGTCGCCATGGCCGACGAGATCCTGCTCGTCGCCAGGCTGAACGCGACGCCGATGCGCGACGTCGCCTCGACCTCCGAAGCGGTCTCGGTCATGGGGCGGCTGCCGACCGGTGCCATGCTGGTCGACGAGGCGGCCTGACATGGCCTCGATCCTGGCTGGTTCCGCCGGGCCTGTTCCTGCTTCGGGCTACGGCATGGCCGGCCCGCGCACTGTCCCTGTCGACACGCTGACCCGTCTCGGCATCACCGTCGGGGTGCTGCTTCTGTTTTCCGTCTCCGGCGGCATGCTGTGGCTCGCCGGTTACAATTACGACGGCCTGCAGGGCAGTCCGCTGAGCAAGATCCACCCGTCCACCTATCTCTTCGTGCTCGTCTTTGTCTGGCGCTCCTGCACGTTTGGTAATCCGGTCGGCTATGTGGTCCATGTCGCCAACAAGAGGCCGGCCACGACGCTGATGGCGGTGATCTCGACGGTGCTTCTCTTTGTCGTCATCCTCAGGCAGCGCCCCGGCATGGCCGGCATGATCGACACGTTCGTCGCGCCGGCGCTGCTCGTGCTGCTGCTCAGCGAGGATGACGAGAAGACCTTTGCCCGGCTGCAGACCGTCATCCATGTCGTCATGACCGTGAATGCGCTGCTGGCGCTGTTCGAGTTCGGCACCAAGCATCTCGTGTTCCCGTATCGGTTCGACGGCGCGGTGTTCGTCAACGATCTGCGCTCGACGGCTTTGCAGGGGCACCCGCTCTCCAATGCCACGGTCACCTCCATCTATGTGCTGTCGCTGCTGTCCGGCTCGCGTTCCCTGTCGACGCCGCTCAGGCTGGCGCTCGTCGGCCTGCAGTTCTGCGCGCTGGTCGTCTTCGGCGGCCGCTCTGGAATGGTGCTGACGATCCTGCTCGGCGGCGTCTATTTGCTCATCCGCGGCGTGGCGCAGCTCACGACCGGACGCGTCAACCTTCTGGGCGCAGCGCTGGTGATCATGCTCGCCGCGCTGCTGCCGCTGGCGCTCGCGCTCGCCGGCTATTACGGCTTCTTCGACGCGCTGCTCGAACGTTTCGTCTCCGACAGCGGCAGCGCCAATGCCCGCGTCGAGATGTTCGATCTCTTCAGGCATCTGGAACTGCGCGACCTGATCGTCGGACCCGATGTCGACCTGCTCGACAGCATGCGCCGCATCAGCGGCCTGGAGCAGGGCATCGAGAACCCGATCCTGCGCCTGACGCTTTACCAGGGGGCGTTCTTCACGCTTCTGATCTTCTTCGGCTTCGCGCTGTTCATGCACGAGGTCGCGCGCCGCTGTCATCCGGGCATCTGGCTGC
The DNA here is from genome assembly GCF_006439595.1 of Mesorhizobium sp. B3-1-9. Taxonomy (NCBI): domain Bacteria; kingdom Pseudomonadati; phylum Pseudomonadota; class Alphaproteobacteria; order Hyphomicrobiales; family Phyllobacteriaceae; genus Mesorhizobium; species Mesorhizobium sp. B3-1-9. The sequence continues at coordinate 519,517 of NZ_VFTJ01000002.1, forward strand.
CGATGCTGGGCTGGCTCATCCTGCTCAACACCTCCGAAAGCATCGCCTCCAAGACGACGCTGATGACCAAATTCGTGGTGATGGCGCTGGCGCTTTATCGGCCGGCGAGGGTTGTGCGTCAACGGATGCAGGCATAGCGCTCTACGGCGCGCCCCTCTGTCCTGCCGGACAGAGGGGGGCGCGACGGAACTCCGCAGCTCGCATTATGCGTTCACAGGCTGACCAGCCTCACTCCTCCGTGTCCCAAGCAACACCAGCGGCACCGCGACCAGATTGATCGCGATCACCGAAAGCCAGATGGCGCCCGGCCATTGTCTTTGCGTGGCGAAGTAGAAGGTCGAGAAGGCGAGCGGGGCGATGACGGAGGCAAGGCTGACGGCCGAGGCCAGCACGCCCTGCAACTGCCCCTGGCGTTCCGGATCGACCTGCCTTGTTGCCAGGGCCTGGAAGGCCGGCGTGCCGATGCCGGAGAGCGCGAAGACCGGCATGATGGCGAACACCATCCAGCCTTGGCTGGCGAAGGCCATGGCGGCGAGCGCGATGCAGGCAAAGCCGATGCCGGCGACGAAGGCCTTGCGCTCGCCGAGCAGCCGCGCGGCCGGACCGGGCAGGAAGGCCTGCGCCAGCGTCTGGCAAAGGCCGAATGCGCCCAGCGAAAGTCCGATCCAGAGGCCGTTCCAGCCGAACGTGTCGAAGCCCCAGAGCGCCCAGCAAGTGCCGTAGGCCTCGCCGGCGCCGGAGAGGATGAAATAGACCAGAACGATGGGAAGCAACCCTTTCATCGAAAACACCCAGCGCAAGGGCTTCAGCGGGTTGAGCCCAGCAAGATCGATCCTCTGCCGGGCCGGCATACGCGGCTCCGGCAGGACGAAGACGGCCAGGAGCAGGTTCGCGGCGTTGAGCAGCGCGGCGGCAATGAAGGGCAGCCGGATCCAGTGGTCGCCGAGCACGCCGCCCAGAACCGGGCCAATGATGAAGCCGATGCCGAACATGGCGCTGAACAGGCCGAAGCGGCCGGCGCGCTTATCATGCGGCGTGATGTCGGTGATGTAGGCCGTTGCCACGGAGATGTTGGCGCTGGTCAAGCCGGCGATGGCGCGACCGATGAACAGCATCCAGAGCTGCGGCGCGAAGGCCATGATAAGGTAGTTGATCGCGGCGCCCGCCAGCGAAATCAGCAGGACCGGACGGCGGCCCAGATTGTCGCTCAAGGCGCCGAGGACCGGCGCGAAGAGGAACTGCATCGCCGCGTAGAGCGCGGTCATGATGCCGATATACGCGACGATATCGGGGCTGTGCGTCACCTCCTCGAGGAGGCGCGGCAGAATGGGAAAGACGAGCCCGATGCCGACAGCGTCGAGGCAAATGGCGGCAAAGATGACGATGACGGGTTTGTTCATAAGGGATTGATCTCCGGGAGTGAAGGCCGTCTCGCCCATGGCGGCAAAGGGGTCGAACCTCGCCCCGCCCGGGCGTCAAACGTCGGTATACTGAGTTTAAATTTATACTGAGTACATATATCGGCGATCGATGGCGCGGAGTCAATGGAAATATGTACTGAGTACAAAAATCATGCTACCGGAAGCCATGCCAGAACCGTCCGACCGCCGCTCCAGAAAACGCCTCGCCACCAGCAAGGCCATCTCCGATTCCGCCACGCGCCTGTTCATGGAGCGCGGCTTCGATCATGTGACGGTGGACGAGATCGCCGAAGCCGCCGACGTCGGGCGCATGACGGTCTTCAACCACTTCCCGCGCAAGGAGGACATGTTCTTCGACCGCGACGAGGAGGGGCGCGAGATGCTGCGCGAGGCCGTGCGCCGGCGTGAGGCCGGTGTCGCGCCACTGGAGGCATTGCACCTGCTCGCGCGCCGGCTGGTCGCCGAACGCAGCCCGGTGGTCGAATTCTCCGCCAGAAGCGAGCGTCTGGTGCCGACGGTTGCCGGCAGCGAAACGCTGAAGGCGCGGGCGCGGGCGATCCGCGACGAACTGGCCGACCTCGTGGCGGCGACGCTGGCCGAAAGCGTCGGCCGCGACGCCGCCGACCCCGACGCGCAGCTCGCGGCCAGCCTGCTGCTGGCAACGTGGACTGTCGCCTTCCTCGAGGCGCATCGGACTTTTCGCGAGACCCGCAGTAGGGAGAAAGCGAACGATGCTTTCCTGGCGCTCGTCGACAAGGGGGCTGCAGGCCTGAAAGCCGCGATGACCGGCACGCCTTATCTGTGAGCAATGCAGGCTCGACGTCCCGAACGAAGCGCGGGCTGTCGGCCAGCTCTTGCGTGAAACCAGACCTTTAGCGCGATCTATTGATTCAACAAGTCAAGCGCGCGGCATCGTCAGCCCGAGCGCTTCGACCATCGCCGGGTCGAGCGCGCGCGTGGTGTCATCCATCATGCCCATGCCGTCGAATAGGTCCCAGAATGCCCAGGGGAAGCCGGCGGCTTCGGCGCTTTGCCGGACATCGGCGATGTAGCGGGCGCGGTCGGGATTGGGCGCTGCGGTGTATCGGGCATCGGTGCGCAGCGCGCCGAATTCACCCATGATGATGCGCTCAGGCGTGATGCCGTTTCTGTCCGCCCAGTCGCTCACCTGCTTCAGGTAGCCGTCGATGAAGCGGCGGTCGGGCTGGGCGTCGAAATAGACTTTCAGCACCTTTTCGGTCTCTTCGTAGGCGGCCCTCTTGGCCTCGTCGGACCTTTCCGTGTCCGCAGCCGTCCTTGCCCTGACCGAGGCCAGCGTCTTGTCGAGCGAGCCCGCCGAAGCCGGCCACGGCACGTTGTTCAGCGCGCGGTACACCGGCTCGCGCATCCACGGCGCGCCCTGATGGCTGAACAGATAGGGTTCGTAGAAGTGGAAGGTGAACAGGATCGGCTCGAATTCCGCCAGCGGCGCCGGATCGAGCGCGGTCAGCCCGCGCACCATCGAGCCGCAGCCGCCGGTGGCGAGCAGCGGCAGCTTTCGCGCCGAGCCCCGCGCGGCGGTCAGAAGCGCGGCCTGAACCGTGAGCCAGACATCGGAAGAACAGTCCTGCGGCGGTTCGTTGACCGGCTCCAGCGCGACCCTGCCGGGCGCCATGCCTTCGAGCATGCCGGCCACCTCGCCGACGAAGACGTGGTAGCGCGCAAACTCAGGCGCGCTGGTGCTGGAATACATGCGGTCGGGATTCCAGTAATGCGTAGCGCCATTGGCTTGAACGTTGACGATGACGCCGAGATCGGCGGCGACGGCCGCCTCGACCGCCGCGCTCAGCATTGCCATGAGGTCGGCGCGCTGGCCCGCATCGGCTGCAAGGAACGGGCCCGGATCGACGGGCAGGCGGATGAAATCGAGGCCGCTGGCGCGCAGCCGGACAAGATCGGCCAGTGTCGGCACCGGCCGCTGCGATTGGAAGGGCGGCCAGTCATAGTCGGTGCGGGGCGCGGGAAATTCGCGCGTCAGCGCAAACCACGGCCAGGTGTTGACGCCGCGCCTGAAGGGCCATGCGCCGGTTGCGGCCTGCGCCGAATATGAGAGTGGCGAGACCACTGTCGCCAGTGGCGCCGTTGCCGCGGCCAGTGCCGCGCCGAGGATACGACGGCGCGACCAGCCGGCCGTGTGTGGGCCAGTCATGCGTGCTTGGCGCGGTCGGCTTTCGCCGGCGCGGCGGTGGCAACGCCGAGCTGCCGCAGCGCTTCCTTCTCATAGGCGCTAAGCACGTCTTCCCAGCGGAAGGCCTCGCGGGCGCGGGCCCGCGCCGCCTTGCCGCAGCGTGCCGCCAACGCGTCGTCGGCCAGCGCCTCGTCGATCCGTTGGCTCAGGCTCTCGGTGTCGCTGAAATAGATCGCCGCATCGCCGGCGACCCAGCGGTTGTAGCGGTTGTCATGCGCGATCACCATGTTGCCGGCGGCCAGCGCCTCGACCAGCGAGGGGTTGGTGCCGCCAACAGTGTGGCCGTGCATATAGGCGCGCGCATGATAGCGCAGCGCCTTCACCACCGCCTGGTCGTAGATCGCGCCCGGCATGATCACCGCGTTGCCCGCCGCGGCGCGCACGGCGCGGTGGTAAGGAATGTCGTCATTGAGCGTGCCGAGCACCACCAGCTTCATGTCGCCGCGATCGCGGCGGCGGAAGGCTTCGATGATCGGCGAGATGTTGTTGTCGGGCTCGATCCGCGCGATCGAGACCAGATATTTGCCAGGCTCGAGCCCGAGCGCGCGAATGGGTTCCTCCGGCGCCGAGGTCACCGGGTCCGCGCCATAGGCGATCGTGGCGATGGCGCTCCGCGGCCGCCGTGTCGCCAGATGGTCGGCGATCGCCGGGTGGTCGGCGACGAGCCGGTGCGAGAGCCAGGCGCCGATCCATTCGTTGAGCCAGAACCAGCTGCGCGCCGCCGGTCCCCATTTCGGCCGCCGCCACTCGATGCCGTCCATATTGGTGAGGATCTTGCGCCCTCTGAGCCTCAACCAGGTCAGGAACACCGCGCCGTTATAGCCCAGCACCAGGCAGACACCCGGCCGCCTGGCCGCGTCGAGCACACACTGCCAGTCGAATTCCAGCGTCGCGCGCGGACCCTTGGAGGCGACCTCGATGGTGATGAGCTCGATGCCGCGCCAGGTCTCGCTCGTCACCCTTTGACCGACGCGCTCGACCTCCTTCTGGCAGTAGACGCCGACCTTCCAGCCGCGTCCGGCCAGGAAAAGCGCCAGCCGCTCGGCGAAGGTTTCGAAGCCGCCGTGAGAAGCCGGAATGCCGCGCGTCCCCAGGATCAGGATCGAAGGCTTTTCGATCAGGGTGGAAGGTCGTTCCGGTTTCAAAATAAAGGATTCCCCGGGGTCCGGTCATGGTTGTTGTTAAATCAATGACACGCCCAGCAACTTCCGTGCCAGGGTACCCCCAGGGCGAATATTCACATGAAGGTGTAAAATTTCTCTTCAGAACGCAGGGCTTGCTTCATTATCGGTCAACTTTCGCGACGTATCTGTACCGATACGGGGCACGGCCGAGCTCCTGGGTCGCAGCAGGGCGTTCAAGACCCGGCATGATCCTTGCTACCGGCCTGCAGTGGCCACCGCTGGGTAAGGCGGCGTGCGGATTTGGCATGAAGTTCCTTCCGCGCTTGAAGGGTCCGGTGCTGAGCGGACTCGGGGTGCAAGGTGGAAAAGATAGCGATGCGCATCGCCTGCGTTCATCAGGGCTACGAGCTCTATGGTTCGGACCGCAGCTTCGCGGAGAGCGTGGCTGCGCTGCGCGCCGCGTTTCCGGCCGCCGAGATCGAGGTCGTGCTGCCGCGCGAGGGGCCGATCGTCGATATCCTCAAGCCGCATGCCAGCCGCATCGTGTTCGAACCGCTCTGGGTGCTCCGGCGCCAGGCGATGCTCAAGCTCGCCACCATCGAGATGGCGCGGCTGCCGGCGGCGCTCTGGCGCGCCTGGCGGCGCATGCGCGACAACGACCTGACCTATATCAACACCTCGATCATCGCCGACTATGCGCTGGCCGCGCGGCTCCTGCCGCGCAAGGCGCTGCTGCATATCCACGAGATCCCGGAAGGCGTCCTGCGCAAGGTGCTTGTCGCGCTGATGCGCTGGAGCAAGGCGGATCTGATCTTCAACTCGCGCGCAACGCGCGCCACCTTCGGCGATCCGCCGGCCCTCGATGCCAAGGGGCGGCGCACGCATGTCGTCTATAACGGCGTTGCCGGTCCCGCCGCGGCCCTGCCGGTGACCTATGATGGCAGCCGCCCGCTCAAGGTCCTGCTGCTTGGCCGCGTCAACCGTATCAAGGGGCAGGAGGTGCTGCTTGATGCCGTCGCCTCGCTTCCCGCCGAATTGCGCGACCGCGTCGAGGTCCGCCTGGTGGGCGGTGCCTTCGAGAGCAGCGAACGCGAGCAGGCGTTGGCTGAACTGGTCGGGCGCATGGGGCTGACCGGGCATGTCGAGGTGCTGCCTTTCGTCTCCGACCCCGCCGACCATTATCGCTGGGCCGACATCGTCACGGTGCCGTCGCGCCGCCCGGAGTCGCTCGGCCGCGTCGCCATCGAGGCGATGGGCTGGGGACGGCCGCCGCTGGTGTCGGCGATCGGCGGGCTGGTGGAAGTGGTGGCCGATGGCGAGACCGGCTGGCATGTGCCGCCGGGCAACTCAGCCGCCCTTGCCGGCAAGCTCGGCGAAATCATCCTGCGGCCGGATCTATGGCGCGACTTCGCCGCCGCCGGTCGCGCGCGCTACGAGGCGGTCTTCAGCGAGCCGATCGCCGCCGCCGCGATCGTGGCGATCGTGGCCGACAAGCTTAAGGCGACGCCGCCGTGGCAGGGGCGGGCGCGTGTCGCCCGCGAGGCGGAGACGAGCCCGTGAAGTTCACCTTCCCGGCCCATCTGGTGCGGCGCCTCATGCTGATGATCGGCGGCGAGGCGATGCAGAGCGGCTTCCATTTCGCCCTCAACATCGCGCTGTTGCATCTTTTGTCGGCCGAAGGTTACGGGCTCTTCGCGCTGGCCATGGTGATGGGCGGCGTCGGCTTGTCCTATATCCGCTCGCTCACCGCCGTTCCCGCCACAATATGGATGAGCAAAAGCGCCAACAGCGCCGGCGTCGACGCCTATGACGTGACCTTCGGATCGGCGGCGCTGGTGGTGGCGCTGCTGATGGCATTGGGCACCGGGCTGCTGATGCACCTCCTGGGCGACCCGAGCGGCATCGGCGCCGCCTGCTTCGTCGGAGCCTGGTCGCTGCGCAGCCATATGCGCACCGCCTTCTTCGCGCGCCGCATGCAGCTCGTCGTCTCCATCAGCGACGCCGTGTTCACGATCGCGGGCATAGTGCTCGCAGGAGCGGCGATCTGGTTCTTCGCGGACGCGCTTCAGGCCACCTTCTACGCGCTTGCCGCGGCCAATATGGTCGGCATCGCCGTGCTGGTGAGGCTGGCGCGCCGCAGGCTGCGTATCTCCTTCCGCGCCCCGACCTTGCGGCGCTATGCAAAGCTCTGGCCGCAGCTTTGCTGGTCGGGGTTCAGCGCCACCACCACCAACATCCAGGGGCAATGCCTGGCCCTGCTGGTCGCCGGCATCGCCGGACCCGCGGCTTACGCGCCGCTGGCGGCGGTGCTGGTGCTGTTTGCGCCGCTGCGCATCTCCAGCCTTGCCTTCTCGAACATGACGCAGCCGGAACTCGCAAAGCTGGTGCGCAACAAGGAGTTCGACCGCGTGTGGACGCAGGCCAAGATCTGGGCGCTCGTCATGGGGCTTGGCAGCCTGGCCTATGGTTGCGGCATCCTGTTCATCTTGCCGATGATCAAATCCCAGGCCCTGCAGCATGCCTCGGTCGGGCTGATCGGGCTTTTCGCCATCGCCAATTATGTACCGATTATGGCCTATGTCATGCCGCGCGTGGTCCTCGAGATCCTCGGCGATTTCCGCATCGTCGCCTTCATCACCATGGCCGGCGCGATCGTCGGGCTGGCGACGATCGGGATTCTGCTGGCCATCGCGCCGTCGACATGGTCGCTGGCGGGCGCCGCGGTCTCCGAGACCTTCGTGCTCGTGGCCTCATGGTATTTCGCTGCTCACCGTATGTGGAACTCCAAGCACCCGAACGAGCAGCGCCCCAGCGTGTTCGGCGCCTGGCGCCGCGCGGCCACGCTGGCAGTGCAGAGACGATAGGAGAATGATGTGGTAAGCCAGGCAATGCCGATGGCCGCAATGACGACCGGCTTGGCCGACGATGAGGCCGCACCGCACGCCGCTGGCGCCGCCAGCGGCGCTTACGTGGCGCAACTGCACACCAGTCTCGAAGCGGTCAAACCGCTCTGGCTGCGTCTTGAGACAGAGGGCGTGTGCACCGGCCACCAGCATTTCGCCTGGGCCGAAGGGATCGTCGAAGGGCTCGTGCCGCAAAAGGCCGACCTCGCCATCGTCGAGGTGAGGGACGCCGCCACGGGCGAGCCGAGGATGCTTGTGCCGCTGATGCGCCGCCGCGCATTCCACCATTGGGTGATCGAATGGCTGAGCTGCGGCGTGTGCGACTATTCCGCGCCTTTGCTCGCCGACGCGACGCCGTGGGCCAGGCAATCCGCCGAGGCTGCCTGGACGGCAGTGCTTTCCGTGCTGCCGCCGGCCGACCGCATCCACATCGTCGGTATCCCGAAGGAGGTCGGCGGCGTCGCCAATCCCCTGGCGCTGCTTGCGCCGGCGCGCGACTCCATCCACTCGCACTACGGCATCGCCATGGACGGCGACGCCGAAACCGTCGTCAAGCGCATCTGCCGACCGTCCTTCGTCAAGGCGCTCAACAAGGACTTGCGCCGGCTCGATCGCAATGGCGGCCTGGCCCTGGTCGAGGCCGACACGCCGGCCCTGGTGGACTCCATCTTCGGCAAGCTGGTTGAGATGCGGCTCAGCCGTTTTCGCGAGCTCGGCCGCTTCGATCTGCTCGCGCAGCCGCCGGTGGTCGATTTCTACCGCGAAGCCGCGCATCGCGGCCTGACGGACGGTTCGGTGCGGATCTTCGGCCTGCGCGCCGGCGAGGTCATGGTCGCGGTCCAGTATCTGGCGGCCCATCTGGGCACCTTGCATGCGCTTCTGATCGCGATCGACCAGGGCGCGGTGCCCAATGTTTCGCCGGGGCTCTGCATCATGGGCGAGCTGATCCGATGGGGGCGCGGCGCCGGCTTCGACTATTTCGACCTGTCGGTCGGCAACCAGAGCTACAAGGAACATATGGGCGCGGTGAAGTCGGTTCTGTCCGAACTTTGCTACGGCATCACACTGAAGGGCGTGGCGGCGAGCGAGGCCATCAAATACCGCGGCCGGGGCGTGGCTTTCGTGCGCGACAACCCGCGCCTGTTCAAGGTCGCGCAGGAGTTCATGCAGCGCTGGCGGCGACTGCGGGCGCCGCGGTGAACGGCCGCCTGCGTCCGGCAAATTGACTCATATTGAGCTCTCCGCCATGTTTATGGGCGGCCGCTATCCGAGCGGCAGCGTGTTCGAGTGAGGCCATGGTCAGTCCTGTCGCCAGAGAAAAGTCCCGCCGCGCCGCGGTAAAGACCGCGCTCGACCGCCACAGGGTCTATGTCACCGCGCAGCGCTTTTCCGGCGGCTCCTACAGCGCCCGCGTGCTGGTCGACGGCGAGGCCTACTGGGTCGACGAGTTCCGGCTGAGCCAATTGCGGCAAGGGCTGACGCCGGCCGAGCTGGAACTGACGCCGGCGATTGACGATTGATCCAGTTCCCTTGCTCCGCCGCGATGTAGGAAAATCCGAAATGCTGGCGGGACAGCACCCCCCTCTGTCCTGCCGGACATCTCCCCCGCAAGGGGGGAGATCAGATGTCATCACCGCTTTCGCCAACCTCCAACGCTGCAGAAGAGGCGCCGGCAGCCAAGCTGCCAATCTCCCCCCTTGCGGGGGAGATGTCCGGCAGGACAGAGGGGGGTGTGACGGAACGCGGCGCCGGCAAGGCGAGCTTGCCATCCCTCCCGCCTGACCCATGGCC